>JAQUCU010000240.1 GCA_028686055.1 Desulfuromonadaceae bacterium
AACTTCAATACCATTTGTGGCTTCTGATTGGCTTGGGCCAACATGGCCGTAGCCGCCTGGCCGATGATGCCCTTCAATACGTATGCACCGCAATAATCCTCAGCTACTGCGCTTTTATACGAGTGAACTCACCAACCCTACTGCTTATTTCTCTACTATCGTTGCTCCGGCGATCAATAAGGTGATCAGGATTCTTGCAGAGGTTGTTGCTGAAGGGATCAGTCAGGGACTGTTCCGGCAGGACATTCATGCCGTGAATGCCTCTTTAGCCCTTGCCGGTATGATCAATTATTTCTTTCTCAGTACCCTGGCCACAGAGAATCTGATCAGCCATTCAGCAGAGCAGGATGAACAGTTGATTCAGCAATATGTTGGAATTTTTAGCAGGGGGATTGCGGTTCCCGGAGTGCTGCCACGTTGCTAGCAATGGGTAACTTGCCATTGCAAACCAATTTTCTGAAAGCTACTTAGGAACATTCCGTGCGACGGATTTTGCGGGCCTTTAGTCCGCATCCCGGACAGCGTTTCTCGGGTACGGGCCGCTGACAGGTCTCACACCAGTAGGGTAGTTGCGATATATTGCCGCAGTCCTGACATGCTGTTGCAGCAGCTTTTTTATTACAATTGCATTCCTGTTTTTCCATGATGACGCTACCTGATGGCCGTTGAGCCATTTTTCTCTTGTTTTTCCCGCTATCCTGCCACCTTTGTGTCACATTATTCCATGCCGCTCAGTGATCATAAACTACTTCATCAGCCTGTCAAATTGAATCTGATTGAATAATGCCGAGACCTGTGTCGTACCAGTAAGCGGCCAGAAGCGCTTTTACGGTATGGCTCCATAATTTATATGCAGCACGATTGTTAACAGGTCGCACAAGTGCGGTAGTTGTGCCTTTACGTGTCTTCGGGGGTGCCGGTGACTCGACCGGTGCAAAAAAACAGACAGTTGGCATTCTGTTGCGTTGTTTATTAATATGGCGTTTTTATTGCGTATTTAAATGATTATGCGTTTGGCATGCATTGTGAATTTAACTACGTGTACACTATGTAAATCTAGTGGGGGAGGCATCACTATGTTTTATACTATTTTATCTGTTATTCTTTCTCTGTCATTGGCTGCCTGTGCCGCCTCACATAAGGAGTTGGACCGGAATCCTGCTTTTTCTTCACAGCAGTATAACAGTACAGATATGGATATCAGCTGGAAAGCTGAAAAGTTGAATAAAACTGTCCGTATCGAAGGCACAATAATGAATATCCCGGCTAACTCTGCCTATGACAATGTGGCGTTTGAAGCGGAACTCCTCGATGGGCAAGGAAAAGTAATCGCACGAAAAACGTATGATTTTATGCCATTACAGTTGCAGGGAGCAGAGCCATTCAATATGGAGATTCCTTTTGGAAATGGCGTCATGCCTGAACATATCAAGTTTAAATACAAATACGGATCAGATGATGACAGATTCTCGATCAAGTTTAGGTTGAAACCGTAACAAGGCGTCCTGCATGTTATGAAAGCTGGCAGTCGTGATACACAAGACGGGTAAACGGTTTACTTGACAAAGCATATGAGCAACCCTGGAATGTGTTAACATTTATACAGTCTTTTTATTATTCCTGCTGATTCTCATTGTGTTGGTAGTGAGAGGGACCGAGGTGGGAAGCCGGAGGAGCTACGCATGTCCTTCAATCCTGTGGTTGTTGTCACAAAAAAGGAAAAGCCGGAATGGTATAAGGCCACTGCCCAGTATGCACAATCTGAAACCAACATTGCCATCCGGCAACTCCTTACCACCCTGATTCCGTATCTGCTGTTGATGATTCTGATGGTTCAGACCATACGAAATAGTTATCCCTATGGCATCACCCTGGCTCTTGCTGTGATAGCAGCGGCTTTATTCGCACGCATTTTTATCTTTTTTCACGATTGCACCCACGGCTCATTTGTTGCTTCGCCACGTTGGAACAGGAATATCGGTTATTGCTGTGGCATCCTGACCTTTACTGCATTTCACGACTGGAGACGCAGCCATGCCGGACACCATATTACCGTCGGTGATCTGGATCGGCGTGGTATGGGTGACATAACAATAATGACTGTTGAGGAATATCTGACAGCAACGCCTCTGAAGCGGCTGGCCTATCGATTGTACCGCAATCCGGTCATTATGTTCGGTATTGGTCCGCTATATTATTTCCTCCTGCGCAACCGTTATCCGTCGCCCGGCGCAAAAAAAATCGATTTTATCAGTGTAATCTTTACCAACCTGGCAATTGCTGCAATTGTCGTAATTGCCAGTCTGACCATTGGGTTCCGAACCTACCTGTTGGTCCAGTTACCGATTCTTGCATTTGCTGCAACGCTTGGTGTCTGGTTGTTTTACAATCAGCATCAGTTTGAAGGGGTTTACTGGGCACGTCACGAGGTGTGGGATCCCTGGCGGGTGGCAATGGAAGGGGCTTCCTATTACAAGCTGCCATGGTTGCTGCAGTGGGTGACAGGTAACATCGGTTTCCATCATGTCCACCATGTTCGTCCCGGGATCCCCAATTACCGGCTACAAGAGTGCTATGATGCAATTCCTGAACTGCAGGCAATCACACCGTTGACCTTGGCCAAGAGTCTGGGGTCGTTGCACCTGAACCTGTATGATGAGTATCAGCGCAAGATGGTCAGTTTCCAGTCACTGAAGAATTCCAAAAAGTTTGTAGCTGACTGAAAGGCCAGAGGTGCAAGATGTTACGTAAAAAAGCGGATCGCTTTGACGATGATCCCGAACAGATCGGGATCGGATTGGCGTAGCGGATCACTGAAGCTGCCGAAGGGGGATGGTTCGTTTTCATAGCCCTTTAGTTTTTGACGTTGCTCCTTTTCCCGTTGCTCTGCCTCCCGGTGTTGTTGTTCCAGTCGCTCCTGTTCAAGAAGCTGCCCCCCCAGTTTCATCCATTCAAACAGTTGTCGCAGTTCCCCACCGTCCAGCCAGACCCCATGTTCTCTGCAACGATCAACAATCACACCGCTCTTGGCGCCAAAATTGACCCGGTTCATCAGTTGTGAGCAGACCGGACATTTAATGTAGGCGATTGGATACTGGTTGACCTCCCGTTTTTCATTAATCGCCTCAAGGCCAGCCCGGTCTATGCCGGATACATTTGCAACGGTTGCCTCAAGCAGGGCTTCTAGTTCGCCTGGATCAAAGAACAGCCCCAGGCACTGTTCACACCTGTCGATCAAAAAACGGCCGTGAAGTTTCAGGTCAAGACTCTTTAGTTTGATGTTGCAACGAGGACAGGTGCGAGGTAGATCAGTATCGTGGGTGGTATAGTAGTGGATCCCCTTCAGGTCAATGTCGTTACGATTGCCACAATAGGCGCAGATCAATGAACCGGGAGACAACGGGGCTTTACAGTTTGAGCATCTGGCCATACGGGACCTTCTTGGGGTGAGTTGAAAACATTGCGAAGCAGTATACGTAAAAAACAATCCAAAGGAAACAGATGCAGTTAAATTCAGTCGCCGGATCGTGATCTGAAAGCTGCAGGAATTGTTTTAGTGGACAAGGCTGTGCAGGAGAATAGTTTTATGGAAAAAATGAGTTGAACATAAGTTTGTCTTTTTTGTCTATAGCCCGCCGCCTGGCCGTCTTCAGGGCGAAAACAGCCAAGAGGAGTGATTGAAAGGGGTGT
>JAQUCU010000241.1 GCA_028686055.1 Desulfuromonadaceae bacterium
GCCTTCAGTATCCGGTGCACCACCAGGTCCGGATAACGCCTGATCGGGGAGGTAAAGTGGCAGTAGCAGTCCGATGCCAGGCCAAAGTGCCCGACGTTGTCGGCGGAGTAACGGGCCTGTCTCATACAGCGGAGCAGGGAGTAGTTGATCATACGCTCTTCGGGGCG
This sequence comes from Desulfuromonadaceae bacterium, assembly GCA_028686055.1. Taxonomy (GTDB): domain Bacteria; phylum Desulfobacterota; class Desulfuromonadia; order Geobacterales; family Pseudopelobacteraceae; genus JACRCG01. Next base: position 168 of record JAQUCU010000241.1, read on the forward strand.
GCCGTCGGCCTGGGCCAGCAGGCGCTGGAGCTCGGACGGTTTGACCCTCTCTTCAACCAGCTTGAACTCATAGCCGAAACCATAGACAAATTCCTGAAAGGTCTGCAGTTTTACCGGGTCCGGATTCTCGTGGACACGGTACAGAAAGGGGATATCTCGACCTGTGACATACCGTGCCACCGCCTCGTTGGCTGCCAGCATGAACTCCTCGATCAGCTGATGGGCCAGGTTGCGTTCGGCGCGGATAATCCCCTCCGTCTGGCCGGTAAGCCCGATGATGATTTCCGGCTCCGGCAGGTCAAAATCAATACTGCCCCGCTTTTTGCGCATCTCCATCAGAATCAGCGCCAGTTCCTTCATCTCCAGCAGCATCGGAGAGACCGGCCGGTACCTGTCGGCCAGTTCAGGGTCGCCGTCAACAATAATCTGCTTTACAATCGTGTAGGTAAGGCGTGCCGCACTTTTTATGACACTGGGATAGAAGGATGATTCCAGCATCGCCCCGCTCCGGTCAAAGAGTATTTCAGCCGTCATCGTCAGGCGGTCCACGCCGGGGTTAAGCGAACAGATGCCGTTCGAAAGCCGCTCCGGAAGCATCGGGATGCAGCGATCCGGGAAGTAGACGGAGGTTCCGCGCAGATAGGCTTCGCGATCGAGCGTGCTGTCTTTTCCTACATAATGGGAAACATCGGCGATCGAAACCCAGAGCCGGAAATTCTGTCCCTCACGCCGCAGGGAAACAGCATCGTCAAAGTCGCGGGCAGTCTCGCCATCGATGGTTACGGTCGGCATCGGGCGCAGATCCATCCTCCCCTTGAGATCTGCCGGCGAAACTGCCTCTGCAATCCCGTCGGCCTCGGCCAGTACTTCCGGAGCAAAGATGTGCGGCAGATCGAAGCGGCGGATAACCGACTGAACCTCCACCTCAGGATCGTCCGGCCATCCAAGGACCTCGATGATCTTCCCTTCTGCAGGTCGGCCGCCGGCCGGGTATGATGTCATTTCGGCCACGACCTGATGTCCGTCCTCCGCCTTGCCGCGCCCTTTGGCCGGGACCGATACCACCAGGTTGAGGCGCTGATCATCGGGGATGACAATTGCGCCGCGTCGTGTCTCCTCGTAGCGGCCAACGATGCGGCTGGTGGCATGTTCGACGACAGCCACCACACGTCCGTCCAGTTTGTTCCCCCCCATGCGACTCGGCGAGGAGCTGGCCTCAACAAGGTCGCCATGCAGCGCACCCTTCAGAAACTTTGACGGAATGAAAATGTCCTCTCCGCCCCCTTCCGGGGTAACAAAGCCGTACCCGTCGCGGTGGACGGAGATTCGCCCCCGTATTGTTTTGATTTTCCCTGGCAGGGTGTAACTGTTCCCCTTCAGCCGGATCACTTCACCGTCTTCGGCCATATCTTCCAGCAGGTTTTCCAGCTCGCGCTTGATATGGCGCCCGCCGAACTCACGTTCAAGGACCGCAAAAGGAACGGCTTCCTCACGTTGTCTGAAAAACGCCAGTATATGTTTTTTGCTGAGATTCATCGGTCAGCTCCTTGACGGCCCGTTTGATTGCACGTACAGGCACAGTGTTAGGTATAACTTAACGTAAAGTCAACCCTGTTTGTATATATCCGCTTGCGACTGTTGCGTGGTCAGCTTATTTCCGATATATTGCTGCAGCTGTAAATCCGGAGGGGAGTGTGAACATTATGAAATATACTTTAGCATGTGGTCTTGTTGCAGTATTGTTCCTGGGTGCCGGTAACGTTCTGGCGAATCAGATGCCGGGCCATGCCGGTCAGGGGTACGTTGCAGAAGTCGTTTCCGGCTCAAGTTGCGCTGACGTTGAAAAATATAGTACCTGCCACCATTGCGGTATGGATCGGGAAAAATTTGCCCATTCACGAATGCTGATCACCTATTCAGACGGTTCATCTGTCGGAGTGTGCAGCATCCATTGTCTGGTTACCGAACTAAAGATCAGCAAGGGGAAGCCGGTTAAAGCTGTCGAGGTTGCTGATCTGTATACCAAAAAACTGGTTGCTGCTGAAAAGGCGACCTGGGTAATCGGCGGAAGCAGGAAGGGTGTCATGACACGGGTAGCGAAATGGGCTTTTGCGAAAAGGGGGGACGCCGCTGCATTTGTCATGAAGAACGGCGGTGTGCTGGCTACCTACAAAGAGGCGCTGGCTTCTGCAGAAAAGGATTAGGCCCAGTCGCATCATCCACGTTATCAAGTGTTGCCATGGCTAATCATCAGTGCACCATGGTAACCGCTGTTACAGCAGGACACGTTTTGACAAGTGATATTCTTGGGGCTTGGGCTGTTTAAGGCTCAATCGGCCTGCATTCACCATATATTTTTTCTACCCAGCACAAAAAAATATGGTAGTATCACCATTTAATTTGCGCTTAATCCGGGAGGTAATCATGCCGCAGTTCTTTGAAGGTAAGTTAGATGGCAAGGGGCAGAAGTTCGGTATTGTTGTCAGCCGTTTCAACAGTTTTATCTGCGAACGTCTGCTGGAGGGGGCTGTTGATGGACTGCTCCGCCATGGTGTTGATGACAAAAATATCCATGTTGCGCGCGTGCCTGGTGCGTTTGAGATCCCTCTCTTTGCCAAAAAGATGGCGGAGTCCGGCAAATACGATGCTCTGATATGCCTCGGCGCTGTTATACGGGGATCTACGCCTCATTTCGATTATGTCGCCTCCGAAGTTTCCAAGGGGGTGGCGTCGGTGTCTCTTGAGAGCGGCGTTCCGATTGCCTTTGGTGTTCTGACTACCGATACGATTGAACAGGCGGTGGAACGGGCGGGCACCAAGGCCGGCAACAAGGGGTTCGATGCGGCCGTTACTGTTATTGAAGCGGTCAGTCTGCTGAAGGTGCTGAAATAATGGGACTGCGGCGTGAAGCGCGGGAACTGGCACTGCAGATGCTGTATGCGCTCGATTCAAACAGCTCTGCCGGCCTACGTGAAACCTTGCAGACCTTCCGCGAGGAACATGTTGAAATTACCGGAAAGGTGCGGGAGTTCGCTGAAGGACTGGTGCAGGGTGTACAGGCTCAGCGTGAAGTCATCGATGAGGCCATCCGTGCCCGCTCAAAAAACTGGTCGCTGTCACGGATGCCGCTGGTCGATCTGAACGTTATGCGTCTGGCTGCGTATGAGCTGATGTTCCGTGCCGACATACCCAAAAAGGTCAGCATCAACGAGGCGATTGAAATCGTCCGACGTTATGGGGACAAGGAATCACCGGCGTTTGTGAACGGCATTCTTGATGAGATCGAGGCCTGCGAAAAAACCGAACTGTCAAGCGAGGAATAATGAAAGATATTCAGGTTGGTCTGATAGGATTCGGCAATATCGGCGCGGGAGTCGTCAAGCTGCTGCGCGAGAACGCTGATGTTATCCGCTCCAAGGTCGGAGCGGACATTATACTCAAGCGTATTGCCGATCTTGATATAACAAGCGACCGGGGAGTGGCTTTCGAGCCCGGTGGTCTGACGACACGCGTGGATGATATATTCAACGACCCC
>JAQUCU010000242.1 GCA_028686055.1 Desulfuromonadaceae bacterium
CGACGAGGCACTGCTGTTCTTCCGCTTGCACACACCGGCCGAATCGGCAGGCGGATATCAGCTCTGCTACCTGCTCACCCAGATGCGGGGCGGTGAGTTGGCACGGGTCAAAGAGAGTCTCACCGCTTTTGACCGTCACCGTCTCAACCGGACCGTGCGCAAAGCGGCGGCCCGGCTTGGAGAGCATCGGATTACAGCCGGTAAAACACATTTACTACCGACGTATTTTTCCGACACCTGCATCAGGCTCTATCAGCCGATACACGACCTTCTCCCCCTTGCCACCTCCCCCGAACAGCGCAAATCCCGCCACCTCCTCCGGATAGCCATCAAACAGTGGCGCTACTTCTTTGAAATCGTCGCGCCGGTCTTGGAATCTGATGCCGGCTCCATCCTCGGGCTGCTCAAGGAATACCAGACGCTCCTCGGGCAGATGAATGACGTTGCGGTGTTCGGTGCACTCTGCGATTCCCTGACCCTGTCCCGGCGCGAACAGAGGCTTGTGGAAACGACACTGCGGAACGAAGACGAGCTGCTGCTGCAGAAGCTGACCGGGCTCATCAAGCAGAAACCGCTGACCTATACCTTTCTGCCTTGAGTTCGCGGCAATGAAAAAAACTGTGCGGCAGCGCGATTGTTTCCGCATGATATTCGGCTATACTTTCCCCACAATGTAACCGCACACATACGGAGGAACCTCATGGATCTGCGCCAAACCCACACCATCATCCTCAACGAGGGGGACCCGGAACAGAAACGGGCCGAGATTCTCGACTATTTCCACGCCACCTTCGATATCGACGAAAAACTGTACGACACCCTCCGCTACGACGACACGTTCTACCTCCGCGCCGACCGGCTACGCCACCCGCTGATCTTCTATTTCGGCCATACGGCCACCTTCTATATCAACAAGCTGACAGTCGCGCGGGTCATCGACAGACGCATCAATCCTCGCTTCGAAGCGATGTTTGCCGTCGGGGTGGACGAGATGTCCTGGGATGACCTGAATGAGGCGCACTACGACTGGCCGACCCGCGGACAGGTCAAGGAATATCGCGACCAGGTCCGTGAACTGGTGGACAGGTTGATCCGCACCCTGCCACTGACCCTCCCCATATCCTGGGAGGATCCGTTCTGGGGGATCATGATGGGCATTGAGCATGAGCGCATCCACCTGGAAACATCCTCGGTGCTGATCCGTCAGCTCCCGATCGATCAGGTACGGCAGCTCCCGTTGTGGGACATCTGTACCGACGCGGGCGAGCCTCCCGCCAACCGGCTTCTGGATGTGGCGGGAGGGATCGTCACGCTCGGCAAGGGGAAAGACCACCCGCTCTACGGCTGGGATAACGAGTACGGCGTGCACACCACCGAAGTGACCGGTTTCAAGGCGGCGCAGTACCTGACCTCCAACCGGGAGTTCCTGGAGTTCGTCGAAGATGGCGGATACGCTGAGCGGCAGTGGTGGGGCAATGAGGGGTGGAACTGGCGCGAGTTCAAACAGGCCGGGCATCCCCTTTTCTGGATCAAGGGAGGTGACGGCTGGCGACTGCGCACGATGGCTGCGGAGATCGACATGCCCTGGAACTGGCCGGTGGAGGTCAATTACCTTGAGGCCAAGGCTTTCTGCAACTGGAAATCAGCGCTGACCGGCACCCCGATCCGCCTGCCGGGCGAGGATGAATGGAACCAGCTGCGGGACCTCTGCAGCATCCCTGACCAGCCGTACTGGCACAGAGCGCCGGGTAACATCAACCTGGAATGGTGGGCTTCCTCCTGCCCGATCGACCGGTTCAGGAACGGCGATTTCTTTGACGTAATCGGCAACGTCTGGCAGTGGACAGAAACCCCGATCTATCCGTTCCACGGTTTCGAGATCCACCCCTGGTACGACGACTTCTCCACCCCGACCTTCGACACGCTCCACAACCTGATCAGGGGAGGCTCCTGGATCTCGACCGGCAACGAGGCGACGCGGGATTCACGATATGCCTTCCGGCGGCACTTTTTCCAGCACGCCGGTTTCCGCTACGTGGAAAGTGCCGCTCCGGTGGTCATCAACGACGACCGGTACGAAGGCGATGCCTTGGCGGCCCAGTACTGCGATGCCCACTACGGGCCGGAACATTTCGGTGTCGCCAATTTTCCGGTGGCGTGTGCAAAAATCTGTCTGGAGCAGATGCAGGGGCGCACACTCGGCCACGCCCTCGATCTGGGGTGCGCCCTGGGGAGGTCATCGTTCGAACTGGCCCGGGGCGGCTTTGAACAGGTGACCGGGCTGGACTTTTCCACCCGTTTTTTCCGCCTGGCCGCCCGGATGCAGGAGGAAGGCTCCCTCCGCTACGCGCTGCCGGAAGAGGGGGAAATTGTTTCGTTCCACGAGATCACCCTGGCGGAGCTGGGGCTGGAGAGCATCCGCGACCGGGTGCAGTTTTTCCAGGCTGACGCCTGCAACCTCCCCGAAAAATTCAGCGGCTACGACCTGGTCCTGGCCGCCAACCTGATCGACCGGCTCTACTCGCCGCGCCGCTTCCTCTCCATGGTTCACGAGCGGATGAACCCGGGCGGCCTGCTGGTATTGACCTCGCCCTATACCTGGCTGGAGGAGTACACCAAAAAAGAGGAGTGGCTGGGAGGGTACCGCGAGGCGGGCGAACCGGTCTGGTCGATCGACGGGCTGAAGGAGGCGCTGGCGCCCCACTTCCGTCTGCTGGGAGAGCCGCTGGACGTGCCGTTCGTGATCCGCGAGACGCGGCGAAAGTTTCAGCATACAGTGGCGGAGCTGACGGTGTGGGAGCTAAAAGGGTAATTGTGGTTGCTAACAGGTATAAAAAAGGTATAAAATAAGCTATGCGTTTTGAATTCGACCCAGATAAATCTATAGTCAACAGTGGAAAACACGGGATTGATTTTGTGCAGGCACAGGCTATCTGGGATGATGCCGATTATATTGAAATTCCGCTTAAGACATGCGATGAAGTGCGATTCATGGTAATTGGTATGATCGACGGGAAAGTTTGGTCGGGAATCATTACGTACCGAGGTGAATCAATCCGTATCATCTCGGTACGTCGTTCCAGAAAAGAGGAGATTACAATTTATGAAGGCTAAAGAACTGGATAAGAAATTTGAAACCAGCGAGGATATATCTCAATATCTGGATATTTCCAAAGCCCGGCGGCCTAAACAGGATCAAAAAAGGGTGAATGTCGATTTTCCACTCTGGATGATCCAGCAACTGGATAAAGAAGCCCGCCGCCTTGGAGTTCCACGGCAATCCATTATCAAAGTTTGGGTTGCTGAACGGCTGCAGAAGGCTGCGTAACCGGCTATTCATAAGAGCCAGAGTGATATATCTGGATCTCACAGGCAGAAGGCTGCGTAACCGGCTATTCATGCCAAAAGGCAAATCCCCCTAAATCCCCCTTTGTCAAAGGGGGACCCGTCATGTTCTCAACTTAACCACCGTGGCGCCATCCCGCCCCTCGTGCGGTTCGCCCGGCCGGTATCCCTCCACCAGCGGATGCCGCCCCAGCTCTTCCCGCACGGCGTCCCGCAGCCTGCCAGTGCCGATGCCATGGATGACCCGCACCTCACGCAGACCGGCGGCGTGGGCGTGGCTGATAAACGGCTCCAGCTCCGCCAGCGCCTCTTCCACCCGCATGCCGATCAACTTGATTTCC
>JAQUCU010000243.1 GCA_028686055.1 Desulfuromonadaceae bacterium
TTGAACGTTCCGATGACGGATACTTTCTGTGCATGGGGTGCCCATACGCGGAACGCTACCCCTCCTCTGTGAGGGATCGCCCCCATGCCTTTAATTATCGTTTCATTGTTCATGAAGACAGTCTCTCTTCCGGCTTCTAAAATAAAAAAACAATATAAACGTTGTACCGTTTCAGTTAAACTCATGACCTCCCACTGTCAATCCGCTTTTTCATGCAGAACCTTAGGTTGGAGCTCAATGGGGGTTCGGCACGATCAGCCGCTGGAGTTCCACCTGGTTCTTGTGTTCTGCGGTCTTATAGGTAAGATAATCGTTCTTGTCCAGGTCGAAGAGCTGCCTCTTATAGCGGGTCGTACGATCATACCACGTGTTGATTCTCATGTTGAATCGCATGTCTTCAGGGTAGTGCAGCGTATCCATAAATGACTGGATCGCCAAATAATACCGGACAGCGCTGCGTTCGAGCGCACCACGCGGTCCGCCGATATAGACGGGATTGCCGCTGTCGTCCTTTCCGGTCACGGTGAAACCAACCTTGCTTCGGGCGAGTGTCGCAAAATAGATCTTTGCCGCGAGGCGAAGTGCCGTACTGTCGCTGTATGCATAACTGACGTGGACAAATGTCCTTCCCCTGTCGAGCGGCAGGGCCTCTAATCTCATCCGGTGATTCTTCGTGCCAAACGGGCCTGCATCTGCATTTAGAATGATATCCAGGTACCCCTGCTGCTGATCAGCTACCCGGTAGTGGTACATTACCTGACGCGCGTCTTCCGGAGGTTGATAGACCTTCTTGCCGGGATAAAAGGTCAGCAGCCAGTCGTTCGACAATTTTCTGTAAATGCACGCCTTGATATTGGGGTGGAGAAATACGATATCGCACCAGTTTGCCGGAACCTTGAGCGCGTTGACGACACTGCTGAAGGAATTATCGAAAATCCCGTAGACATCCACGTGCACCCTGTCGTCTCGCTCAAAAGATTCCACAACGAGAGGCAGGCCGTAACAGTTGGACTCCAGACTGGCCTTGTGCCGGTGATAGGTGTCCAGCAGAAGTTTATCACCCTGTCGGGGAATTCCGACAGCAGAAGCAAAACCTGCAGAAGTAAGAATCGCAGCGGCAAGTATGGACAGGAAAAATTTCTGTATATTTCTGCACTGATACATCTGGTTCATACGGCTCTCTTCAACGGCTGACGAAGTCTTACAGCCATCTGACGAATAAATTAACCAGCCACTCTCTGACCTTGTGCAATAAGGGTCTTTTTTTCCACTCATTCCATTTAATCTGCCTGGAATCCGCAAGATCCCCGGCAAACATCTTCTCCATTTCGACTGCAAATTCCTTACTCAGAATAAGCGCATTCACCTCGTCATTGTTCAGTAAGCTCAGGAAGTCCATGTTGGTTGAGCCGACAGTTGACCAGACATTGTCAATTACCGCAGTCTTAGCGTGCAAAAGGGAAGTATTGCGCTCGTATATATTCACCCCCGCTTTCAAAAGATCAGAATAATAAGACCGCTGAGCATACAATGCCAACTGAGAATCGGTGATGCCGGGAAGAACGATTTTAACGTCAACAGCGCGCCCGGCAGCATCAGACAGCGCCTTTATGATCTGGTCGTCAGGGAAAAAATAGGAATTAGTCATGTGGATCGAGTGCTCTGCAAAGCTGATCGTAGATACATAGACAATAAAAGGGATCCTGTTGCTCTCACCAGGGGTGCTGCCGATAATTCGCACCAGGGCATTTCCCGCCGCTTTCAGCTCCGGGAAGTAGTTCCCTTCGGAAAGTTTCGGACCCTTCTGCTTCAGCCATGTGTCAAGAAAGAGATTCTGTAATTCAGCCACGGCAGGTCCTTCAATTTGGACGTCTGTGTCACGCCAGTGAATTGGCGCTTTTTTGCTGTGCTTTCGCTTGAAGGGAGTGCTTGAATAAACCTTGCTGATGTTGACGCCTCCGATAAAGGCGACTTTGCCGTCTACTATAAGAATCTTGCGGTGGTCCCGATGGGTGAACCCCCATTTCCCACCTGCCTTCAGCGGGTTTATCGAGTTGAATCCGACAACCTGGATCCCGCCATCGCGCAGGCGCTGAAAAAATGCGTCCGGGGTATTCATGCTCCCCACGCTGTCATAGATGACATGTACCTGAACTCCATCCGCCTGTTTTTGCAGCAGTAGATCGGCGAACGTGCGGCCGGTTTCATCATCTTCAAAAATATAGCTTTCAAGGTTGATATGATCTTTGGCCTTCTTGATCGCTTTGAACATCGCGGCATAGGTGGCCTGGCCATCGGCGAGCAGAGTGACCCTGTTTCCCTTCGTCAGCGGGCTTTCGGTGACAGACTCAACAACGGCGGTGTGGCGCTCCAGAACGTCTGTCGGATCGACCGATCGCTTCAGTCGCTCCATGACAGCTTTGCTTTTCTGGGGAGAGATCACTCCCTTGGACGACACTATTTGACGCGGCTTCCCCGCTGCCGGCGCCTCATCGATCACTTCAGAAACGTTCGGCAGGGTTGCGCATCCGGCACTGGTGCCCAGCATGGCCGTTAGAATTAAAAATGGTATGAAGGTTTTGGTGGTTGTCATATGCTTACTTTTTCCTAAGAAGAATACTCTTCCATATCTCACTCCATTCGGAATGAGCAGGGTGGTTCAGGTCCGGTTCCGGTGGCTGGTCAACAGTGGTTACATCCCGCCAGACGGTGATGAGGATAGCGAATAGAACAGGCCCCAGGATAAGGCCGAGAATCCCCATTGCTAACACTCCGCAGATCGCTCCGAGTACAATTGCCGGGACCGGGATATTGCTTTTGGCACCAATGGCAAGCGGTCGTATCGCGTTATCGGCAAGCCCTACAAAAAATACGCACCAGAGCGCCAGAAGCAGCGCCTTGAGATATGATCCGCTGATGGCGAGCAGCACGGCCAGCGGCACCCAGACAATACCCGTGCCGACAACCGGCACGATAGCAGCCAGAGCCGTCAGCGCTCCGCAGAGGATCGGGGCGGGGAGTCCGGCAACATAATACCCGAGTCCGGCGGTTACGCCCTGAACAAGACAGGTGAGGATAGTTCCTACTGTTACGGCTGTTGTTGTGGAGCGAATCTCTGAAAAATAGCGGCGCGCCTTGTCCTGATCAGTGGCGAACCGGGTGATGGCTGCGGATGCGATCCTTTCGCCGTCACGATAGATGAAAAAGAGAATAAACAGAGCCACCGCCAGGGTGAAGAGGAGCTCTCCCAGGTTTAAAGCGGTATTTGTCGCTATATCAAGGATATATCCCGAAGCTCCGGCAGCAAGCTTGGCGCCGATGCCGGCAAGGTCGAGACCGAAGCGATCTCCCAGGGCGACAATCCCGTTAACGAACGGAAAATGGCTGAGAGTTTCGGTCCCGGTCGTCTTGAATGCCAGGACGAGCCGTTCACCTTCACTGTACCACTCGGCGGCATTTTGGACGATCATGGCGATCAGGGCTGCAACCGGCAGTATGAAGCAGACGGTAATGGCAAGCACCATCAATCCGGCGGCGCGGTCAGGGTGACCGGGAAACCTGCTGGCCAGCCGGTCGTGGTGGGGAAGGGTAGCGATGCCGATGATAAGCGCCCACGCCAGCGGTTTGGCGATAGGTGCCGCCAGCAGGGCAAA
>JAQUCU010000244.1 GCA_028686055.1 Desulfuromonadaceae bacterium
ATGAAATGGTTGAAGAAACTGCAGAGTCTGATGACGGGAGCTTTGCTGAACTGTTCGCACAGAGTAATGAAAAGGGCAGAAGCTGGCTGGAGCCGGGGCAGAAGCTGACCGGCAGGGTGCTGAAGATTGGAAACGACTGGATTTTTATGGATACTGGCCAGAAAGGGGAGGGGGTCATCGAAAGGAAAGAATTCCTGGATATTGACGGCAACCTCACCATTGCGGAAGGTGATCAGGTAACCGCTTATTTCCTCTCTTCCAGTCATGGCGAAATGCGTTTTACAACCAGACTCGGTGGAAGTGCTTCCGGCAGTACACAGCTGGAGCAGGTCTGGCAGGCTGGAGTACCGGTGGAAGGAGTCGTGGAGAAAGAGATCAAGGGGGGCTATGAGATAAAGCTTGGTGGAACCGCCCGAGCTTTCTGTCCCTATTCCCAGATTGCTTTGCGGCGTGTTGAGAATCCCGAGGCGCTGATTGGCACACGCCTGGCGTTCCGGATCAGCGAATATGCTGAAAACGGCCGCAACATCGTTGTTTCACGACGTATTCTGCTTGAGGAGGAACAGCAACGGCTGAAAGAGGAAGCACAGGCAGGGATCAGTGAAGGGATGACGGTGGCCGGAACGGTTACCTCCCTGCAGGATTATGGCGCCTTTGTTGATATCGGCGGTATTGAGGGGCTGCTTCCGGTCTCCGAGATCGGTTGGAGCCGGGTAAAGGACATCCACGAGGTGCTGAGCGTCGGGCAGCAGTTGAAAGTTGTCGTCAAATCAATCGACAGGAAAAAGGAGCGCATTTCCCTCAGTATTAAGGATACCCTGGCAGACCCGTGGGATCTTGTACCTGACAGATTTCCGGAAGGGTCGTTTCATGCCGGGACGGTTGCTCGCCTGGACACATTCGGTGCTTTTGTTACGTTGAGCGACGGAATTGACGGTCTGCTCCATATATCCAAACTCGGCGCCGGTAAGCGGATCAATCATCCCCGTGAAGTTTTGAAAGAAGGGGAACAGATCGAAATCAAGATCGAAGGTATCGATCGCGACAATCGCCGAATTTCACTTGCACTGGCCGGTCCGGCCCGTGCTGCCGCGGAAGAAGAAGCCACACTGTCAGAGTTCCGTCGCCAGTCAGACGACGCACCAAAGGGTATGGGAACGCTGGCGGACATGCTGCGCTCGAGGACTCAGCGGGGTAAAAAATAAGTGGCCGCTGACGTGTCTGCTGAAGATCATAATTGGGACAGCCGCTGCAAACAGTGCGGACGCTGCTGTTTTGAAAAAATTGAAGACGAGCGCGGCAATATTTTCTACACCCAGACCGCCTGCCGTTTTTTGGATGTTGTCAGTCGCCGGTGCAAAATTTTCGAGCGCCGTTTCGAGATCAACCCCAGTTGTATAAAATTGACTCCGGAACTGGTCCAGACCCTGCGCTGGCTTCCCCGTGATTGCGGCTATCGTCGCAAGTGTGTCGAGCCGGCCAAAGCTCCAAGAAAAAGCAGGAGAAGGTAGCCGGACTTTTACAACCAAATCCGCCTTATAAAAGGGGCGATACTCCCTCCAGCAGTTCTACAACAACTTCAGCCCTGTTGAGCGTATAGAGATGCACTCCGGGAATTCCTGAATCCAGGAGTTCCCGGATCTGTTTTTTGGCGTGAGCGACACCGACTTTTTGCACCGCTGCCGCGCCTCCCGTCTTATCCGCTTCTTCAAGTCTGGCAAGAAATTCGGCGGGAATAGACGCACCGCATAGCGATGCGATTCTTTTAATGACCTTCAGGCTGATGACCGGAAGGATGCCGGGAATGATCGGTTTGATCACACCGGCTTCACGGGCACGTTTCACAAAACCGTGGTACAGGCTGTTGTCGAAAAACAGTTGGGTTATCGCAAAATCGGCGCCACGGTCGAGTTTCAGTTTTAAAAAAGAGAGATCTGCCTGAGGGCTTGAGGCCTCGGGGTGTACTTCGGGATATCCGGCAACACCGATGCCCAATGCAGGAAATGAGTCACGGATCAGTCCGACCAGATCAGAGGCGTGCCGTAGAGAAGATGAAGTAGAAGCGGCGGCCGTTCCATCAGCAGGCGTGTCACCTCGCAAGGCCAGTACATTGACGACTTCTGCCTCAGCAAGATCGTTCAAAAAACGTGTAATCTCCTCTGCATTTGACCCGATGCAGGTCAAATGCGCCATAGTTTCAAGACCATATTCCTGTTGGATACGGGTTACTATTTCAAGGGAATCTGTAATTGCGCTGCCTCCCGCACCGTATGTCACAGAGGCAAAGAGGGGATTGAGCCCGGCGAGTCGCTGCACGGTTTTAAAAAAGGCAGGCCAGTCTTCACGTGTTTTGGGCGGGAAGAATTCGAGTGAAATGAACTGCCTGTTACGGTTAATTGAATCAATGATCCTCATAGTTCTCCACTGAAATAATATGGGTAGATACTACCTGATAGCACCTGTTTTATATAAAACGGGAAACAAATAGCAACAGAAGATTTGTCTCAGGTTTATGATTTGTTAAATCCTTGTCGATTGTAACCCGCCTGCTTGCCCGAAATATATAAAACCAAAGACATGCATTTTTTTCTGGTCTTTTCAGTTTTTACGATTTATATTGAATTTCATGTTCAATAAGGGGGGCGAATGATTCTCAAAAAAAAGAAGATATTCAACGATTTTGCTGCGTCGAAAGGGCTTCGTTCCACCCGTCAACGCGATATTATCCTCGATATATTCCTCTCCACTCATCAACATATCAGCGTAGAGGAACTTTATCTTAAAGTGAAATCGAGCAATCCGGGTATTGGACATGCCACGGTCTATCGCACACTCAAGCTTTTTGCCGAAGCAGGGCTGGCACGAGAGATCCTGCTGCATGACGGGCAGACACGCTATGAGCATGTTGTGGCGGGCGAGCATCATGACCATCTTGTCTGCACCGGATGCAACTTGATTATCGAATTCGAGGACGAAACCATCGAAAAACTGCAGAACGAGATCGCCGCACGTCACGGTTTCCTGATCAATAGTCACAAGATGGAGATATACGGCCTTTGTGCCAACTGCAGACGGTAATCGAAGCCTTCCGGATACCGGAGGGTATTATTTTGAATATAAATTGAAATTGAATATCAAAAGCATGACGGAGAAGCAAAGCTATGGCAACATGCTGCAATAAACAGACGGAAACATCATTTGGCGGGAATACCAGAAAAGTTGTCCTCGTGGGAAATCCCAATGTCGGCAAGAGCGTGCTGTTCAACGCCTTGACCGGCGCATACGTGACTGTTTCCAATTATCCCGGCACTTCGGTTGAGGTTTCACGTGGGAGCGCGACCATCATCGGGCAGCAGTGGGAGGTGATAGACACCCCCGGCATGTATTCGATTCACACGATCACCGAAGAGGAGCGGGTGGCGCGCGAAATCCTGCTGCACGAGAGCCCCGACGTTGTGATCCACGTATTGGACGCCCGCAACCTGGAGCGGATGCTGGCCATGACGATCCAGCTGATCGAAGCCGGCCTGCCGGTTATATTGGTGGTCAATATCATGGATGAAGCCGAGCGGATGGGTCTCTCCATAGATATCAAGCTGCTGCAGCAGAAGCTCGGTATCCCGGTGATCGGAGCCGCTACCGCC
>JAQUCU010000055.1 GCA_028686055.1 Desulfuromonadaceae bacterium
CCAGGTCATCCATGCTGACTTTCGCGAACCCGCGGGTGAAGAAGATCCGGCTGCCGGCCTCCACGATTCGCTCCCGTGCCCCATCTTCTGAAATAGTACGACTCATTGCCACTCCTTATGTATATTATGGAAACTTATATAGTAGTTTATAGTTTCCTTTTAGGAGATTGGAGACCATTTGTCAAGAGGGTTGTGAAGTGTCAGAGGACATCGGATTGAACTTTGCGGGAACTCTATACCCGGCTGCTTGCGGCGGGGTTGTTAATATGTTTTTCGCATTAGATGCAGCAATAGAGCTGTCATCAGCATGGCAGATACGACAATAACGCCGGCGATTTTGCGTATTTTATGAATAGAAGTCAGGTCATTCAGGCTGCTTTCAATCTTTGTCAGATCTGCATCAATTTGTGTAGAAGCAGCAGTTAATTTCGTCTCTTCCAATACGTGCGAGAGCGAATGCAGACCGTTACGCAATGAGAAGAGTTGTTTTTCCACTATTTCAGTGTCGGTTCCGGTTTTCTTGAATTCACTAATACGGTTATCTATGGCCACAATTCTGGCCTCAGTCTGGGCCATGGCGTCGCGGATCTTCCGTGCTCTTTCGAAGGTGTGACACTGGCTGCACGTCTTCTCGTTGATGAGATCGAGCGTCACTTTGAGCACACGATGATTGCCGTGGCAGGTTACACAGGTCGGACCACCTTTGCCCAGAGCACGACCGTGGGCACTGGCCAGGAAATTCTTTAACACGCCCACATGGCAACGACCGCAGAACGCCGGAATATCAGCAGGTTTGGGTACGCCTAAAAAACCGCGAGCCGGACTCATTGCATTGGCTGCGTCCTTGGGATCACCGCCATGGCAGGCATTACAGGCGATACCGTTTTCAGCATGAATGCTTTTTTGCCAAAGCTTGACCGGTGCACTGAATTTTTCCGGCAGGCCGCTATGGCACGGAATGCAGACAATCTCCTCGGCCCGAACCGTTTTGACGAGACCAACGCACAGCACCAATGCTGAGATGATAAGGACTGAGGCGCAGAAGAATGACGATCGAGCGATTTTGATACACCGCTGTTTCATGAGTAGTGCCCCCAAACCGTCAGGCCGATCCAGAGCAGGATCCCCCCGATTGAGCAGGCCATAAATAACGGCCGTTTAAGGGGGTGCCGCTCCCGCCCGCGGTCGATGAAGGGAAGCACTGCGAGAAGGGTCATGGCTACACCTTGGACAGTGAGACCGATAAATTCGTTGGGGAAAATCTTCAGGGTCTGATAGTTGGCAAGGAAATACCATTCCGGCTTGATGTGAGCCGGGGTAATAAATGCGTTTGCAGGTATGAAGGCCTCCTTGGGGAAGAACAGGGAGGGATCGAAGAAGACCACTGCCAGAAAACAGGCCAGGTAAATAAAGATAGACCGCAAATCCTCCAAGGCATAGTCGGGAATGAAGGGGATGCCACCCGGATGGTCTTCATAGCGATAGCTCTCCCCCTGCCAGGGCTTGTTTGCTTCATTCAATCCGAACGGCGGCGTGGAGATACCGGTACGCTTGAGCAGGAAGAGATGAGCAGCAATCAGAATAACTATACCGGCCGGTATGACTCCAACGTGCAGGGCAAAGAAACGTCCTAGTGTGGGCGGCCCCACCAGGGTGCCACCCCGCAGGAATTCCACCAAGGAGGGGCCTATGACCGGAATTGCATTCGCACTGTTGGTGGCAACAGTGGTTGCCCAGAAGGAGAGTTGGCTCCAGGGGAGCAGATAGCCGGTCAGGGAAATACCCAGAACCATTACGAACAGAATGAATCCGGTCATCCAGTTCAGTTCCCGTGGGCTCTTGTAACTCCCCATAAACAGCACCGACAGCATGTGGAGTAAAAGTGCCAGAACCATCATGTTGGACCCGACTGCATGACACAGACGAATCAGCCAGCCGAAAGGCACCACGTTCATGATGTCGGTAACGCTCTTAAACGCTTTGCCGGAGTCAGGCACATAGTAGATAAGCAAAAGGATGCCCGACACCACCTGTATGGCAAAGATGACCAGGAGCACGCTGCCCAGGGAATACCAGGAATTTATGTTTCTAGGGAGCAGGTAGCCGGTCAACTCTTTCCGGGTGATCTCGCGTATGCCGATACGGACGTCGATCCAGTCGATGAGGCGATTGATGAGGGTCATGCCGGCCTCCTATCCGATGGTTATGGTACCGTCAGCAACAGTAAAAGGAAGCTTGTTGAGCGGCTTGGGGGGAGGGCCGCCTGTGACAGTCCCGTCAGCTGAAAAGCGACCGCCATGGCAGGGGCAGAGAAAATCCTGCTTCTCTTTTTCCCACTGGATAATGCACCCCAAGTGAGTGCAGACTGCCGAAAAGACCTCCAGGCCGCCGCCTCTCTTGTGTACGATTACCGCAGGTGACCCGGCGTAGTCGAAGAATTTGGCTTCCCCTTCCAACACCTCCTTCACCGGAATGCCAACCTTGACGTCTGCCGGATTGATCTTGCGCGGAGCCAGATACCGCCAGATAGGATAGGCGGACGCAGCGCTGATGACAGCAGCCATAGCGACCAGGCATGTCCCGAGAAACGTTCTCCTGCTTGCTTCCATAACGCCTCCGACCAGGATTAAGATCAAATTGTTGGCATGCTCACGCTGGCGGTAGGGGCGTACGTCTTACCATTGGTATCATATCCGCCACGGTCTTTGACCTTAACTTCATGAACATAAAAAATGCCGTGTTCAGAACTGGTTACTTGCTATCAGTCTTGTGGTGACAGCGAGTACAATTGCTCTTAATCAAAAAGGCTTTTTTACCGTTATGGCATCTTCCGCAATATTTACCGGCATACAGGTCGTTCATGGTTATCTTGACGGTACCTTGCTTCATTTTGGGGAACATGTCCGGATTGTGGCAATCAGAACAGGTCAAGCCAGCATTTTTGTGCGCGCTTCCATCAAAAAGTACCGTGCCCATCGAACTGCCCTTAAACTCCAGCGTCTTGCCAGGACCAACGGCTATTGCATTTCCGCTTGCCATAAACGTCAGAATCAAGCTACCTGTTAAAATATGCATTTTCATAATATTCTCCTCTTTGTGTTTAGTGCTTTTTGACCGGTCCCCTGATTATGCTCACTTGAAAGCGTTCATAATATATTTCGCTATTGCATTTGCTTCTTTATCGGAGATGCTTTTCTCATCAAAACGAGTCATTCCCGGTCCCGGATTTCGCATCTTGACAATAATGTCTTTTGCGCTTTTTACACCGTCAGCTGTAAGTGATTTTTTGGTCAACGGCTTCTGAGCGTTTATGGTGTTACCGCCATTGGGATGGCACACTGCGCAATACTTCTCAAATTCTTTCTTTCCATCAACCTTTTCACCTTTCCTGATGTCACAGATTCCAGTTGTAGCAGACAAGCCGACAGCCAGCAGTATTGCGGTTATAATAAGTGACTTTCCCATTTTCTTTCCTCCTCATTCATGTACAAGGATTTCTCCTTGTTTCAGTCGCAATCCTCACGCCACAAACAGTTATCTTGACCACATTCCGCAGACTTATTACTTTTAAAACATTGCAGATTCCCTTCAGCCTCCTGAATTGACCGCACCAGCTCATATTTTTTTGCCTTGCCGACAGTAATGTTATGTTGACTGGCAATTTTCTTGATTTCATTGATTTTCATTTGCAGATCTCCTTTACAGTAGTTTGTGTTCCTCTGCTGTTTGCAGAAGTCATTATGCCAGGGATAATGAACAGGGCCGACCAAACAGCAACCGCCCCAGAAAGCCGCTGTTTTATGCGGTCACCGGCGTTGTAGTAGCCGACGACTGTTCCTCCACGTTATAATCTTTGCCTACGATGGACAGTTTATTTATGTCGAATCCTGACCGCTGGAGTTCTTTTGATGCTCTTTTCTGCCTCGGTGTGGGAATTGAAAATCCCTACTACTGCGTTTTGTTCTGACATGGTCTTTCTCCTTTTGTTTCCATGCCAAATTTGACCGTTATAAGCTTGCCTCTGATGCAGATGGAATTATCCCAACCGGCCACCCGGAAAATATGATTCTCCACCGATATAGAATTATAAGACTATTCCTTTCATATGCAACCGATCGGCATTAGCCGACATAGAATGTTAATCAGTATTGCCCGGGAGGCTGAGTTGAACAAAAAATGGCAGATGATCCGACGCCATTTGTACCAATCCATCGGTCGGTACCCTTGCCGTTTCCACGGCAATATCGCTGGAAATAAATATATGGTCGATGCTGAGCAGGGGGTGAGAGCTTGGCCAGGTCTTTTCGACTTGGCCGTTTACGTCCAACTTTTCGACATTGTTGAGCCTTTTTTCTAACAATCTAAAGACGGTAGATTCGGGTTGGGTATTGAAATCACCACACAGAATTATCGGAGGACGACAGTCAGGTCTGTTCAACCATTCCGGCCCGACAAGAACCTTTGCCTGATTGAGGCGTGATGCGGAAGTGAGTCCGAGATGGGTAGCTATTATCTGGATTTTAGTGCCGAAAGCCTCGACTTCCACCCAGAGGGCACCCCTTCTGGCAAGGCTATGCCATCTGCGGGGCCTGTGAAGACCGCCGGCTTTGACCATTTTCATCGGGTAACGACTCAGTATGGCATTTCCGCACCGCTCTCTCTCGATCCATACCGTTTCGAAATTCAAACTTTCTGCAATAATGTTTGCCTGATCATACAATGCCGGACGCGCCTGCCCGAAGTCGACCTCCTGCAAAGCCACGACATCCGGTTGGTGGACGGCAATCACATCGGATATGCGTTCGGGCGATATCTTGCGGTCTCCACCGATGCAGCGGTGAATATTATAGGTAATGATGCGAAGAGTGTTCGACATTTGACCACCTTTTTGTAGACCGTGTTAATCCCTTTTTGGGGCTGGCAGAAAACAAGCCAGGCCCCTGGCACTATCCCTTCATCAGTAGTCAATAGGAGCCGACTCCACGTTATTTCATAGTCAAAGATTGTGAAGCATTTCCCGCTGTCAGGACGATATGAGTTTATCCTTCTCTAGTTAGCAAAAAACATGCCTTTTAAAATAATATTAATATCAGAACGTTAGCTGAATAAAATTCTGCTGGATCTTCTGCTATGTAAATATATTCGACAAAGACATAACTATTTCGACAACTGCTAAATCAACTTCATTATTGTAAAGCGGATAATCTGGGGCCTGGAGTAATCGATCATGAACTATGTGGAAAAATTAGCATCTTTCATGCGAATTTGAAGTAGATAAATAGTAAATTTTGGGTATAGTTTTTAAATCAATTCATCATTTTTGTCAGATGCTAATGACGACGAGAAGATGGCGTTTTTCCTGAGCAGGGAAGAGTGAGAAAATCCTCCGCAAAAAACACACTAGTGAACTAAGGTTAAATAGAAGCGTTGTTTGGAAGAAAATACGAGACCTGTTGTCAGAGTTATCGCTACCTAACAATAGTTCTGCCGATCGTACGCAGGAACGCTTAGGAACGAAACAGAACTGTTTTTCAAAACCTGAGAAAGCTCACCACACGTTTGTATCAAGCATTAACACGAAAGGAAACGATATGAAAAAATTAAACTTTTTATCCCTTGTGGCGCCCGTGATTTATTTTGCACTGTTTCCGCAACCTTCATTTGGCCAGGGGGCAATAGCGGTATCAGAAAAAGTAGACGCCGCTCCGCCCATATTTGCCATTGTTGTCGGCCACAATAATGCCGCTAGTGCTGAAAATGCTGCTTTAGACAAATGCATTTCAAATGGTGGGAAAAAGTGCAGTGTAGTTTTGAATTTCGAAAAGTGTGGAGCGATTGCCAATTCTACATCTTCCTACGGTGTGGGTTCAGGCACAACGGGAAGAATTGCTAGAAACCATGCTCTTAGGAGTTGCGGAGATGATTGTAGAGTTGTCGAATATCAATGTGAAGACTGATCCTGACTGACATAAAAACCCCTGTTGCAACATGAGACCCGGGCTGAGGCTGAGGCCTCCATTCGCGAGTACATCGAGATATTCTACAACCGCCAACGGCGCCATTCACGTCTTGGCCATTTAGCACCGACCATGCTCGTACAAAAATTCAATATACCGGCGGCGGCCGCCTGTGATGTGAGTGGCCACTATTGACCGGACACCTCATGATAACGTGCTCTTGGGATATCGTCCTAACCTTTTAAAGCACCGGGGATTCTATGATGGGTGAATCGTTGTGTACTTAGTCCATTTAATTGAATGCTGCCAAGGAGATTTTGATGGCAAATGTGGACACAGAGCAAAGGCGTTGCCGGTTTTCCATGTTCCAGGGAATTCTCCCCCTCAACGTTTCACAGCTAATGACCAACATCATTGCAGGTATCACACTGGCGGCTCTTGCCATCCCTGAAGTAATAGGCTACACAAAAATTTCCGGCACTCCGGTGATCACCGGCCTCTACACTCTCCTTATTCCGATGACGCTATACGCACTTTTTGGATCGTCCCGGCACCTCGTTGTCGGCGCAGACTCCGCCACGGCGGCTATTCTCGCCTCCGGCGTCGCTGTAATGGCTGCCCCGAAATCTGGCGAATGGCTTGCGCTGGCAGGTCTTCTCGCGCTCATGACTGCCGGCTTTCTGTTTATTGCCCGTATCGCCCGACTTGGTTTCCTCTCGGATTTCCTGTCACGCACCGTGCTCATCGGGTTCCTCTCCGGAGTCGGCATCCAGGTCGCCATCGGAGAAATCGCCGGGATGCTCGATCTGCCCGGCGGGGGGCACAGAACTATCGAGAAAATCATTACAACTATTCAAGAGATCGAACAGACTAATTTTACCTCTCTCATGGTGGCGGTTTCCGTCCTCGTAATCATTATCGGCTCACGCAGGATATCGAAAAAAATTCCAGGTGCCCTTATTGCCGTGATCGGAGCCATCGTTGCCGGTTGGGCGCTCGGCCTTGAAAATTATGGTGTCCATGTCCTTGGCCCCGTACCGAGCGGCCTTCCAAGGATTGGTCTGCCCGTAATGTATTTGGACATGAACCTGTTTGAAAAACTGGTTCCCACCGCGTTTGCCATGTTCGTTGTTATCACTGCCCAGAGTGCCGCTACCTCACGCGCCTATGCCGCCCGATATAATGAGAGCTTCGATGAGAATGCGGACCTGGTGGGATTGTGCCTGGCCAACATCGGTGCCGGCCTGTCCGGATCCTTCGTTGTAAATGGCAGCCCGACCAAGACCCAGATGGTCGAAAACGCGGGTGGACATAGCCAGATCTCGCAGCTTACCACCAGCTTCATTGTTCTCATGGTACTTCTCTTTCTTACTGGACCGTTGGCCTACATGCCGGGGGCGGCCCTTTCGGCAGTGGTCTTCCTGATAGGAGTTGAGCTGGTTGATATCAAGGGACTGAAGAGAATCTATGCAGAGCGGCCGTGGGAATTCTGGGTAGCACTGATCACCGCGACGGTGGTTGTCGTTGTTGGGGTTGAACAGAGCATCCTCCTTGCCATTGTTCTTTCGCTCATGGTCCATACCCGGCATGGTTATAGGGTAAATAATATGCTGATAGTTCCCGACAAGGCGCTTGGCTGGCTGCAGCAACCGGTCAGAACCAAGGGGCAGGCCATGCCCGGCCTCATGATCTACCGCTTCATGCACAATATGTACTACGCCAACAGTCAGGTGCTTAATAATGAGATCATCGAACTTGCCAGTAGTGCGAACCCCCCATTGTCCTGGCTCTGTATCGATGCTACCGCAGTTAACGATGTGGACTTCACTGCAGCAGAAACCCTGCGTGCTCTCTACGGTTTACTGACGAATATGGGCATCAGGCTTATGTTTTGTGATGTTGTTGATGAAGTCAGTAAGGAATTTGATCGTTCCAGGCTCACTGACCTGCTTGGCAGAGATGCCTTTTTTTCAACGCCTGCCGCAGTTTTGACGGCCTATAGTCAGAAAAATTCAAGCTGAAATGATACATCGAAATCAACGATACCAAATTGGCTACTTCCAGGAGGACAGCATGAAATACTGTGAAAAGTTTAAAGTCAAATCAGGTGGTAAAGTTAGACTCGATAAGATAGATGCTGCGTTTAAGGACAAACACGAAGACCAGACGTCAGCACTGGGTGAATTAGAGAAATACACGCAACGGCTTCGCGAGCTGCAGTACCTCATGTACGCAGAGGACAAACGCTCGCTCCTCATTATCCTACAGGCCATGGACGCCGGTGGCAAGGACGGCACCATCAATCACGTCCTCGGCAGCATGAATCCACAAGGAACAAGGGTGTGTGGGTTCAAGGTTCCTTCAGCCGAGGAGGCGTCCCATGATTTCCTCTGGCGCATTCACCAGGCAGCTCCTCATCGTGGCCAGGTGGCGATTTTCAACCGCTCCCACTACGAGGATGTGTTGGTCAGCCGGGTACATAATTACGTTCCAAAGAAAGTCTGGTCGAAACGTTTTGACCTCATCAACAATTTTGAGAAGAACCTTGTCGACAGTGGTACCCACATTCTCAAATTTTACCTGCACATCAGCGAAGACGAGCAACTTCGACGCTTCAAACAACGGATCGACGATCCAGCACGGCACTGGAAGATCAGCGAGTCTGACTATACGGAACGTGAGTACTGGGACGACTACTCAAAAGCTTTCGAGGACGCCCTGAGCAAATGCAGTACGGAGCACGCACCGTGGTTCGTCATTCCGGCCAACCACAAGTGGTTCCGGAATCTCGCTGTGTCGCAGATCGTCGTAGAGACCCTTGAATCACTGAAGATGGAGTTTCCAAAGCCGACAGTGGACATCAGCGAGGTCAGACGGAAGTACCACATGGCTGAAAAAGAGGAAGCAGCGAAGAACGGGAATAAGACAAAGGATAAGAACAGGAAAAAGGACAAGGGTTAGGATGGACAGGAGAAACCGTTAGGCACGGGTGGCCTGGCTCCAGGAATACGCTGCCGCTGGCATCATGACAAATAAGCAGCACAGCAACCCCGATGTAGTAAGAGCTTTCTTGGTGAGGTGCCTTTTCATCTCAGTGTCCTCGTCGGTTCTCTCTCTCATCCTCAGATGCTCAAGGCCGCGGCGAAAACTTGATCATCCGGTGATATACGACTTCAGTGAATGCCGGCCCAACATTCGTTGCCGGCTCGAGATAGGAACGCGTGGCGAAGGCCAACTGCGTATTTGCCCGGTCGGCCGCATGCTCGGGACCGTTGAGCTGCAATCTGGCGCAATCGCCGCTTGTCATTTGCAAACAGAAAGGCTCGTCACCGCACTGCCACGAAATCTTGTACACAAACATCTGAGAAGCTGCCGGATCGCCGCTGGGAAGATAAGCGTCAGCGCTCTGCGCAAAGTCGGTATCGAAGACACTGCCTATGGCCAACTGTGATGGCTTGGCATAAGCATTCAGGTTCATGTATGAGGCTTTGCCCGTTGCGGTGTGGTTAACATTGTGCATACGATAACGTATATCATCGCGGCGGCAATGGATCCGATTTCAACGGGGCACATGCGCCCTGTACGTATTCATAGCCAGGCATAGGGAACGGGTAGGTGTTGTTTTGGAAATCCCATGCCGATACCGGCATGCTTGACATAATCCCGCCATTGTCACCGGAGCAACTGCCATTCATTCCCACAAACGGTGTGTTCTCCACCACCCGGCACTGACAGCTCAAGGGCCTGTTTGGATCGGAGGGATTCCGGTTTTCCGTGCACGGAGCGCCGTCGCAGATAGCCCAGTGTGAATCCCCGCTATAGTCTGGTGCATCGGGATAACAAGCCTGGAGATTCCTCTGCAAAAGAGCGCACCAGCCACGATACGAATACGTCGATACCCACACATACTTCACATTATCCACTTCATACTGTCCGTACTTGATGGCCTTACATACTGGAGCTTGATCTACATCGCACGGATGCACATTAGTGCATTTGATCTGCGTCAGGCGTTTGACCGCAGCATCCTGGATTTCAGATGTTACCATGATATGGGTTTCATTAACCCTCATGCAGTCGCAGTCAGCCTTGTCGCCGTTCATTGTGCAGTCGGGGGATGCGGAACAAAGGGCGTGCCATCCGGTGCACACGACAATTTTCTGAGGTGCATCAGGAAAGGCAAGGGTGCTGCTATTCGTCTTTTCTTGTGCCACATTCTGAGCCTGGGCGTTGACGTGATTCGGATTGGTTATTGCCAGGAATACGAGCAATTTGAATAGGTAACTTTCAACCCTTTTCATTTATTCCACCTCCTGTAGGAGTCACCCTGACTGGGAGCCTCGAGGCACAGGCCCATGTCCTCGATGCATATGGTCGGATTACTTAACTGTTTCCCCATTTTGCTGCCTCTGATTTTTTTCATTTTGATCCAGGTAGATGCTTCCATCGTTTCCTCCTTTCCAGCCTGAGCTAGTGTCACAGTGCGGTTAATTGCTACCTGAAAATTCCGGGTTCTTGAAGTGAATCGCACGGTCCCACAGAATTTCGAACCAGTAAGGCCCGACACCCGTCTCAGGTTCAACATAGGCACGGAAACCCAGAAATAGATCGTCATCTAAGCTACCCCTCGGGCAACAATCCCCGAACAGGCAGTTACTTACCGGAATCTGCTTAACCTCCAAGCATTCCGTCGTAGGAAGTCCACCACAGTTCCGTGCCACTTTGAAGGCATAAAGATATTTGGACATTGCCTGATATTTACCGAGATCGTAACGATCTGCACTTCCGCTGATTTCTCGGCTGTTTTTCCCCGCCAGCCCCAGTTCCATCGCTGAATGATACAGCGTGAAATTAGAATACGTCGATTTCCCGGTGGCTTCATGATTCACTCCGAATACTACCAGGAAGTCTTCAGGGCTGGTGCTAAGCTTGAAATCCCCCGTTTTCAGGTAAGCGGTATCCCTGCACTCGCCAATGAGGTTCGTTCCTCTTTGAAAACCGTCCAGCCATTCAAGCAGCCAAATACCGCTTTGAAGTTTATCGGCCTGATAACCAGGGTTAGCTGTAATAATTGCCGATTCCAGACTGTCAAGGGCTGGCAAAAGATCAACTTCCGTTCTCCCTGTCCCCCGCACCAGCATTTCCGGTGTTGGGTAAGGATCCAGCTTTGCAGGCTTTTCCGGATAGGTCACGTAAAATACGCTGGCCCACTGGCCTGAAGTATCCATATAGTTATTGAGGTCGTCTTGATCGGCAGGCAGATACATCCTTTCAACAAAAAGCAAAGTGTCGGCCTTTTCATCCTTCCCCAGCTTCACGACGGATGAGGGAACCACCATCGTGTTCATGATCGATTGTGGAAACCCCGCTTGCTTCGCCGCGTTCATAACGCTCTCATTCGTGCTCCGGTCCGCTGTCATGACGATTATTACCTCTTTATTGAAGGGGTGTTTCTTCTCAAGCGTGTTGATACGGGATAGGTTTATGGTATCTCCGATACTTGAGAAAATTTGCTTCCTGTCTTTTCCCTCTCCGTTGTAACGATCATAAACGAAACCCGTATAGCTGAAATAAGCGACGGAGGGGGGCGTTTTCCCGATAAATATCACTGCATCATAAGGCTCGAGCTGCATTTCCCGGCCCATCCGCACCCCCTCATATGTTTCGCTTATCACCTGGTATGGCGCTGCGGCATTGTTGCCAAAAGCCGTGTCGGTGAGTCCGTTGCATACCCAGCAAGCGAGGTTAATTGGTCCGAAAGCATCCTCCCAATGGGTCACTTTAAATCCTTGCTGTTGCAATTGCTTCTGGAATATATCGATCCTTTTGTCCATTGCTGGGGATTTCCCCTGTCCCTGAGCAAAGGCGGGATTTGCAGCCACCAAACCTGCAAGCAATATTGTGAACAGTATTATTTTTGCCTTCATATCAGTTCTCGTATATTTCATCGTTTGAGATCTGTCCCATGCAATCAGCGCCCCTGTCCCGGGCCGGGGTAGGTATTCTCCTTTCTCTGAAAGATGGAGAGGTGCCTGGAAGCCTGCGGCAAACCAGCATTCGTCATTGCTGCTTCATGCATGCTTGCCAGCCACCATGTATAAAAGTCGACTTATCGCACCAGACGGCGTCCGGGTAATAATCACCCATGATACGCTTGGCACAGGGCCCCTTTTCGTCGATAGCGCCTCGGTCCGGAACGTCCGGGAACGACAAATTAAACGTGCATTCGTGGTCGTTGGCGGTCCAAACATTTTGGATAGCATAGGGGAAATCGGGCGCAGGGAGCATGTTGCGGATAACCACAAACTTGGGATACTGCTCATCGCCATACGGCAGCCAGTTGATGTTGGGCTTTAACCAGCCCGGGCGCTGCCGATCGTCCGATATGACGATCGTATAATAGCCCCCTTCCAGACGGGTTGTCAGATCCGTTGCGCAACCAACCAGCGAAAGCGGCGGCGCAAAGTCCTGTTCGCACATGGCCCAATACCGCATGTCGACGCTCCGGAAGCCCCGCGACGGCGTCCAAATCGGCGAACCCTCGAATGTGCCGGGGAAACCCGGAGCCTTGCCATGTATGACAATGATCCGCCCGGACTGGTAGTTGTCCCCCGGCCACATCATCAGATATTTACCGTCCGGATTGGGCCATAGAATCGACGGCGGGTTTAACGGTGACGCAAACCAGAGCCGATCGGAGGGCATGCCTTCTTTGATGCTCAGATCAACCGCCGGTGGAAAGAGGAATTGGGCAAGTTTACTTATATCCGACCATTTGTTGATCGGCCAGCAGGCATCCAACTGCTTGCTGGGGCCGGTTTTGTCCGTCACTGTTATGGCGGGGAGCGGCACCCCGCCCATCAGACTTCGACCGCTCAGGGACGGATCGTCGTTCGCTACGTACATCCGCATGACTACCCAAACAAGGCCTGAGGAAACCCCTATCGTATTCCCCGAACTCGGAAGGGTGCGCGAGATAACTACCGTATAGGTGCCGGTGCGCCCCCCCGGTAGGACAAACGGGTTGCTGCTCCCCGGATCAGGGGTGATTTGGGCATCGTAAAGATGATACTCTACGAGGTTGAAACCTTTCTGACACATCGATTCAGGAGGGTCGCACGCTATAGTCTCGTAAGCGGTGAAAGAAAAAAACCGGATATTGGGATAGGTCCCCTTGATCGTCATGGTATCGTACTGCGTCTCAAAGGGCATGATCCAATACCGCGCCGCACCGTCAGGACCCTGCACGTTACCGGATCCTTCGGGCGAAAATTCGAGCGGCCACGCACAGTCCCGATAATTAAAATCCTGGGCGCGAACGACATCGGGATTGATCAGGATCGCGAGAGTCATAAGAACGGCGGGGATAACAATCCGGGTGAGCACCTTCATCATTCCCTCCTTCGCTGGCCAGAAGTCCCTGGGACGTCCGCCTAGCGCGTCTGGATGCTTCATGGCCTTCTCCTTTTCTGCTCCGGTAGACATGATTACGAATTGCGCGATTTTTGCTTTCATGGTGTTTTCTCCTTTTCAATTAAAGACCGCCGCTTCCCGTTTTTCTGGGGCCGCTTTTGGGAGAATAGGTAATCCCGTGATCTTCCAGGTTCTCCCCCACGAACTCCACGGTGGCATCTATCTCTGCCTTGTAATCGTCGCATATGGCGATGGAGCTAAAGATGGCCGCTTTCACGGTCTCGACAGAAACAGAGAACCCCAGCTCGGAGAGCACCCCTACAAGCTGTTCGGCGAGCAGTTGTGCGGCAACCGGTTCGGATTGGGAGATGGCCTGTCCCAGGAAGATCATGTCCTTTCTGTGCCCTTTCTCGGCAGCGGTCAGTTCAGAGGCTGCGGTCGAGGAGTCGCCGCCAAAGCAGAAGGCCGCGTAATCCGCTGCAAAGGCCTTTACGAGCAGGGGCTGAAACCTTTTCGTCTCATTGCGGGCCGCAGTCGCCAACTTCCGTCCGATCAACGGATCCACTTCGTTCCGAAGCCTGATGTCTATCGCTTCTTCCGTGACCTCATGGGCAACCAGGAGCGCCATGTCCGGGTTCATCCCGAGACTGGCGAAGACATCGCCGAACGTCTGCTCAGGGTTTGCGGGGTCTACCGGCGCGTTCAGCAGAAACTTTGCCTTCACGATGATATATCCGTCGTCCTCCCCGCACGTACGACAGGAAACATGAGCGGTGTGGTCGGCTCCCCATTGCTGATTGTGACTGACAAACCCGTAGGCAAGCGCGTGTTCGGCATTTGTATCCGCACTGTTCCAGACTTTCAAGAAGGTATCGGCATACGTTCCCTGGGTCTGGTCTGCTATCCAGCCGGGGCACAGACCCGGGTCGAAGATATAGTTAAAAAAATCCGGCGCGACGCTTCCCCACATTTCGTCCAGGTTGTCATGCCCAGCGCGTGCACCGAGCCTGTCGACGATGTAGGCATGGGTGGCCTGGCTCCAGGAAAATGCCGCGGCGGGAATCATGACAAATAAGAAGCAAATCAACCCCAGTGTTATAAAAGCTGTCTTGGTGACCTTCCTTTCCATATCGTATAGTCCTCCTCTCAAAGTGTCCCTACATTTTCGTTCGCTGCCCGCCTTCAGACGCTCACGGCGACAGCGGCGAAAACTTAATCACACGATCATACAGGATCTCCGCGTAAGGAGGTCCGACCCTCGTCGCAGACTCAAGGTACATGCGGAAGATAAGGCCCAGCTTGGTGTTCTGATCGATGGCCACGCGTTCGCAATTGTCGATGGATAGTGTCAGGCAGTTGGATTCGCCTCCGCAGTTCCGCGAAATCTTATACGCGTACATCAGATCCGCAGCAGGATCTCCAGCCGGGAGAAAAGCTCTGGCGGTGTCCGGCAAATGGTCGTCCGATACCTGACCGATTGACACCTGCCCCTTCTCGCTGGCATAGACACTGAAGTTCATGTACGCTGCCTTGCCGGTGGCTACGTGGTTCGGGCCATAGACCATCAGGAACTCGCCATCAGCCAGCGTGATTACATCATTAGCTTCAAATTCTGGTAGGTACCCGGCTGAGAGCCAAAGCACATCCCGCGAATTTCCGAAAGCGACGTGATAACGCTGGATGTAGTCATTACCCTCGTAAAAGTTCGGCTTCGACAGCAACTTAGTGATATCGGTGAAAGAGAGTCCCGGATTGGCTGCAATAATGCCCTGACGGAGCTGATCCATTTTGTTCATCAGGTCCATTTCGGTACGTCCCGTTCCGCGGACGCGTAGACGGGGCACCTGGAAGGGGTCAGAGACCGTCTCTGTGCGTGGCGTCACGCGGAAAACCTTGAGCGTTTCCTGCGCATC
>JAQUCU010000056.1 GCA_028686055.1 Desulfuromonadaceae bacterium
AGCGAACGCCATGACGACCCGTTGCTTGACTGCCTGATGCTGATGGCCAAGCTCCATGGGCGCCCTGCATCAAGAGTGGGTCTGACTGCCGGATTACCCCTTGTAAACAACCGGCTCACGGTAGAGCTTTTTTCCAGATCCGCAGAACGGGCAGGCCTGTCATCACGAATTGTGAAGAGACCGCTGGAAAGGATGTCGCAACTGCAGCTTCCGGCAGTCATACTGCTCCATGAACGTGCGGCATGCATACTTACCGAACTGTCGCCGGAGGGTGACAAGTTCAGGATGCTTCTGCCTGAAACTGGTACGGGACAAAAGATCATCACACGGGAAAGTCTTGAAAAACTGTATACCGGGTATGCCATATTCTGCCGTCCGAAGTTCCGCTTTGAAAAGGGGGCTCACAAGGGGCTTAGCCCGGATTCTACTAATAACTGGTTCTGGGGTACTATCTTCTCGTCATGGCGTATCTACCGCGATGTCCTTCTAGCGTCCCTCCTGATCAACACCTTCGCCCTGGCCAGCTCCTTCTATATCCTCAATGTCTACGACAGGGTTATTCCCAACAGCGCTTTTGAAACGCTTTGGGTGCTTTCAATTGGTGTTACCGTAGTGTACCTGTTTAGCGTACTGATGCAGGGTCTGCGCGGCTATTTTGTGGACGAGGCAGGGAAAAAAGCCAATCTTAAGATATCCTCACTGCTACTTCAGAAGGTGCTGAACCTGAAACTTGAAGTTCGCCCCCAATCAATAGGATCATTTTCCAACAATCTCAGGGAGTTTGAAAGTGTTCTGGACTTTATCACCTCATTCTCAATAACCGCCCTTATCGACATGCCCTTTGTTATCCTGGGACTGTTTGTGATCTGGTATATCGGCGGTTACATTGTGATATACTTCATTGCAGCGATACTGCTCATGCTTCTCTACTCAGCATTCATCCAGGC
The DNA here is from genome assembly GCA_028686055.1 of Desulfuromonadaceae bacterium. Lineage (GTDB taxonomy): Bacteria > Desulfobacterota > Desulfuromonadia > Geobacterales > Pseudopelobacteraceae > JACRCG01. Next base: position 948 of record JAQUCU010000056.1, read on the forward strand.
ACCGCTTCAAAAGGCTGTGGAAAAGACATTTGCCGCATCAGCCCAGAAAAACGCCATTCTTGTAGAGGGTCTGGCCGGCCTTGAGACAGTCAAGATGCTTGGTGCTGAGTCGCAGATTCAGCGGTCATGGGAAGAAGCTGTCAGCTACATTGCCACCTGGAGCGCCCGTTCAAGGTTTCTCTCGTCATCTGTAAGCGAGTTCTCATATTTCATCCAGAATCTAATAGTCGTTGCTCTGATCATTGCAGGTGTATATTCAATTTCAGAAGGACAGCTTACACAGGGGGGACTGGTTGCCCTGGTGATCCTGTCAAGGCAGGTTATTGCGCCAATTGCACAGGTAGCAAACCTTGCCACCCGCTTCCATCGGGCAAAAGAGGCTCTTAAGACCCTTAATGACATCATGGAGCTTCCCGTCGAGCGACCGGCAGGCATGACGTTTCTGCACAGGACCAGGTTGCAGGGGGGCATCGGCATTAAAAATCTCACCTTTGCCTACCCCGGGCAGACGGTCAACGTACTTAACAATATTAATCTGCAGATTGCTGCCGGTGAAAAGATCGGAATCATCGGACCTATCGGGTCGGGCAAGACTACCCTGGGGAAACTTATGCTCGGTCTCTTTGAACCAAGCAGCGGCATGGTCACGATGGACGATACCGACATCAGGCAGATTGATCCTGCCGAGCTGCGGCACTATGTCGGATATGTCCCTCAGGATATCACACTGTTCCGCGGAACAGTCCGGGACAATGTGACCATGGGAACCAATGATGTAGATGATTCTTCCATAATACGCGCAGCCGAAATTGCCGGCGTAGATGAATTTATCAAGAAACATCCTCTCGGCTTTGACATGGAAGTTGGAGAATTCGGCAGAGGACTTTCTGGCGGGCAGAGGCAGTGTGTTGTCATGGCGCGGGCCATACTCCTCGATCCCCCGGTGCTGGTTCTTGATGAGCCGACAAGCAATATGGACAGTAGAACGGAGCTGCGTCTGAAGAGCAATCTGGCCGGCAGCACAGATGGAAAAACAATCATCCTGATTACACACCGGGCATCACTGCTTGAAATGGTAGATCGTATCATTGTCATTGACAACGGCACTATCGTTGCGGATGGTCCAAAGGCATCCGTTCTTGACGCGCTGCAAAAAGGACATCTCAATATTTAGCGGGAGAATACCACGTGTCGGAAACCGGGAAAAAAACAAAGACGAGCGGCTTGTTCCGCAGAACACCGGCAGATGAATCGGATTACATCACGGACATCAGAACCTCCATCCTGGTTCAGTCTCCCCGCGGCGGAAGGTCTATACTCTGGGCGACCATGCTTCTGTTTGTCATCTTCATTATCTGGGCATCCCTTTCCGAGGTCGAGCAGGTCACGAGGGGCCAGGGAAAGGTCATTCCGGCGAGCCAGATTCAGGTTATTCAAAACATGGAGGGTGGAATCCTCTCCGAACTGCATGTCAATGTAGGCGATACAGTAAAAAAAGACCAACTGCTGCTCAAGATCGATGAAACCCGATTTGTATCCTCGTTAGAGCAGAATCAGGCAAAGTCCGGAGCTAACAGGGCCAAGGCTGCCCGCTTGCAAGCTGAAGCGAGCGGCAGTTCGACATTCAGCGCTCCTGCCAATACCCCCGCCGGCATCACTGCAAGCGAGCGGGCGTTGTTCGAATCAAGGAGAGCGGAACTCCGCCAGAGCATGGAGGTCAAGCAGTCGCAGATCGATCAGCGACAGAACGAGCTGAAAGAATTGAACACCAAACTGAAGGAGTTAAACAAAACATACGAGTTGTATCAGAAGGAAATCCGGCTGACCAAACCACTGGTGAGCAAAGGCGCAGTTTCCGAGATGGAAGTACTCCAGCTTGAGCGCAAGGCAAGTGAAATGCAGGGAGACATCGAAACAATAAAACAGTCGATTCCGCGGATACAGTCAAAGATTGAAGAAAGCAAGGCGGCCATGAGGGAGCTTCGGCTCAATTTTGCCAACAAGGCAAAAGCAGAGTACCATGAGGTTGCCGCACAACTTGGCGAGGATACTGCTTCATCTCTTGCCCTGAAAGATCGGTTAAACCGGACCCTGGTGAGATCACCCGTCAACGGCACCGTAAACCGTATCCTTGTTAATACCGTCGGAGGCGTAATCCAGCCGGGCATGAACCTTGTTGAGATCGTTCCATCAGGTGGGTCCCTGCTTATCGAGGCGAAGATCAAACCCGCAGACATCGCATTTCTGAGGCCGAACCAGAAGGCCATGGTTAAATTCAGCGCATATGACTACACCATCTATGGCGGCCTGGAGGCCAGACTTGAGCAGATAGGCGCCGACAGCATCACCGATGAAAAAAAAGAAAGTTACTATCTTGTGACGTTACGGACGGACAAAAACTTTATCGGAACCAAGGAGCACCCCCTGCCAATCATTCCGGGGATGGTTGCCACAGTTGACATCCTGACCGGCAAAAAAACGATATTATCGTACCTGTTAAAGCCGGTTCTAAAGGCAAAATACATGGCCTTGCGGGAGAGGTGATCTAATGCTGATACTTTTGGGAAGCGCAAACAGCTCAGTCCTTGGACGATGGCACACCCTGCTTGCCGAAGGGAACCAGCTCCAGCAGGCCAGCACTGCAGCAGAATTGAAAGACCGTGCTGCCACCGGCGTATTCGATCTGATCATGCTGCACCGCCTGATGATAGGCAGCTCTATCTGCTCTGAAATCCGACGATTGGCCCCCTCCAGCAAGCTCTTCCTCCTCTCTGACCAGCCCGATAATGAGGAGGGACTTACCTTTCTCAAACTGGGGATTGTAGGATACGCCAACACTTATGTTTCTCCGGAACGACTTGCCGAAGCGTTGCATGTTATTGGATCAGGTGGGGTATGGCTGGGGCAGAAAGTCATACAGCAGCTTATTCTGGAGGCTTATCTCAGTGAAAAGGAGACGGGGGAGCATGACCCAGACTCACGGCTTGCAGTTTTGAGCCCCATGGAAAATCGGGTTGCCGAACTTGTATCACGCGCCCTGACGAACCTTGAAATCGCTGCCGAGCTCGGTATTGTCGAACGGACCGTTAAGGCGCATCTTACAACCATTTACAGCAAGCTGCATATTGGTAACCGGCTCAGCCTGGCATTATTATTAAATAGAGGGGGGAGCAGCAGTTAAATGCAGTTTCTGATTATCTCCATCAAATCAAAACGCCCTTCCGGATTGCCCCGGAAGGGCGTTTTTCAGTTCATGACACCGTCAACAAGTGGGGTATCATTCGCAGACAAAGTTCGCTTCGATGCGCCGGTTCTTGGCACGACCGGCCTTCGTCTTGTTGGTGGCTATCGGTTTGTCCTTACCGTATCCCTTGGAGGTAAGCCGTTCGGCAGCAATGCCAAAGTTCTTGATGATGTATTCCTTGACACTATTGGCACGGCGCTCTGACAGCTTCTGGTTGAATGCTCTGGTGTAAGTGCTGTCGGTGTGGCCGGAAATCTCACCGTAGGACGTAGGGACCTCCTTCAGGAAATCGCCAACGGTCTTCAGCTCAGCGTGATACTTGGGCTTGATATTGTATTTGTTGGTATCAAAGTTAATCATGAGAATAGCCGGCTTGTTGCAGAACCTCTTAACCGCCGCAGTGGGAACCACTACAACCGGTGGTGGCGGCAAAGTTACAGCAACGGTTGCCGTACTCTTTGCCATGCCTCCCTCCCCCTTGCAGGTCAGGGTATAGATTGTGTTATTGTCAGGCGTGACAGCCGTCGTTCCCTGCGGCTGAACGGAGCCAACGACAGGGAGTATCTCACAATCAGTGGCATTCTGTGACTTCCACGTGAGCGTTGAATTTTGCCCCTTAATAATGGAGGCTGGCGAAGCAGTCAGTGTGGCCAGGGGGGCCGGAAGCAGCGGTGAGGCAACCGGCTTGGCGACAGGTGCAGGCGGTGGCGGAGGATCGGCCAGTTTACTGACGGCAGGAGTACCGCCAAAGGGGATATACACCCCGGTCGTATATTCAATAGCATGTTGGTCGTTGCCGCCATAAAAATAGGTCAGGCCCCGTACATCGGCGCGCCAGGCCATGTCTTCGGTTACGAAGTATTTGAAACCCAGACCGTAATCAATTACACCTTTTGTTTTTGAGGTGCCGGGATACGGGTTGTTACCCTTTAAATTCATGCCGGCATATCCCGCAGCCAGATAAGGTACAAATTTGTTATCGGGCCAGAAATGATAGAGCAGATCTCCACCGTAACGGTAAAAGTCCAACGTTTTGCTTGATCTGGTGGATTCAGTCCTGGAATAATCGAACAGGGCCTCGATTCCCAGTGCCTTGGTGAAATTGTAGCCGGCGCGCACACCAAAGAGCGGAGCTGTCTCCAGATGCTGTTCCGCCATGTAGGAAATACCCCCCACCACCGGCGAAAGCGAAAACGTGTCAGCCTTGTTGCCGGCAGAGGCGACCGTTGTCACGGCCAAAATTGAGGCGATCAGAAACAGTGTGATTATTTTCCTCATTGGTATCCCCCTTTATGCAGATTATTAAAAAACAGTGTACAAAATTTGTGATTCTTGCCGTACAAAACTGAAACAGTTATATATTTACCATAATTATCCCCGCACAGATGCTCCAACTTGCCGTACTCAGAAAGAATGTTACCACCATAAGCGGCAACTGCAAGCAGGTGCAAGCATTTTTTTGATGGAGGAATATATTGTCTTGCAAGCCATGACGTGGTTAAGGGACGGGTGGAAAACGATGCCGCTGACCAGGTATAAAAAGCTGTCGTGAAAACATTGTTTCACGACAGCTTTGCTGCTTACAGGATACGTTTAAAATATTCTATAAATGGTGAGTTGTGTCTTTCACATCCACTGACCCCAACAGCGTGTCGATGCTCATGCCGGGTGAATAATCAATGTTATCGAATGTGACACTTCCCTTCACAGCGCCTCCGGCATCCAGAATATTCATTGTGGCATGATGCAAACCATCATTTGATTCAGAAACAGACAAATTAGACTTAGTGGCATTCGCAACAAGGCTGCTGATGTCTACCACATCGTGATCAAGCACCTTGTTATAGTCAACAATGTGGTCGGTACCTGAGCTAGCCATGAATGTATCAGCCCCTTTGCCGCCAATCAGGGTGTCGTTGCCGGTTCCACCGCTTAACAGGTCATTGCCGGAACCACCAGTAAGGGTATCGTTGCCGGAACCACCGATAAGAGCCTGCTTTCCACCAGTCAGTGCAGGATCACCCACTAACGTATCATCACCGGCAGCACCCATAATCAGGTTGTACCCATCATGGTTAGCGGTAAGAGTATCCGCATTCTTTGTTCCGGCAAGTACCAAATCTTCGTTGCCGACTCCCCTGTCATAGTAATCGCTGTCGAGCAAGGTATACGAGGATGTATTTGGATCGATGGTGACGCTGAAACCATCATGGCTTACACTCGCATCTCCTATCTTGATACTGCTGGTGGCAGCCTCGATTACCGTATGCTCGGCACTGAAATAAGTTATCTGACTTTGCCCTCCTGCCGTACCGTCACTATTGCCCATGTACTTTAGATCCAGTTGATAGGGTTGGGCCGCATCGATATCAAAACCGACATTTAAGTCAAAATGTGCGCTGATCTGCTGTTGCCCCTGGGCCGTGAGAGTAATGATCTGATCAAAGTTATGCACAACACCGTGACTATCAGTCTGGCTGAACTCAACCAGCATATACTGATCAGCGTTATTAGAGTTTGTGACAATATTCAGATTCAGAATATTTGCTGGACCATACGTACTCGCCGTATGGCTCATATCCAACAGCTCGTAATTGCCGCCATTTGAGCTACTGATACTGAATACCTGCTCCGTACCAAGTGGAACCTGGACAGCAATACCGTCGGCACCCGTTGTTGCACCTGCAGCTATAGTGATGCTTCCAACAGTTGAGCCAGTGGTATTATCATGTATGTACAATGTAAGATCTGTCTGGGGCGTATTGTCAACTCCCGCTGTAATGGTAGTGTAATAATGTCCGTCTGTCCCCAAAACTGGTAAAGAAGCCTCCAAATCTACCGTGGTCGTATCGATCGTGTCGGCTATGGCGACGGTGGCCGCGGTGTGGTCGACCACGAGGTTCTCGAAGTTGCCGCCGGTGGCGCTGGTAATTGTCGCGCTGCTGCTGCTCGGATCGATATAGACGTCATCGCTGTTGGCGAAGGTGTGGTCTACTGTGCCGCTGGTATGGCCGTCGGCTATGGTGATGGTCTGGCCGTTATCGAGCGTTACCGTGACGTCGCCGTGGGCGGCGTTGGTCAGCGTGGCGGTGTAGGTTACCGTGGCACCGGCTTCGGTGATCGCACCGGGGGCGACTGCAAGGCTGACCGTGGTGGGGTCAATCGTGTCGGCTACTTGGGTGACAACCGGGGTGGGGTTAATTACAAGAATCTCCCCTCCGCCGCCTATAGCACCGCTGATAGTTGTTGTCACCACGCCGGGATCGATATAGACATCGTTTGGATGAACGGGAACAGTAACAATGCCCGCCGTTGAGGCATCAGGGATGGTTATATGACTGCCGTTGGAAAGCGTGACGTCAATACTGCCATGTGCCGCATGGTCAAGAGTCGCCGTATAGGTGATCGCTCCACCTTCATTTACAACTAAGCCACCAGTCAGGGTAACCGTGTTTGTCACGACCGGTTGCGTAAGCACACCTTCAAGCGTACCTGTTGTTCCGTATGTGACTCCAATCGTATCTGCGCCACTTGTAGGCGTAACCTCGGCACCTGTCACATTGACGACAAACAACGGATGCCCTCCTCCTGCCCCGGTATCACCACCGGCGGCAGGTGCTTCAAGGTCGATAGGCTGGTCTCCGGCCAAAAGCACTTTCTGGATCTGCTCGGCTTCTGCTGCGGCATCGGACGCCACACCAGGCATAACGCCTGCATAGACATCCTCGTCAATGGCTACACTGCTCATCCTTCCTAGATCCATCTGGGAGGGATGAGTCCCATCAAACATGATCGATACATTGCCGTCACTTTCCGTAACAATGCGATCATTCGCAAAAATGGTACTGTTAGGCATGAGAAGCCGCACTGTTCCATCAGGTGACACAGCCTTTACCGTGCCGTATAGGATTACAACCTTACCAACAACCTGGTTTCCTGCGCCTGCTGAAGGTATCTCTGATATGGTTGCCATGATTCTTCCTCCTTTTTGGGTTTAAATTGGCAGGTTGCTAATAACATTCTCTAAGTTGTGTTGATTCTATCGCGCGATGTGATGGCTGTCTATTGTACCTTGGTACAATAAGAACACCCGTATCAAAAAAGTATGGGAGCGAATAGTTGTATTCGCTCCCATACTTGAGCAGACCGAAGTCTGCTATAATATTATGCATTTCCGCAGTGCAAAGCGCTGCTAAAGAATAACCATATTATCCCGATGAATAATTACATCTCCATAGTGATATCCAAGAATCCCATCAATTTCAGAACTCTTGCACCCCACCAACCGGCCGGATTCGGCACTCGAATAATCAGATAACCCTCGTGCAAACTCGATGCCGTCCACCCCGCACACCCTGACGCACGCTCCACGTTCAAAGCGCCCTTCCACCTGGACAACTCCGGAGGGGAGAAGACTCTTGCCTTTTTTCAGCAACGCATTCCTGGCACCATCATCCACTGTTATTTTGCCGGATGGTTTCAGAGTATAGGCAATCCAATGTTTGCGCCTGTTGAGCCCAATATCTGAAGGCAAAAACAGAGTCCCGACCTCCTGTCCCTGTAAAGCAGCGACAATGATTCCGCTCCGCTTCCCGGATACCATAATGGTTGCAACACCGTTTTTGCCGGCTTTCTTGGCTGCGGCAACCTTGGTTGCCATTCCTCCGGTCCCGACTTTAGATCCGGAACCACCGGCAGCCCGTTCCACCTCTCGAGTGATCCCCTTAATCAGCGGGATCAGTGTAGCGTCCGGGTCAATATTAGGATCTGCGCTGTAGAACCCTTCGATGTCGGTCAGTATCAGCAGCAGATGAGCTTCGGCAACGTTAGTAACCAGGGCAGAGAGATTGTCATTGTCTCCGAACTTGATCTCATCAACAACAACAGTATCGTTTTCGTTGATTATCGGGATAATTCCAAACCCGAGCAGAGCGTCCAAAGTCGCCCTTGCATTAAGAAAACGCTGCCGGCTGCCAAGATCTTCACTGGTCAGAAGCACTTGAGCAGCCTTGAGACTGTTGTGAGCCAAAGAGTTTTCATATGCCATCATCAAGCGGGTCTGGCCAACGGCAGCTGCAGCCTGCTTATGCGGAATAGTCCGCAGTTTGTCCATCAACCCGAGTTCACTTCTGCCCGCCGCTATTGCGCCGGAAGAGACGACGATGACTTCAAACCCTTGTTGGCGCAGGACAGCTATTTCGTCACAGATTCTGCCGATGACAGCCATATCCAAGGCACCATCAGAATCGGTCAGCACTCTGCTCCCGATCTTTATCACAACGCGCTTGACCGCTCTTAGTAGTCCCTTCCGCATTACCACACCTCTTCCGGAGAACCCCACAAACACCGGGCAATTTCATCAAGCAGCGGATCAACACCTTCTCCGGTTGCAGAGGAAATCGGGAACACCTTGACACCCTTTCCTTCGAACCAGGCTTTTATTACGGGGAGTTCAGCCTTTGTCTGCGGCAGGTCGATCTTGGTAATCACGACAATCTGCTCTTTTGCGGCTAATTCAGGGCTGAACAGGGCCAACTCGTGGTTTATTGACTCATACTCTGCCCGCGGATCTCGCTCCGGCATCCAGGAAATATCAACTAGGTGCAGTAGGATACCTGAACGTTCCAGGTGTTTAAGAAAGCGATGCCCCAGTCCGGCGCCCTCATTGGCTCCCTCGATAATGCCGGGGATATCGGCCATGACAAAGGATTTATAGTTTTTATACGGTACTACGCCAAGCGAGGGAACCATGGTGGTAAATGGATAATCGGCAATCTTGGGGCGAGCTGCAGATACCTTGCTGATAAGCGACGATTTGCCGGCATTGGGCAAGCCGAGAAGTCCGACATCGGCCATCAATTTCAATTCAAGTCTTAGTTTGCGTTCTTCATGCTCTTCTCCAGGCTGCGCGAATTTCGGTGCCTTGTTGGTAGCGGACGCAAAGCGGGCGTTACCCTGCCCCCCCCTGCCTCCTTTAAGCAGTATCACCCGCTGACCGCTTTCTGTAAGGTCTGCCAGAATATCGTCGGTCTCAGCATCCTTAACAACTGTACCAACCGGCACCTTGATCAGCAGATCATCACCGCCGGCTCCATGCCGATTTTTACCCATACCGTTATGACCGTTCTCTGCCTTTTGATGTGGTCTATGGCGCAGCTCCAGTAATGTAGAAAGACCAGAGACCGCTTCAAAGATTACATCGCCACCCTTGCCACCGTCACCGCCGCTCGGCCCGCCGAATTCAATAAACTTCTCATGCCGGAAGGCGACACAACCGGCGCCGCCATGCCCCGAAGTTGCAAACAATGTTACTTCATCAATAAATTTCATCTAACTACTCCCCATCCAGCCAGGCTTGAATCGCCAGTAAGCGGTCGTTCCATGCATCAGTCAGCCGCTCATTAAGAAACGTCGTGTATAAACTGTCAAACAGTTGCAACCCCTGGTCCATCAGGAAGATCCGCTCATAAAAAACCGCTTCCCGCTCGCTCATCTGGTCAACGGTAGCATCCTTTTCAACCCGCACCTGAGGACATTTGAAAGATGCAAAACCGAACGTGTCACCTTTAAGAGTCAACTTCCAGGGATTCTCATCCTTTTCCATGCAGATCGTTGCGCTGGTGATCCGTTTGCCGCCCTTGAGGGCTGATATGGCCTCCAGATAACTATCCTGTGATCCCGAAACTGTGACTTTCTGAATTCCTCCCTCTTCGCCCCCGCCTTGAAACTGGATGCGATCATCAATCCAGGCAGAAAATTTCTCGCCACTGGTAATGTGGCCCGGGCAACATACTGAGAATTCACCTTCCCCGTTCACCCCGCGCTGCAGCAGCCATAACATAAATTCCCAGCCCAGCCACTGGTTATCGCGAATCAAAGCTACAATAGCGTCAGAACCGGCTTGATTGGCTGACTCCAGAGAGTCAAGCCGTTGCCCATCAAGCAGTTTCTGAGCCCGCGCAAACGGATGAATAATTACAGGGCCGAAGCCCTCGAACGTTTTACGGAAGATATCCTCAAAGCGCTCAATAACCTTGGTCCCAAGGCTGTAGAGCGTAAGCACTCCGCTCTTTTGGTCCCACACAACATCAACAGAGGAAGGCACCGGAAGACATCTGGTCAGAAGGCGCATCTGAACCTGTTCTTTTATCTCTTCGCGCTTATGCTTGGGAGTTCGTCGCAGATTGGGGTTTTGGGCCAGAAAAGCTCCCTCTTCACGTCCGGTATGGGATTTAAGAACAGCAGCGGGAATCTTGCGCTGATCTTTGCGCAGAGAAAATACGATAAAGTTGTCACGCCAGAAATCAGATGGCACGTCGAAAGAGGAATTATCCGGCTTATCTACCAGAGTCCATCCTTCAGCAGACTCTTCGGTCGTATTTTCGATTGACTGAAAACCACGATCAGACAGTTTTTTTGAAAACCACTCAAATTGATCAGTTTTTGGCAACTCACCTGTGACAGAAAACTGGGTAATACTTACTGTGTTGGCATATACGCCCATAATATTTTTTCCTTTTTAGTTACTTGCCCAACAGTCGGACATATTCTTCCAGCGACACGGAACTGTGCCAATGCCCGCTTAGCTTACCGATTACCGTCCCCCCCAGAAACAACAGAACCACCAAGGCAGCAAAAACAAAACCGGGCACTGCAAAACGTCGAGTGAAGCGCATTGAAAGAGCCCCATTGAAGCGGCAGTGACTGATGCATCGCCAGCACGCAATACATTCTGGAGAGGCAACGCTGGTTAAGTGCATAACATCAATATAGGTCGGGCAGACCTGGCTGCAAACACCGCAGGATACACAGCGTTCAGAATTCCTGGTCACACGCATCGGGAAAAACATTGCAACCAGACCCAGCAGGGCTCCGTATGGGCACAGATAGCGGCAGAATGGATTCCGCAGAACAACGGATAATGCAACCAACGCCAAAACAATACCCAACGCTAAAGGGGACATGTGCAGAAAAAAATTCATCAAACGTACGTCAGAAATCATGTGATAGTCTGACTGAATGAATGAGGATAACGCATCGGACGACATGGCAACAGCAATAAAATAGATAAAAAAAGCCATCAGCAGGTATTTCAGACCCCTTAATGCTGCGTCAAGCCATGCCGGCAAACGCCAGATGCGGCGTAGCAGACTGAATCCACCTTTCCAGGAGCATTCAGATATTACCGCTACCGGGCATATCCAGGAGCAGAATGAACGCCTCAGCAGGAGTGAAACCAGAACCACTGTCATAAAAATGATTACTGCTGCCGGATGTACGTAATTTATTCCGCCACCCTTTAGCCAGGAGACCGTGCCTGCTAAACCGGAAATAGGCAGAAAACCATCAATACCATCAGGACGGACTGCCCTGGATTCCAAACCTGTGGAACTGACCGCCTGGACAAACTGGTAAAACCGGAGACCAAGCCAGATAATAAAGCCGAGAAAGCAGCATTGTATCAGAATTCTCAGCGGCTGCATATAACGGGCGGGCATAATGCTCTCCAAAAACTGGCAGGGGCGGGATCGCATAAGTCACGACACCGCCCCTGACTATTCATATGTGTAAAATAAACAATCAATCCGGAAAAATCAACTCTCTTGCTACCCCTCTTTCAAAATATAACCCTGCCCGCGAACAGTGTGAATCAATTTGGTCGGGAACTTACCATCAACCTTTTTACGCAGGTAATTTATATATACGTCAATAATATTTGTAAATGTTTCAAATGGATATTCCCAGCAGTTATCAGCAATATTGGCACGGGTAAGAACGGTTCCGGCATTTCGTACCATATAAGCAAGAAGGTTGTACTCCTTTGCAGTGAGAACAATCTGGGTCTGGCCTCTCCATACCTTGTGGTTTACCGGGTCGAGCCTCAGGTCAGCAAAACGGATTTCAGCGCCGCGATCCTGTTCACCGCGTCTGATGAGAGCCCTCACTCTGGCTTGCAACTCTGCAAAAGCGAACGGTTTCACCAGATAATCGTCCGCACCTGCATCAAGGCCGGAAACGACATCCTCTGTTTCAGATTTTGCTGTCAACATTAAAACAGGTATTTTATTCCCGGCATCGTGCAGTTCACGTAAAACTGTCAGACCATCTTTCTTCGGCAACATGTAATCAAGAATGATCAGATCATATTCGCCACTGCTAGCACGCTTGAATCCATCGACACCGTCATGACTGAGCGTAACTTGATAATTGTCTTCTTCAAGACCTCGCTTAATAAAGCTGGCAACTTTTTTTTCGTCTTCGACAATAAGTATTTTCATCTGAATCTCCTTTTTGATTGGTTTCCACAAAATAATTAATATTCAGCTCCGGTATACATTTCCATTCGTCTCATAATCTCAGATGCTGCTTCCTCTACCGACTTGTTAGTAATATTGACAATATACCATTCCGGATGTTTTCTATACAATTGCCGGCAGGCGGATATTTCCTCTTCGACCTGTTGATAGTCATTATAACTGCCCCGCGGGCTCTGTCGCATGTTAATCAACCTTGAGGTACGGATCTCAACTAACCGTTTCGGGTCAATCAACAGGCCTACAATCTTTGTCTGATCGATTTCAAACAGCTCCTCCGGGGGGGCTATGCCAAAAACAATCGGCACATTTGCGACCTTGTATCCTTTATGAGCAAGATACATGGAAAGCGGAGTTTTTGAAGACCGTGACACTCCAACCAGAACCAGATCCGCCTTGTAAAGGTACCTTGTTTCCTGCCCGTCATCATGTTTAACCGTAAAGTTAACCGCCTCAATACGGCGATGGTAATCTGTATCGATACGATGAAGTAAACCAGGCTTTTCTCGTGAAGTAGCCCCTAGATAACGCGACAGGCTGTAGATTAGGGGACTGAGCAAATCAACAGTAATGAGCCCGCACTCTTCAGCAACGCGCTCGACAACCTCAGACAGAAGAGGATCGACCAGAGTATAGACTACGAGACCTGGAGTAAGTACCGCAACGGACAATGCTTTTTTTACATCCGACTGGGAGCCTACTTTAGATAAGCGGTGAACACGTACATCATCATCGTAGAACTGAGACAGCGCAGCACGTATCACGCGCTCCGCTGTCTCACCGGTAGAATCAGAAAGGACATAAATTGTTTTCATATTGTTACAAACAGTCCTATACGTTAATTAGAAGTTGCATTATTTTCTAATTAAAATACGGCATCATAGAAAGATTGTCAAGTATATTTTGCTTTTATTAATGTTGTATACATACGATAGCGACATAAAAAACATGCATAGATAAATATTGACCAATCCGTAATGATGGCTATACTGTAGATATACTATCATGTTAAAGGGGGTTTACATGGGGAAAGAATATACGCTACAAGAGGCTATTAGCCTGGCAATCAAGGCCGAAAAGGACAGCATGGATTTTTATCGCAGGGCAGCATCTGCTGCGAAAAACGACAGAGCCCGAAAAGTGCTGGAACTGCTTGCTAACGAAGAAGTCGGACACTTAAAAGCTTTTTTTGACCATTACAAAGGTGCAGAGTTCGGCGATCTTACTACGTACATAAATTCGCCAGTAGATAAAAAAAATCCAACATATATGAAACTTGAAAAAGCTATCATTGAAGACATGGTTGAGCAAAAGGCGATGGAACTTGCACTGATTGAAGAGAAGGCCTGTATCGGGCAATACACGCAACTGGCGCAAGGTGTGGTAGACCCTGGAGTACGTGCGGTTTTCGAACGGGTTGTAAAAGAGACACAAGGCCACTATGAATTAATCGAATCGGAATATGCGCACATAATGGGCATGGTACATGAGTCCGACCAAGACATTTTTGTAAGAGAGTAGCCGAATAGCTTCAAATATCTATCTTCAAGTATCCATATTTTGTTCATAACAAATACGCATATTTCATTTTTTC
>JAQUCU010000245.1 GCA_028686055.1 Desulfuromonadaceae bacterium
CTCAACCTTTCTGACCCAGAAGGGGACACCCCGCACCGTTGAATTTCGGCATTTCTGCGACACGACCCCCTGGCTGCATGATTATGCCCTTTTCATGGCGCTGAAACGGCGCTTTCACGGGAAGAGCTGGAGCCGGTGGCCTGCAGAAGCGGCGCGTATTACCGAGGAAACGTATTATACCTATTCGGATAAACTCGGCCTTGAAATCGGAGTGCAAAAATATCTGCAGTGGCAGTTTTCACGGCAATGGAAGGAGCTGCGCGCGTACGCCAATGCTCGGGGCATCGCCATCATCGGAGATATTCCCATTTTTGTCGCACATGACTCTGCCGATGTATGGAGTCACCGCGAACTTTTTCTGCTGGACTCGAAGGGGAGACCCACGGTCGTGGCCGGCGTTCCCCCCGACTACTTCAGCGCCACCGGACAGTTTTGGGGCAACCCGCTCTATGACTGGGATGTCATGGAGCAGAGTGGATATCAGTGGTGGATAGACCGCTTCACGTCGGTGTTTGAACTTTTTGATATTGTCCGCGTCGACCACTTCCGTGGCTTTGAAGCAGCCTGGCATATTCCGGCGGAAGAGAAAACTGCCGAGCGTGGGGCATGGGTCAAGGGTCCGGGAGAGCGACTTTTTGACATTCTGCGTGCCGCCCTGGGGGAACTCCCCATTATCGCCGAAGATTTAGGAGTCATCACACCCGAGGTGCTGGCACTGCGGGATCGCTACAACTTCCCCGGCATGAAGATTCTGCAGTTTGCCTTCGAATCTGAGCCTATCAGCCTCCCGCACCATCATGTCAAAAACGGGGTCGTCTATACCGGCACACACGATAATGACACCTCCGCAGGGTGGTATAACTCAATTTCAGTGGCAGAGCGCCATGAGATGCAGGAATATCTCGGCTGCACGGGTGACGATGGCGTGGGAAGCCTCACCCGCGCCGCACTGATGTCTGTGGCGGACACGGCAATCATACCGTTTCAGGATATTCTGAAACTGGGAAGCGGGGCACGCATGAATATTCCCGGCACCCCCTACGGCAATTGGGAGTGGCGTTTTTCCTGGGACATGCTGCCGCGCGACCTGGCCGCTTCGCTGCGGAACCGGTTGGAGCGTTACGACAGAGCAGCGCATGGAGAAAAAACATATGAGCCCTAAAGAGTCTCTCCTTGAGGACAATCCCTGCTGGTACCGGGATGCCATTATTTACCAGGTACACATCAAGGCTTTCGCCGACTCAGATGCAGACGGTTCCGGTGATTTCCGCGGTCTGATCGGCAAGCTTGACTACCTGCAGCAGCTCGGAGTTACGGCGGTCTGGCTGCTCCCCTTCTATCCCTCTCCGCAACGGGATGACGGGTACGACATCGCCGACTACTATACCGTCAACCCCACGTACAACACGATCCGCGAGTTCAAACAGTTGCTCCGATCCGCCCACAGTCGCGGCATCCGGGTGATCACCGAACTGGTGCTCAATCACACCTCGGACCAGCACCCCTGGTTCCAGCGCGCCCGCCGGGCCAAACCGGGGTCAGTGTACCGGGACTTCTATGTCTGGAGCGACACATCCGAGAAATACCGCGATGCGCGGATCATCTTTCAGGACTTTGAGACCTCCAACTGGACCTGGGACCCGGTTGCAGGCGCCTACTTCTGGCACCGTTTCTACTACCATCAGCCGGACCTCAACTTCGACAATCCGAGGGTGCAGTCCGAAATGCTGCGGGTGATTGATTTCTGGATGCGCCTGGGGGTTGACGGCGTCCGGCTCGACGCCGTTCCCTACCTGTTCGAGCGGGAGGGGACCAATTGCGAGAATCTTCCCGAAACCCATGCCTTCCTCAAGAAGCTGCGCTCCCATCTGGACAGCTCATTTAAAAACCGCCTGCTCCTTTCAGAGGCGAACCAGTGGCCGGAAGATGCCGCCGCCTATTTCGGCGATGGGGACGAAAGCAACATGGCCTTCCATTTTCCGCTCATGCCGCGCATGTTCATGGCCATCGAAATGGAAGACCGTTTTCCGATCATCGACATCATTGACCAGACACCGGCCATCCCCGACGGCTGCCAGTGGGCCATATTCCTCCGTAATCACGACGAGTTGACGCTGGAGATGGTGACCGACGAGGAGCGGGACTATATGTACCGGGTCTACGCCTCCGATCCGCGGGCACGCATCAATCTCGGCATCCGCCGCCGTCTTGCCCCGCTGATGGGTAACAACCGCCGCAAGATCGAGCTGATGAACATTCTGCTCTTCTCCCTGCCGGGAACCCCCATCATCTACTACGGCGATGAAATAGGCATGGGCGACAACTACTACCTGGGCGACCGGAACGGCGTCCGTACCCCGATGCAGTGGAATCCGGACCGAAATGCCGGTTTCTCCAAGGCCAGCCCCCAGAAGCTGTTTCTGCCGGTCATAATTGAAGCGGAATATCACTATGAATCGATCAACGTCGAGAATCAGGAGCGCAATTCATCGTCCCTGCTCTGGTGGATGCGGCGCACGATAGCCATGCGCAAACGCTTCAAGGCATTCGGCTGCGGCGTCCTGGAAATGCTGCCGTCAGACAACCCGAAAGTCTTGACCTTTATCCGCAGCTTTGAAGACGAAAAAATTCTGGTTGTCATCAATCTCTCCCGCTTCTCTCAGACGGTAACCGCTGACCTTTCACGCCACGCCGGCATGATCCCCGAAGAGGTCTTCAGCCGCAACCGTTTTCCCATGATCCAGGATTCCAGGTACCATTTTACCATGGGACCATATGACTATTTCTGGTTTGTGCTGCGCAGCAGCGAAGCGCGGACCGAACCGCGCGAGGAAGGCCTGACGCTTAAGCTGAGGGAGGGGCATCCCTGGTGGGACGTGCTGAAAGGCAAGGTAGGAGAACGCTTATGCAGCATCGTCATGCCCCAGTATCTGCAGCGCGTCTTCTGGTTTAGCGGCAAAGGGCGGGTCATCAGCCAGGTCAGCGTGGTCGACAGTTGCCAGCTGAGACAGGATGATCAGCTGATTCTGCTTGCGTTCATCCAGGTTACCTACACCGAATGGGATCCCGAAATCTATCAGATCCCGATGACCTGGCTCTCCAACGAACAGCTGCAGGCTCTGACGGACCGGCACCCGCTGGCAACCATAACGGCACTTGTCCTCGGAGATGTTGAAGGCGTGCTGTGTGATGCGATCTACTTCGAGGAATTCCGGGAGCTACTATTTGAGCTGATGAGCGGCCGTGCGAAAGTGCACGGAGCCAACGGCTCAGAGCTGTTGGGCATGAGAGGCGGCGGTGTTTCGAAAATTTCCCCCCCCAGAGCCGAATTGTTTCCCAGCAGGGTTGCAACTGTCGAACAGAGCAATACCAGCATTCTGTATGGTGAGCGGCTACTGTTCAAAATGTACCGGAGGCTGCAGGATGGGGTCAACCCGGAGCCCGAAATACTCCGGTTTCTCGCCGATAAAAAAAGATTCCGGAATGTGCCGGCCTATGCAGGAGGGATCAAATACCATGCTGCCAGCGGCAGAACATATGATCTCGGTGTCCTGCAAACCTATATACCCAGTCAC
>JAQUCU010000246.1 GCA_028686055.1 Desulfuromonadaceae bacterium
CAACAAGAGATTACATGGAACTTTAGACTATATGAGCAAAAAAGATTTTAGAGAAATGTCCTTAGTTAAATTGTCTAAATAAGTGTTGACAATCCAATATTTTATTTTTGAAGAGTAAAAATATAGATAAATGTTTACACAAAAATATTGACAACCCCCATGAACTAAAAAATGTTTTTTGTCCTCATTTTCCTATCTATAATAATCCCAATTTAAAAATCTAAGTCAACATATCCTCTTAAGTTTAACTTTTAAAGATTTTCTAAATAACATTATATTTTGTTTTTGGTCCATTACCAAATCGTTTAATTAAATTTTTATCAGTAAGTTTTTTGAGTATTCTTGTTGTTTTAGATTTATTATACCCTAAAGCAATTTCGATTTCGCTCCTTGTTAATTCAACATTATTTTTTAGTTCTTTATAAACTAATAATTCATCTTTATTTAAATTAGGAATATCATGGTCAATTAAAGGTAATGTTATTGCTACACTATTTGTGCTGATATTAAAACTTGGTTTTGTTATACTATCATTATATGAATCAATGATTCTAGAAATCCCTGTTCCAAATTTTTCAATAATATTTAATCTAAAAAATACACTTGCTATAATGGGGTTTCTTAATAAGGACATACTACCTCTTAAATATTCAACTTCTGATATACCTGAGGGTAAACTTCCTGGTGAGTTTATTTCTATTTTATCTTCAAACATAGAAATTTTTATAGGAGACTCAACATCCCATACTCTATGAACTATTGCATTTGCTATTGATTCTCTAAATGCCTCTTTGGGAATTAATTCCTTCTTGAATCTATTGTATCCATTAATTTCTTCAATTTGATAATTTGTTTCAAATATTTCAATTGCTTTATAATATTGATCTAATATTGATGTCTTATTAAGAGTTCTTCTAAATAATATTTGGTTTAAATTCTTTCCAAATTTTATTATATCAATGCCTTTATTTTCATTATCAGTTATATCTGATAATAAATTTCCTGCAATATTATAGAATCCCTCTTTATTGTATAAACTTAGTGTTTTTAAAATATCTAAATTTATCCTTTCTATTCCTAGTTCATTTACAAGAGCCTTTTCTAAAACTGAAAATTTTAAATCTTGATTTGTTGATTGCATGCTTTCATAATTAAGATTTACACCTTCAAGAATTAATCTATTTAATTCTAATCTATCTACCTCTATAGTTAAAGTATTAGAACGTTTATAAGCTTTCTTGTTATAGTAATAAGGCGTGTTTTTACCTTTAGCTACTTTAAGAATTATAATTGTGTTATTGTAATAATTCTTTATTTCTATTTTGAAAGAAGGAACGGGTTCTATTGAGTCATTAATCATGTTTTCAATTTTTAATAAAGTATCATCAGAAACGTCTATACCAACAACTTCTGCATTATCATTAATCCCAAATATTATTTGACCATCATTGTAATTTGAAAATGCACACACTGTTTTTAAAAAAGATTTTGTTATTTTTTCTTTAAATTCTACATTATACTTTTCTCTTTCAAACATAAATTACTTCCTCTTTTTTATTAATTATATCACTATATTTATCAAGTTGCAACGATATGGCTATCGACTCAACAATCGACTCAAAACGAAGCGATAAAACCTATATCTCCTTAAATCGATTCAATCAATATCTTAGAATAATAAAACTAAAATTAGACCTTAATTTTGATTTTTAACCGTTCTAAAAGTTTCTGCTGTTCAACATATTTGTTCCAATATCTTGCAATTGTCTTTCTATTAATTGATAACATTTTAGAAACTTCTCTGTTAGAAAAACTTTTCATTTTCAATTTTATAATTGAATAATAATCTATCATTGTTAACACTCCTATTTTCCTCCAATATATATATTTTGTATATTGAAGTGTATTTCTAGAGTAGCCCCTTTTTCAACTGAAATTTTTAAAATTTCGGGGTAATTTTAGATTACCATAAACAATAATATAACCTTATTGTTTCAGTTTTTTGGATTTAAATATCTCTGCAGTGGACCCATGAATATTTATAGGGAGAAAACTAAAAAATATTACAATATTATTTGGCTTGTTTATAAAAGATTATGTCAGCGGAGTTGAATAAAATCGTATACTTAGCATAAGATTGAGTTAATAATTTATTAGATAATTATTGGTTATTGGTTTGGTAAAAGTTTCGATTTTTTATGACTTACACCCCCTTTAATATTCTCTACACCCTATTAGAATTATTCACACCCTATTTTTCTTAAATCGTTTTATTGTATTAAGATATCGATCTAAATACATAACACTAGGTACTGTCAATACCTCAATGAGTTATTATAATTCCTTTCAATATAAGGAATTAAACAATAGCTGTTTTTTTATATTTAAGCAATTCACCATTTTATTCAAGTCCTCTAGGTGTAATCGTGTAAAATTAAGGAAAGTTCTATTTAAAAGCTTTCCTCTAGTGTAAAGTAAAATATCCGCTATTCTTCCTTTATTGCGATATATGAAGGAACCGTTTTTTCTTCTCCACAAATTTTTTTATATTTTTCTATAGGAATTATTCGATCTAATTATGTTTTTGTAATCAGTAAAAAACTATAAATTATATCTAAAGATTAATAAAAAAGAATAAACTTACCCGTTTTTGTCAATATATATCTTGTATATAGCTTTGCCATGTATTATAATTTTGACAAAAGAGGGTATTTTTACCCAATTTTGTCAAAAAGGAAGTATCTATGGAAATAAGAAGAGATATTTATTTGAATAAACTAATTAATCGTATGGATAATAGTCTAATTAAAGTAATAACCGGAATAAGAAGAAGTGGTAAATCATATTTATTATTTAGATTATTTAAAAATTATTTATTGAATAAAAAAGTTGATGAAAATCATATTATTGAGATAGAGTTAGATAAATTTGAGAATAAGAAGTATAGATCTCCACAAGTTGTTCTCGAATACATAGAATTATTAATTAAAGATAAAGAAACATATTATTTATTTATAGATGAAGTTCAGATGTTGAATGAATTTGAAGATGTTTTAAATTCATTATTACATATAAGTAATCTTGATATTTACGTTACAGGAAGTAACTCAAAGTTTTTATCAACAGATATCCTTACAGAATTTAGAGGTCGTGGAGATGAGATTCATATTTACCCATTAAGTTATAAAGAATTTATGAGTGTTTACAAGGGAGATAAATATGAAGGTTGGGCTGAATATGTAACTTTTGGTGGACTGCCATTAACAATATTAATGAAAACCGAAGAGCAAAAAATTAATTATTTAACCAGATTATTTGAAGAGACTTATATTAAAGATGTCGTTGAAAGAAATAGTATAGA
This sequence comes from Desulfuromonadaceae bacterium, assembly GCA_028686055.1. Taxonomy (GTDB): domain Bacteria; phylum Desulfobacterota; class Desulfuromonadia; order Geobacterales; family Pseudopelobacteraceae; genus JACRCG01. Next base: position 3,362 of record JAQUCU010000246.1, read on the forward strand.
AAAAACTCAAGAATTAAATGATTTAATTAATATTCTTGCTTCTTGTATTGGCTCCTTTAGTAATCCGAGTAAAATTGCAAAAACTTTCCAAAGTTCTATACAATCCAAAATTAGTATTAATACAATTAAAAAGTATATTGATATTTTAAAAGATGCTTTTATAGTAAGTGAAGCATATCGTTTTGATGTTAAGG
>JAQUCU010000247.1 GCA_028686055.1 Desulfuromonadaceae bacterium
CTGGGCATCCGAAGGATATACCCCACAGCTTGCAGCCGAATTGAGAGCTAAGAGGATCAGGGCGGCCAGGCACCAAGGCGAGGTCAAAACCAGCCGGGATATTCGGGCAGAACAACGAAATGTTAATCGGCCCTTACAAGAGATTAAGGAGCACTATTTCAACAGCACCAAAGGCGGAGCCATCAAAGGTAAAAAACAAGACTTGTGCCGGTGGAACCATCATCTTGCTTTTCTTGCAGGGAAAAGTCCGAGGGAGCTTTCACAGCTTGAAATTGAACGCATAAAACGCAACATGAAAGAAAAAGAATTGGCTCCGGCTACCATTGACCACGCCTTGCGGTTACTTCGGCGTATTGTCAATCATGGCGTGGAACATGGTCTATGCCCCCGCCTTGCGTTCAAAATTCAATTCCCTAAAGTAAACAACATAATTACAGAGTTCCTTTCACCGGAAGAGGCTGCACGCCTGCTCGACACTTTGAACAGCTGGCACCGGCAGGACGTTGCTCGTTTGGTTAAACTTGCCATGTTCTCGGGATTACGGCGGGGCGAACTGTTTCGACTCAAACGAGAACATCTTAATTTTCAACATAGCTTAATTACCATTGCCGCCCCGAAGGGCGGTAACGATGTTACTGTTCCCATGTCGCCCCCGGTTCGAGAATTATTTGAGCAACAACTTGCTTTCCTGGAAGATGAAAAGGAACGACGGGCTAAGCGATACCGTAAAATCGCCAGACAAGCACCGATTTGGGAGGATCACGACTATGTTTTTCCAGGAGTTCACGGCGATCAGCGTATGGAATGCACGGCTATTGACCGGATCAAGACGGCGGCCGATCTGCCCAAGCACTTCCGGCCGTTTCACGGACTGCGCCACCACTACGCCGTCCTGTTAGCCAGCTCCGGAGAATTCAACCTGGACCAGATCGGCCAGCTCCTCACCCACAAGAGCAGCGACATTACCCGACGATATGCTCACTTCCTGCCGGAGGCGCAGCAGCGGTCGGCAGATCGTGCAGCTGAAATTATTGCGGCACAGGCTACACCGGAAAAAATAGTGGATAAAAAATTGTAAATTTCAGATTTCTGGAATGAGCCAGTGCTAAAATAATAACTTTCAAGCGCAGATTGGCAGGAATCCGAGACATCCCCGATAGCTTGCTGTGATTATTTTCTCATAAAACGTAGAAGGAGATGACAAAATCATGAAAGAGACAATAAACAAGGAAGGAACGATTGTATGGACAACATTGTGTATTGATAACAACGAAGAAGAGAAGATGCTAGCTTTGAGCTTGGACCGAGTTTTTCGTAAACGTTTAGACAAAATTTTGCGTGAACGTTTAGACGTGATAGGGAATAAAATTTACGATGAAACAGCATGGAATACAGCTTTAGATGCACGATGTATTGCTTATGACACGGACCAAAAAATAAAATTAGCAGAAAAAATCTCCTCGGAAAATATCTTTAAAGATGAGTGGGTGTATGAATCGTATCTATTTGAGGCGAAGACCATTAAAAACATGATCTGTGCCGACAAGAACATTTACGACATGATATTCAATAGATATGGCGATGACTTCTTCGATCTTCCCCTACTGACTCAGATGTATTGGATATTATTGACATACTTTGAGTATTGCTTCGACATATCTATAAATGAACAAATCAATGACAGGTGGCCAGATATTCTGGTGATTAAATGTCATATCGAAAGCATTAAGAATTGTATTTCATATAGACCCGTTGTGCGAGCATTGTGGAATGACAAAGAAGGGGTTATCTGTCAGCTTCTTCGTGATGTAACAGAAAATGACGTTCGAACTGCTTTGGCTTTTGAGGCAGATATGACTGCTTTAGAGACTTGTTTGTCGGTAGCTTCGACAATTGAGGCGATAAACGAAGTAGAGAGAAAACTAAACAATATGATAGACGGCTCCTCAAGCTGGGTTGATCAGATAAGTTTCCAGAGAATGAAACAAGACATATTTTATCGGAAGATTGAGTTTAAAGAAGAAAATTGGAAAACAAAACTCCGAGAGGGTAAACAAAACAAACAGACAAAACTTACAACGGAAAAAATATTCAGCGCCATGAAAGATCTTGCATCAGAGGAAGGCAATGAACCAATAGAATATACCATCAACAGTCTTGCAGATAAAATTCACGGAACCATCGCAAGCATTGGTCATGTAACGAGAGTTATGAAGGCTCATCTTGGGGCGAATGCGGTAGGGACGAAGGGAAAAAAATATCATGTGACGGATATAATACGTATGTGGAATAATCATTTTTGAAAGTGTTGATCATTTTCAAAAATAATAATAGTTAAATATTTCCGCAATGTTATCTTCGAACGTAGGCATATGGGAACACAATATTCCTGTACTCACCCAACCTACCTTTGGAGATAACGATGTCCTCTATAACGCTCCCCGTCCCCCAGCTCACTGAAGCTTTGCGGCAGATCGGGATTATCAACCCCGAAACCATTCCCACCAAACAGGCAGCTGCCTACCTCTCGCAAGTCAAAAATGTACCGACAGCTCCGAGTAGCTTGGAGGTGTACCGCTGTCAATCTCGCGGACCGCGATACAAAAAAATAGGTTCCCGTGTTTTCTACACCACTGCCTGGCTCGACGAATGGGCGAAAGGTGTGGATGTTAAAGTCTATGATCCGTCCCGTTTGTAAGTGTAGATAACATACTCTATCTCTATGGAGCGAGGAATCGACATCCTCTCCGACGCGCAAACAGAGAAGCCGGTATGGATGAGCGAAGAGGATTGGATGGAAGTCCTGCCGTTACCTGTTTCGACTCGGCAAAACGCGATAACCTTGCGGCAGGGGATGCTTAAAAGGGCAGCGTTAGGAAATGAAGCTACTGAGCAGGCCGCCGCAATCCGCGCCGCTACGGCGACAGGTCCGACGCAAACCACCTTGGCGGCCTGGTGCGGGTATCCGACCGATTTGACCAGGTGTAGCCCATTCTTTCCGATGAACGCGAAAAATCTTGGTCATCGAGAATTTCTACGGGGGCACCTTATAACCTCGGCAGGATGGGGCGAGATCAAGTACTCCGGGCCGAAACTCTCCACCCACGAAGAAGACGCGTTGATGGCGCTCTTAGCTATCCTGGATAATGTCAGTCAACGCCGGACAGAAACGAAAAACGATGGTCGCAAAACGTACACTTATCGCGGCCCGGCTTGGCCGCTATTGAGGCTGTTGGGCTATGCCAAACCAGGAAAGGACGCTTACAAACGGCTTATCGACGCGCTCAAACTGCTCACGGTGGCAGGGGTCGAATTGTCTATTGCAGCCGGTAACACTAAGGGCGGAAAACGCAAACCTCCACGCATCTCTAGCATGTCAGCCATGCTTGCCAATGTCCATTGGGACGAGGAAAAGAAAGAACTGACGGCAACCGTAAATCCGTTCTTTTATGAAACCTATTACGCTGGAACCGTCACCCTGGTGGACGTGTCAAAGCGAGTGGCGCTGAAAGGCGTCATTGCTAAGGCCCTGTATCGGTTTGTCCAGAGCCAT
>JAQUCU010000248.1 GCA_028686055.1 Desulfuromonadaceae bacterium
CCATTTTGCCACCCAATTTATCTTCTCCCTGCTACCATGAGATCGTAACAGTACAACGGGCAAGGGGGGAGCGAAACCATGAAAGTCTATCTGTTCAACAGCGAAAACGGACTCTACGAAGGTGAAACTTTTGAAAATGCTGATACGATTAAGCACGTAGCGGGGATGACGACGGTTCCACCGCCCGACTATGGACATGGCCAGGTGCCGGTGTTTGACTGCAGCAGGAATGAATGGTCTCTTATCCCGGTCGATAGTGCCAAACAGCTGCTTACTATCAGAACGTCAGCATCAACGGAGAGGACATCATGAACGGCTATGAATGGATGCAGACCATCCTTTTTTTCATCGTATTACTGGCCTTGATCAGGCCGCTTGGCGGATTTATGGCCAAGGTCTTTCAGGGGGAACGTACCTTCCTGTCGCCAGTCCTGGCCCCCTGCGAAAAGGTGATCTACCGCGTCAGCGGGGTGAAACCGGACGATGAGATGGGGTGGCAGCGCTATGCCGGTTCGATGCTCCTCTTCAACCTGGCGCTGTTCGTGTCGCTCTTTGTCATGCTGATGACCCAGCACCTGCTGCCGCTCAATCCGCAAAAGGTTCCACCCTTCAGCTGGCAACTGGCGCTGAACACGGCGGTCAGCTTCACGACCAATACCAACTGGCAAGCCTATGCCGGAGAACAGGCGGCCAGCTACTTCACCCAGATGGTGGGGCTAACCGTGCACAATTTCGTCTCCGCCGCCACCGGTATTGTGATAGCTATTGCCGTGATCCGCGGCTTTGTCCGCCGCAAGACCTCACTGTTGGGCAACTTTTGGGTCGATACGACCCGCTGCATCCTCTATATCCTGCTGCCGATCTCCATTATCTTCTCGCTTGTCCTGGTTTCCCAGGGGGTGATTCAGAACTTCAGCACCTACAAAAGTGTGCCGCTTGTTCAGTCCACCAGTTATGACAAGCCAAAAATGGACGACAAAGGGAACCCGGTAAAGGATGCCAAAGGGAATCCGGTCACCGGGAAGGTGGTTGTCACGAAAGTCCGGATCCCGATGGGACCGGTTGCCTCCCAGGAGGTGATCAAGGAGCTGGGCACCAACGGCGGCGGCTTCTTCAACGCCAACTCATCCCATCCATTTGAAAACCCGACACCGCTCACCAACGTTATCGAGATCCTGCTGATCCTGCTCATTCCCGGTGCCCTAACCTATACCTTCGGGGTCATGGTGGGCAACAGTCGCCAGGGGTGGATGCTGCTGGGGGTGATGTTCTTTATCCTGATCACTGCTTTCGGCGTCCTGCAATGGGCCGAGAGCAGCGGTAATCCGCTGGTGGCCAAGCTGGGGGTACAGAGTATCAACATGGAAGGAAAGGAAGTCCGCAACGGCCTGGCCGGGAGTAACCTCTTCGTCGTGGCGACCACCGGCACCTCCTGCGGCGCCGTCAACAGCATGCACGACTCGCTCACCCCCATCGGCGGCATGATTCCATTGAGCCTGATCCTGTTGGGCGAAATCATCTTCGGCGGGGTCGGCTCCGGTCTCTACACCATGCTGGCCTTCGCCATCATCGCGGTCTTCGTCTCCGGCCTGATGATCGGCCGCATCCCGGAATACCTGGGCAAGAAGATCGAGGTGCGCGAGATGTGGATGTCGATCCTCGCCATCCTGACCGCCGGGGTGATGGTGCTGATCCTGTCGGGCATCGCCATGATCACGCCGCAGGCGGTGGCTGCCATGTCCAACCCCGGCGCTCACGGCCTGTCGGAGGTGCTCTACGGCATCGCCTCCATGGCCAACAACAACGGCAGCGCCTTTGCCGGCCTGAACGCCAACGTGGATTTCTATACTATCTTTGGATCGCTGGCCATGATTCTTGGCCGCTATGTCCCGGCCATCGCGGTGCTGGCCATGGCCGGTTCCCTTGCCGAGAAGAAGTACGTCCCCCCCAGCCTCGGTACCTTGCCGACCGATAAGGCTCCGTTTGCCATCTGGCTGACGCTGGTCATCCTGATCGTCGGGGCGCTGACCTTTTTCCCGGCCCTCTCCCTGGGACCGATCGTGGAACATCTGACCATGCGGGGAGGAATCTGACGTCATGTCGAAACATAACCAACAACCGCAATCAGTCTTCGATACCGCGCTTTTACAGGGCGCCCTGATCGACTCCCTTAAAAAACTTGATCCCCGCACTCTTTGGCGCAACCCGGTCATGTTATGCGTCGAGATTGCCAGCCTTATCACCCTGGTCACCTTTGTCATGTCGCTGACCGGCGCCAACACGGAACCGGCCTGGTTTACCGGTACAGTCTCAGTCTGGCTCTGGCTGACGGTCATCTTCTCCACCTTTGCCGAGGCGCTGGCCGAGGGAAGGGGCAAGGCCCGTGCCGCCAGCCTGCGCAAGAGCCGTACCGACGTGACTGCCAAGCAACTGGACAAGCCGGAATTTGACGGCAACTTCACTACCGTCGGTGCCCGCCAGCTCCGCAAGGGTGACCTGATCCTGGTGGAGGCGAATGAAATGATCGCCGGTGACGGCGACGTGGTGGCCGGTGCCGCCCTGGTCAACGAGTCAGCGGTGACCGGCGAGTCGGCCCCGGTGGTCCGCGAATCCGGGGGCGACCGGAGCGCCGTCACCGGCGGCACCTCGGTCATTTCCGGCAGCATTATTGTCACTATTACCGCAAATCCGGGGGAAACCTTCCTGGACCGCATGATCGGCCTGATCGAGGGGGCAAAACGTCGCAAGACCCCCAACGAGGTTGCCCTGGAGGTGCTGCTGATCGCCCTGACCCTGGTCTTTCTGCTGGTCTGCGCCAACATCAGCCCGCTCTCGATCTACAGCGTCAAGGTGGCGGGTCACGGCACGCCGGTTTCGCTGACCATCCTGGTGGCGCTGTTCGTCTGTCTGGCGCCGACCACCATTGCCGCCCTCCTGCCTGCCATCGGCATCGCCGGCATGGACCGCCTGTTCCAGAAGAACGTCATCGCCCTCTCCGGCCGGGCCATCGAGGCGGCCGGCGACGTCAACGTGCTGCTGCTGGACAAGACCGGCACCATTACCTATGGTAACCGCGAGGCCGTGGCCTTTGTCCCGGTCGGCGGACATACCGGGCAGGAACTGGCCGAAGCGGCCCTGATGGCGTCGCTGGCTGATGAAACCCCGGAAGGGCGCAGTGTCGTCGTATTGGCAAAACTGCAGTACGGCCTGAGCAAAGAGACACCGAAGGATGCCGAGCCTGTGGAGTTCAGCGCCGACACCCGTCTCTCCGGCATCAACCTGGAAGGCACACGCTACCGCAAAGGTGCCTCCGACTCGACGGTTGCGTTTGTGAAAAAGCAGGGGGGTAAAATTATCCCGAATGATCTGGCGGATGTAGTCGACAAAATCGCGCGGGGAGGAGCCACACCTCTGGTAGTCTGCAAGGATAGTGAAATTCTGGGCGTGATCAATCTGAAGGACATCGTCAAGGCCGGTATCCAGGAGCGCTTCCTGCAGTTGCGCAGCATGGGGATCAAGACGGTGATGGTCACCGGCGACAACCCGCTGAC
>JAQUCU010000249.1 GCA_028686055.1 Desulfuromonadaceae bacterium
CCGCCAGAACTGAAACCGTGGAACATCTCGCTCTACCGCCCGCGTCCGGTGATGTCTGAAATGGCCTACCCGGCAGCAACACCTGCCCTACTCGAAAAAGCAAAAAGGGCCAGCCGAGGCCAAAAGGGTTCTAGTGCTTTGGACATGACACAAGCAGAAGACGCCCCCGCTGAATTTGCCATCGCCCAAGTCAGTGACGAACTGTCTTCCGTCTCGTTCCACGTCCCCCGTACACTCGACATTCCTTCTGACGGAAACCGCCACGGCACAATTGTCGCAATCGAGCAGCTACCGGTCAGCATCGAATACCTTGCAGTACCAAAACTATCGCCAGCCGTATTTCTCAAGTCTGAGATTATCAACCGCGCCACCTACCCGCTTCTGCCGGGCAAGGTAAACACTTTTGTCGGCAACAGTTTCACCGGCAGTTCCCGCTTGAACAAGGTCGCCGCCGGTGAAAAGTTCGAGCTATTTTCCGGCACTGACGATCAGATAACGGTCAAACGGGAAGAGCTGAAGCAGCACAAGGACGCCGGCCTGTTCGGCAAGAACCGCGTCGATTACCGCTATCGCGTAGCAATGAGTAATTTCCGCAAAGAACCACTGACCCTCACTCTGCGTGATCAATTACCGGTGGCTGGCGATGAGGAGATCAAGGTTTCGCTTGAAGAGCCGTCTATTAAACCGACAGAGACCAAGAGTGATGGCACGATCATCTGGAAGATGCCGCTGCAAGCAGGAGAAAAGAAGGAGCTGACCTTCGGTATTCTGGTGGAATACCCGAAAGACAAGGAGATCTTGGGGCTCTGAACCGAAAGATGACTATCATGCGACCATTACGTGTTCAGCTCTACCACCACCTGCTGAGACTATTTCTGAACTCAACCTAAAAGCAGTGTAGCGTCACCGCCTTTACATCCACCTGCAGGTGATAGCAATCAATCTACTCACTACTGACAAAGGCCTCCAGCCGGAATCAGGGCCAAATATCAGCGACCTTCCCGTAATTAGGACGGTTCAAACTCGGTCAGATATTTGCGATAGCGTAGCGGCACGTGCTGCTGTTGAAGCTTGGGATTATGCCGCTCTTTGATAGCATGGCGTTGAAAATAACGTTGCCACAGGGCGGTATAGTCCTGTTCGGTTGCAGTAAGAGTCGGTTCAGCCGACAGCTCGACATCCCTGACCAGACGCCATGACGTCAGGTCATAGAACGCCGCATGATTCCGCAACAGGTCATGAATCATCCAGGGACGGTCACCGACACGTCCAACGAAGTGAGGGGCAATAAGGGCGAGGATGTCCGCCTGCGGCTCGACACGGGAGTACAAAAATCCGGCCTCAACTTCACGAAAGCGTACAAAGCCTTTGTACTTGTGGGCTTCGTGCGACACTTTCCGTGCAATGCGGCTGACCGAATGCACCGGCTCCTCGGCCAGCAACAGACACAAGCGTCTCCCAACCTGAAGCCCTCGTGTGAAGTAACGCCACAGCAACAGCTCAATCCCGGTTTCCCTGCTATGGAAGGCATACCGCGCCGTGGCAAACTCCTCCTGTGACACCGCTTCGACAAACCGCTTCCGGAACGCCACGGCACTCTCCCGCACTGTTGCCACCTCGCGGACCTCACCGGCAAAGAGCCCGACAGCCTGATTGTCGCCATACACCGCAAACTCCGGGTACCCTTCACCGGTTTCCAGACAGTCAGCCACGGTGCAGAGGAAACCTTCAAAGCTGTCGTCATAGCGGTATACCGTCATCATAACTCCCCGGTCAACGCCGAGGCGTCCGGTAGTGCGGCAAACAGCTCCAGCTGATCAAGCCGCGCCGGACGGTGGGTCGGCGCCAGCATTCGCTCCATCAGACGCGGCCCGTCCAGCTTAATGCCGCCCAGATAACGGCCGCCAGCGGTCAGAAAATATTTCGCCCGCTTCAATACAACCCCCAGTTTTTTCAACTCCACCTCACCGAGACGGGTACCGCGCCGGGCCTGCACGATGCGCTGGGCAGAGCGAACGCCGATCCCCGGCACCCGCAGGAGCACCTCATAGTCAACCCGGTTGATCTCCACCGGAAACAATTCCAGATGGCGCAGTGCCCAGTCGCTTTTTGGATCGAAGCGCATATCCAAGTTGGGACGCACCTCATCCAGCAATTCATGGGCGGCAAAACCGTAGAAGCGAAGCAGCCAGTCGGCCTGGTAGAGACGATGCTCCCGCAGTAGCGGCGGCGAGGAGAGCGCGGGTAAGCGGCTATCGCTGGAGCCCGGTATATATGCAGAATAGTAGACCCGCTTCAGTTCCAGTTTGTTGTAGAGCCCTTCAGTCAGGGTGATGATATCACGATCGCTCTCCGGTGTAGCGCCGACAATCAGTTGGGTACTCTGCCCCGCTGGCGCAATCCGGGGCGCACGACGCGATTTTGTGCGGGCCTCTCTGGCTTCGACGAGCAGGCCACTCACCTGCCGCATCGGGCTGATAATCGACTCACGCGGCTTGTCCGGCGCCAGCAGCGCCAGGCTCTGACGGCTGGGAAGCTCAATATTGATACTGACCCCGTCGGCATAGCGCCCGGCTAAAGCGATCAGCAGCGGGTCAGCCCCCGGCACCAGTTTCAGGTGAATATAGCCGTTGAAGCGCTCCACCTCCCGCAAGCGTTGTGCCACGGCAATCAGCTGCTCCATGGTGTAATCGGCGGAGCGAATCACCCCGGTGCTGAGAAACAGCCCCTCGATGTAGTTGCGGCGATAGAAGTTCATCGTCAGGTCAACAACTTCATCCGGCGTCATGGCGGCACGAAGGATGTCATTGGAACTACGATTGAGGCAGTAGGCACAGTCGTAGATACAGGCGTTGGTGAGAAGGATTTTCAGCAGTGAGATGCAGCGGCCATCGGCGGTCCAGGTATGGCAGATGCCGCTGGACGCAGTGCTGCCGGTAGCGCCCGCCTTGCCGCTGCGGTTGCTACCGCTGGAAGAGCAGGAAACATCATACTTGGCGCTGTCTGCAAGGATTTCCAGGCGTTGTTCAAGTGGAAGAGTGATCATGATTTTAAGATACCATAGAAATGCGACACAATACGTCATGGCACATTTCAGGCCAAGAGTTTTTCTCCCTTCTCAAAGACCCTGATCACCCCATACTCACCATCAAAGCCCGGCTTGCGGATTACCCGCCCGCTGCGCATCCGTGCCAGCGCTTCCCCCAGGAGCGAGTTTTCATGCCTGATCTCGTCAAGCGGGGTATGCAGGAGCAGGTTGAATTCCGAGCCAAACCTGGCGATGCAGCGGCGATACTGCTCCATCACCTTCTTGGAGGCCGGTCCGACGCCGGTGATTTCGCTCAGCAGCTCGGGGAGCGGAATCAGGCTGAATACCCGGGGCGAATCGTCACGATACAAAGGCTGAGGCCGGTCAGCAAGTTCCATCACCCGATGACAGACCCCTACGGTGAGCGGTTTCCCACACACTGGACAGCGCAGCACAAGGCGGCGCGTCTCCGCTGGTTCAAGACAGACCCGACACACACGGTGCCCGTCAGCATGGTATT
>JAQUCU010000250.1 GCA_028686055.1 Desulfuromonadaceae bacterium
TGCGGTTCGCGCTGGTCTTTCGGGTTCCGATCCAGTTCAAGGCGGAGCACTAAATATTACTGGTGGGGGAACGGATGATAATTACGCAGAAGCGGTAGCTGGAACAGGTGGAATTATCGCTGGCAGTGCGGCCTTAGCGACGACTAAAACCACTGGCTCAACGAAAGCTTATATTGATGATGCACCCGATAAGAGCAAGGTCATTACTACCGATAGCCTGGCTATTTCAGCCAGTCATACTTCGAAGTTCAATGCTAAGACAGACAGTGCGCAAGCGGCTAAGTACGGTCTTAGTGGGGCTATGGCTATTAATCTTGAGGGGGCGAAGCTGGACTTTCTGGGAAGAGTTGTCGCTGATCCTATAGTTGTCAAAGCTAGTATTGGTGCCAATAACGTGGTGAAAGCAAAGACGATCAGCGTCAACGCTACGAATATGGCCCGCAAATTATGGCTGGACGGTGGTGCTTATAATGTCAGCTCCGGTTCGGGTGGTGCTTACAATGGAGCTGCGGCCTCTAGTAGGACTTACATCTATCATGATACTAGCGTTGGAGTAGGTCAATTGGCAGAGCTGCATGTTACCGGCAATCCTCTTTTGAATCCTGGATCACTTACAATGACGGCTCTTAATGATGTAGTCGCCTATGACAAGGCTAAACTCGATGCTGCTGCTGCGATCTCGGTAGCGAGAGCAGAGTCTATCATTGATAACGAACAAAATAACGCTACCATTACCGTTGGCTCAGGTGCCTTTTTGGACAGTGTAGGTGACATTGATCTGTCTACTCGGATCAATGCTGACGTTCAGACCATTGCCGGTGCGAAAACGTATGGTTTAGCTAGTGCAGCGATGGGACAGTCAACCTCAACGGTCAAGAGTAATAATTTAATCTTGATTAAAGACGGGCAATCTGCTGCTAGTCCGACAACATTATATGCTGAGGGGGATATCAACCTTCGCGCTGGAAATTACAGCGCTAGTCATGATGCGATCGTTACGCAAACGAATGACATTAATGCAAATGCCTATACCGGTCTTTATAATCGAACAGCGTTACCTATCAATATTCCTCCTGAGGCGGATGCTACGGCTCAAACAAATGACAACATCAAAGTAGGTGAAAATGGCAACTCGGTATTAACGCAGTTGCAGAGTGTGGGGCATGTAAGACTACTAACAAAAAAAGGAACGGCAATCGTGAATGGCTATGGTGAGGGAACCGACTTGTACCGAGAATTGTTATCAGAGTTCATCAATGCCTTAGGCGGCGATGTGTCTATAAAGAGAATCGGAGGATCCTCGAATCGGGATCAGCACAGCGGAGTGGAAGTAAATGGTGAAGTGCATGTTGGTATTAAACGTGAGCTTGATATCACGATTAACCCTGATGGGAGTGGCGGTTTTACGGTAACAGTGCTGCGTAACGGAAAGCCAACCGGCGAGACGGCCCAAATTGTTCTTGGCGATTTACCTGTAGAAATCCAGGCCCAATTACAAGCGGTGCTAGATGATTTTGGTACAACGATCAGCGCACAGAATGCCGTGAAAAGTACCGCTAATGCTGATAAAGGTGCTGCATTAGGTGACCCTACTGGCACTACGTTAGCTAGCCTCCAAGCTCTATTACAGACTAAAACAACGGAACTTGCTGCCCTTAATGCGAATAAGCAAATTGCTCAACAAGGCATAAAAAACTTGTTGGTTAGCGGTGGTTCCGTAATGTTAGCCGATTCGGTTATGGGTAAAGTACAGGTTCAAGAAGCCGCAATGGAAACGGCTATTAAGAATCAAGTCAATGCTAAAATAAGTGGACTTAGCGGATCGGATGCTGATAAAGAGACTGCACTGGCAAATATCAACAGCAATTATTTTGGTGGTCAACTTTCACTGAGTGGCAATAATCTTACCAATGATATTGCAACGGTAAATAGTGCGTTGACTACCTGGAGTTCTAGTCATACCTGGACGCAGCAAAGTATTTTGCCGAATGTGGCAAATTTAGATTTGACTTATGCCACAGCTTATAATACTGCTAGTGCCGAACGCACTACTTTGATCAATGATGCCAAGACAAAATATTTTTCGAGCGAAACAGTAACGATCAACTCATCTGTAGATCTTAGTGTGGTATCTAACTCTTGGTATAATAACAGCAAATGGGTGTCCGTTTTTATTCAACCAACGATTGATAGCCTAAATACTCAGATTGCTGATCTTACTAGCATCGTTAACAATAACAAACCTAGCACCTGGACAGGAGATACTTTTACCCAACTGATTGCTGATAATGATCCAAGTTGGCTACAAAGCAAACAAAATGCATTGGCAGCCGATAAAACAACGAAAGTGCTGCTATTAAATAGCCAGCACAAGTCACAGAGTAGTAATATTTATATTGAAGGTGACAAGCTCATTGGCAGCAATGGGGTGCTTGATGCACCTGGCGATGCGGGTATAAAAATTGTAAACAATACCGACTTTAGCTTAGTGATTAACAATACAACCGATAAACAGGCATTGTATATTCCAGCGGATCGTGGTGGCCGAATCATGTTCAATAATGTAAGCATGACCCGTGCTCAGGACATCAACGGTCGTAATCCAGGCAGCCAGGTTTTTGGCGGTACGGTTAGCGCGAGTGCCTTTATCGCGCCAAGCATTTCCATTACGAACACGGCGACAAATTATCCTGCTCTTTATCTTAATGGTAATATTAGCAACTTGTCTGGCTTAGTCAAGGCTACCAGCGGTGGCATGATCATGATCAGCAACCGTTCCATTGAGGGCGATAGCGTTGATATTGTAGCTGGTGGCGATCTGATCGTCAGTAACAAGGCGGGAATGATTAGTGCTAGTGGTGCGTTGAATGGACGTCCAGCTAGCATGTCAGATGTTGAGTGGCAAGGGTATAAGAATTATTGGGACTCCATCAAGGGGAATTGGTATGATTATGCTGATCGGTATACTGAATGGGGTAGCTATGGCAGTACCCAGACGTTAGCTGATTATTACCAGAGTATTCATCATGCACCACTACCCACAGACGGCGCTTACATTGCCGGGGGCAAGGTATTCCTGTCAGGGCAGTATGTAAATATCAACGGTACGGTGACTAGTGGCACGGAGCAAAAGACACTAACTCTCGATACCGTAGCTGACGCAAGCATTGCCAGCCAAGTTCAGGCTGGCGGCTGGAGTAGTGGTCGGCATCAGCTTGATCTAGGGCAAAGCGATACGGATCTTACTGCTATAAAAGTTTATTATAATGCGGATACCGGCAATTTGGAACTGGATAATGTCAATACCCTTGCAGGCTATATCGGCATCAAGGGCAAGGTAATGAATACGACTGCCGGTGGTGGTAAACTGCAGGTAATGGACGGCTATGGAACCATTAACATTACGAACAATACCCGCTATAACATTAAAATGGCCGATGTCAACACGGGTGGCGGTAAGGGGATCATCAAAATTATCGATGTTGATCCCAAAGATAAAAATGCCTTGATTCGTACGACAGTATATCAGCGCGATAGCAACGGTAC
>JAQUCU010000251.1 GCA_028686055.1 Desulfuromonadaceae bacterium
CGAAGCCGGCCTGCCGGTTATATTGGTGGTCAATATCATGGATGAAGCCGAGCGGATGGGTCTCTCCATAGATATCAAGCTGCTGCAGCAGAAGCTCGGTATCCCGGTGATCGGAGCCGCTACCGCCCGCAAGCGTGGGATCGACGAAATTCGCTCGGCGGTGAATGCCTATCGTTGCACCTGCGACCAACAGCGTTTTGAATACAGCCGTATGCTGGAGCGCGATATCAACGAGGTATCCTGCATGATGCAGGGTGAGTATATCCTCTCCCGGCGGACGCTTGCCCTGTTGCTGCTGCAGCAGGATGAAGAGATCACAGAGCTGGCGCGCCACCGCGAGGGTGACGGTTATGCCCCGCTGGCCGAAAAGATCCGGGAGATCGCCTTTGACCGCCGCGAATCGTTTCATCTTGATCTGTCGATGGAACGCAAGGAGATGGTCAAGAGGATCATAAACGGCGTCTTCACCGCACCGGAAAAGCGGGTGGTGACTGTTGCCGAACGCCTGTCTAATCTGGCGGTACGTCCGCTGACCGGGGTGCCGATGCTGCTGATCGTACTCTATTTCGGGCTCTACCAGTTTGTCGGGGTTTTCGGTGCCGGCACCGTGGTTGACTTTATGGAAAAGAGACTCTTTGAGGGAATATTCAATCCCTGGATAACCGGAGTAGTTAAAAACCTGATTCCTTGGGAGATCATCCAGGAGCTCTTTGTCGGAGAGTACGGCATCATCACCCTCGGCATCCGCTACGCCGTCGGTATAATCCTGCCGATAGTGGCCACCTTTTTCATATTTTTCTCCTTTCTGGAGGATACCGGCTACTTCCCGCGCCTGGCGCTGCTCGTAGACCGCGTCTTCAAACACTTCGGCCTGACCGGCCGGGCGGTTATTCCGATGGTGCTCGGTTTTGGCTGCGACACAATGGCGACCATGGTGACCCGCACCCTTGAGACCACCCGCGAGCGGGTTATTGCAACCATTCTCCTCTCGCTGACTATTCCCTGTTCTGCCCAGCTCGGGGTGATCATGTCGCTTCTCTCCAAGTTTCCCGGAGCGCTTGCAGTGTGGAGCGGCTGTCTACTGCTGCTGTTCATTGTGGTTGGGTCATTGTCGGCAAAAATCCTCCCCGGCGAGGCCCCGATGTTTTATATGGAACTCCCCCCGATGCGTCTGCCGCAATTCGGCAACGTGGTAACCAAGACCTATACCCGCATGCAGTGGTACTTTATGGAGATTCTGCCGTTGTTCGTGCTGGCCTCGGTACTGCTCTGGCTTGGCAAGATCACCGGATTCTTCGAAAAGCTGGTTAATGCCATGACTCCGGTAATGGCTTCGATCGGCCTGCCGAAAGAGACGGCGGTGGCATTCATCTTCGGTTTCTTCCGCCGCGATTACGGGGCTGCCGGCCTGTACGAGCTGCAGACCAAGGGACTGATGGATGCCCGCCAGTTGACCGTTGCCGCCGTAACATTGACCCTCTTTATCCCCTGTATAGCGCAGTTCCTGATCATGAAAAAGGAGAGGGGATGGAAGATTGCCGGCGCCATCGGCGTCTTTGTCAGCCTGTTGGCTTTCGGTAGTGGATATGTCCTGAATAAGGCTCTGCTGGTAACGGGGTTGCTTTCATGATATGCGGATTCTGCGGATACGAATTTGAAGAAGAAAACGGGAAAAAGGGGTGCGGCGGCTGCCCGGGCGGCTGCCACAGTGTCCACTGCCCGCGTTGCAACTACAAAAACCCTCTGGAATCCGGGGTTGTCAAAAAATTAAAAACAATCTTTGGTAAGGATGCAAAAGATAAAGGAGACAAGGCATGAAACTTTCGGAAAAAGCTGAAGAAATACTTGAGGCGTTGTGGATTGCTGTTGAAGAGGGTGGGGCGGCATTCCTCGACCCGGAAAAGATGGAGTTTCCGTCTGATGACCCGGCCTATCGTGAGCTGACCAGCCACGCCATGATCGAGATCCGTCAGGGTATGATCTACTTCCGCCCCGAAGGGCGTAATGAGGGCAAGATGACCGTCCGGCGCCACCGCCTGGCGGAACGCCTGATGATGGACGTGCTCAATATCCGTGGTGACGATGCCGAATTCAAGGCCTGTCAGTTCGAGCATCTGCTTAACGAAGGGGCTGACATCAAGGTCTGCACGATGCTGAATCATCCGACGACCTGTCCGCACGGCAATCCTATCCCTCCTGGGGAATGCTGCCATCAGGCACGTGCCGACGGCGATCTTGGGGTAGTCCCGCTGACCGAATTTAAATCGGGTCAGGAGGGTGAAATAGCCTATATCCAGACTGAAGACAGCAAGAAGATGCAGAAATTGATGGCGATGGGAGTCCTGCCGGGCAACCGTATAGTGTTGACTCAAGCCTACCCGTCATATGTTTTCAGGGTCGGCTATTCGGAATTTGCCATTGATACGAATCTGGCCAAAGAGATCTTTGTGCGGAAATAGGCTGGAGAGAGCTGCTCGCCGCTTGATTGGTAACTCTTATGTCGGCATGTGTTCGCTAACGTATTGGAACAAGTGTGGTGTGAGCAGATCCGGTAACAGGGTCTTCATCGATCCCGATCGGCTGATTCATTCAGCCGCAATAACCGATGCCCTTCAAAAACGGTAAGTATTTCAATCCGATCACCATTCAATCGGTAGGCAATGCGATATCCTCGGTAAATGAGCTCTCGAATATCAGGATTGCCTATTTCTGGTACTGTCCTACCGCTTCTGGGGTTATCAGACAAAATAGCCTCTGCATGATCAATTAGGGCATCGACAAACCGGATAGCGCGCTCCACACTGTCACGTGCAATGAACTCCTCTATATCGACCAGATTTTCGCCAGCTTCCCGTGACCACGTTATGCTCATGGATTGCCCACGCTTCTTCGTGCTTGTAGAGATTTCCGTAGTTCGCCAGTCGTTTGGGTATGCCCATTTTCTGCGTCCGAAATTCCCCTCTCTACAGAATCGAGAAATGATTTTCGGTATACCAGTTCATCATAATCTGAAGCGGATAATAGCACTCCTGCAGGTTTGCTGTTTTGGGTAATGATAAGTGGATGTCTGGATGTCTGAAGTGTTTTGAACCACTTGGAAATATTGGTTTTAAATTCTGCAATTGGGACAATGTCATTACTGATTGAAATTGCTCTCATTATTATTGCTCCTTATATAGATCTTTATTATAGTCAAAATATAGGCCAATAAAACGATCAATGCAAGTACTCAGTTTCATGTTTTTGTCGTCCAACGCTATAAGGCTGACCGGCCTTATGGCCGGTCTTGCCGCTAGTTGGCACAACCTCAATTAACTCCCCTGCTATTGTGCTTTACGCTAATAAACGAGGTCCAGCCTGTAATTCATTCACTATTGCATAGTTCGCCGAACAAATTGCCCGAAATGCTTCAGAAATACGGATGTCAGATGTTGTTTGGTTCCAGAATTGGCCGGCACTTTCAAGTGCAGAGGACCATTCGTTGGGGGCGCCAAAAACAACCGCGGGAACCGTGAGAGGACGGGATGGGACAGC
>JAQUCU010000252.1 GCA_028686055.1 Desulfuromonadaceae bacterium
TACCAGGTGACGGTCGACCCGGTCAAACTGCGTTCCTACGCCATCCCGCTGATGAAGGTGGCGCAGGTCATCCGCGATTCCAACCGCGACGTCGGCGGGCGCGCGGTGGAAATGGCCGAGACCGAGTACATGGTGCGCGGCAAGGGCTACCTGCGCGGCATCGGCGACATCGAGACGCTGGTGGTCAAGAGCGAAAAAGGCACGCCAGTGCTGATCCGCGACATCGGCCGGGTCGAACTGGTGCCGGACGAGCGGCGCGGCCTGACCGGACTCAACGGCGAGGGCGAGGTCGTTTCCGGCATCGTCATGTCGCGCTACGGCATGATCAACTGGTTATCTATCCATACTTTCACCGTTGCGGATGAATTGCTGTACTGCCATTCGAGCAGGTACCACCGGTCGGATTTGATCGCCCCGCCAGGTATCCCGCCATAATAGTTACTGCCATTATTAACCACCCTGAAAGTAGTTGGTGCAGTGGCACTCCCTACCGGCTGAATATAAATGGCATTAGTCGTTCCCTGAATATCAACGAATTTCAGGGCATTATCCGGCCAAACGCCGCTGTTGTTAGTGTAGCGGAAGTAAGTTCTCCCATAAAAGTTCTGTGTATTAAGACATATGCCGTTGTAACTTTTGATATAGTTTGGATAAGGGGCCGAAACACCTGACACTGAAAACAGGGCGCTCTTGTTGCCGCTTAACTTGACGGAGGCATCATAAACCCCGTCACAGGTACCGGACGAGCAGTATCCGTCAGCTGATGGGCTGGTACCTTCAAAACCGTAAGCAGTTTTAAAGAGGCTCAGCCAGTTGGCATTATTCTCTGCAACCATGTTGGCGCCGTTAATTGTCAACTCCTGTCCTGTTGCCACCGTTCCGGTGACGCTGCTGACAGTCGGCACGGCAGCATTGGCAGTAGCTGCAAAACTGATGGCGACAAGCATAATAATTAGTTTTTTCATGTCTTGTTTCTCCTTATACCTTTTGGTAAAAATAAAATAATCCTTACAACCACTGCTACACCTGCTTTTTCCCAGCGGTACAAATACAAAAAGCCGGGCACCTCACACCTTTCCGGTATTTCGGCGACCCGGCTGTCTCTGTGAGACCCAATAGGCTTTCCGTCCCACCCTTGCGGATGGTTTAGTATTCTCGACTACACTTATGTTTTTATTTGTAAATGTACTATCTGCCAAAACAATAATTGCAGCTGTGATTGACATCACAAAACTCCGCATTTCTTACGCATACTTCAACAAGCGTAAAGTTCGTTGTAAACTGCCGAATACTTGTCAACCATACTTTTCAAACTGTAATCTCTTCTTACGCTTTCTATTGCATTCAAGCGGTACTTATCACGCAGTTCATCGTGCTTCAACAGGCTGATAACGGCATCCGCCATGCCGGCAATATCACCGGGAGTGACAATTAACCCGTTTGCCTCGTGCTGAATAATAAATGGATTACCACCCACATCGGTCACTACCGGTGTGACACCGGAAGCCATAGCTTCCAGGAGTGAAATTGATGTCCCCTCGGAGAGAGAAGTAAGCATAAAAACATCCATCAGGTTCAGAAGCCTTGAGGTATCAGTTCTCTTCCCAGCAAAAACAACATTTCCAGCGACATTTAAGTCCTTTGCCGTCTGCTGCAGAAGTGACAGCAGCGGCCCGTCTCCAACAAGAAGCAGAGTAACATCAGAGATCTCTCCACGTACTTTTGCAAAAGCTTTTATCATTGAGACCTGATCTTTTACCTCTGCCAGTCTTCCAACAGTTCCAATTACTCTGTGGGATGGTGGAATCTTTAACTCATCCAGCAGAGCCGGATATTTTGGTCCGGGGCTAAATTGTTCGGTATTGATCCCATTGATTATCGTTGAAGTTTTAGCTGCCGGCAGCTTGACAACATCCACAAGATATTTTTCAAGCTCGTGTGAGACCGCAATTATTTTTTTAACAAAAAAGCCACAGAACCTGTCCATGACCAGAAGTATTTTGGGTTCGACAAGATGCCGCCCATGATCGGTATAAACCATTTTTGATATTCCAGCGAACAGAGCCGCCTGGGTGCCAAGAAAAAAAGTCCCGCTATGCATATGGAGAATATCTGTTTTTCTTTCATGGAGCAGTTTCTTAAGCCTGAAAGGAAAAAAAGTGTCATAGCGTTCCTGATTTCTTACTACAAGATTAACCTTGACCCCATGCAGCGTAAGAGAGGATGCAAAATGACCAAGAGTATCAAAACAGCAGACTTCAACTTCGTATCTGTCTTTATCCAAGCCCGCAACGGTATCGGAGACAACTTTCTCTAACCCTCCCATTTCAAGGCTCAGTACGGTATGCATTATTTTGATTTTTTTAGTATCGTCAGGTGCGTTCATCAGCACACCCCCTCCAGGACTGAACCTGTTTTATCGCTCTTGCAGGATTACCGGCAACAAGTGTAAACGGAGGAACGTCTTTAACGACCACGGAACCGGCTCCAATAATGGCTCCCTTTCCAATAGTGACACCTTTGGTTATTATACACCTCGCTCCGATCCATACTTCATCCTCAATGATTATAGGCTGCGGTTCCGGGTGTCCCCCTCCTGGAGCGTGATAATCATATTCTATAATATTCACATCCCATGAGATCAAAACATAGTTGCCGATCTTCACCAGATTCCCGCAATGTATTTGAGTCCTGTCTCCGATGGAGCAGTATTCTCCAATTTGAAGTAGCGGTGGCACCGCATTTTTACCGTTACTAAGTGAGAATTTGACTTCAGGCCAGAGACAGGTACGCTTGCCAACTTTTATTTTCCCCTTTTTATTGTTGATTATTGTTTTCCCGATAGACTTGATCGGCCCGTTGCTCTCAATGCTGGCATACAAAAAGTATCCTCTCAAATACGCTAGTATTGATTCATACATATCGTCCTCACATATTCTGCTTCAATACTTCTCGCCCAGTTATGCACGTTGTACTTCTGCTCAATTTTAATTTGTGCATTTTTTGCCATACAAAAACCTTTGTCTCGATCCGCAACAAGCAGCCGTACCGCGTCTCGAATTTCATCGGGTTCCCCCGGGGAGATCAGAATTCCGTTTATCCCGGAATGTATGACTGCCGGAATTCCGCCCACTGCCGTTGCAATGCAGGGTACGCCGGAAGCCATAGCCTCGAGCAGCGCCATTGGCGTACCTTCGCTATGGGAAGGAAACACGAAGATATGCATGGCCGCCAGCCAGCTCTCGACATCGGCTTGAAACCCTGCGAAACAGACATGCTCCTTCACGCCGTTAGCGGCTGCCAACTCTTCCAACTCCGACCGCTGCGCACCATCTCCCAGCAGTACCAACTTTAGCGGCAGGCCTGATTCTATCAGCATCTTCATGGCACAGATCAGATCGGCGATGCCTTTCTCACGGCTTAACCTGCCGGAATAACCCAACAAAATCTCTCCCGGTCCGGCACCCGCCATTTTTCTTTTACTGTCAGAACGGAAGAGCG
>JAQUCU010000253.1 GCA_028686055.1 Desulfuromonadaceae bacterium
CACATCAGCAACAAGAGACGAAATTATTTTACCAAAAGCCGCTCCGATGATTATACCCACCGCCATATCAACGACATTACCCTTTACTGCAAACTCCTTGAACTCTTTAAGTATGCCCATGACGACCCTCCCGAAAAATAAATTAAACAACTTTTATATTGCATATAGCATATCGGTAAAAAGACAACATGCAAAAAATGACCTGAGTATGTTCTGTCACTGCTCAGATATCAATAATCTGCCGGACTCAAAATGCATACTGAAGTCCTAGCAGAAAATTTGAATCGGTTTTTTTTATGCCGACTGCGGGTGCGTTATCGTATTCAAGTATATTGGCCAGTTTCATTGACCAGCCGGAACCAAGGCTTGTAGCGATTGCCGCCTCATTTCTCAGGCTAAAGTCAGACATGTTTTCAAGACTTGGATACAGCACAAAATTATTGGTGAACACTATGGTCTCTGTAATTTTGTAGCGATAATTAGCTGCCAACCGGGCACTTATCCAGTGTTTATCATTAGCGCTCTTGAGGTCTTCTGAAAAATAGGTGAGGCCGGCTTCCAGCGCAAGGGCCTTTCTGGGCTCATCCCATACCTGATAACCGACACCGGGGCCAACAATTGTCCGAAGGTTCAGGTCCTTGAATTTATCGTTAAGAAGTTCAACACCCAAATACCCGTAAAACCTCTTGGTGAAAAAATAATCGTACTTCAAGGATCCATAGAAGCTTCGTGAAGACAATGTTTCTTTTTCTTTGGAAATGTCATACAGAAAGCGCACGCTGAAGCGATCGTTATCACTCCGGCGGACTGCATCGGCCCCGAGTCTGAAAGCACTCCGGTCGGTGTTCCCCGTCTGGTAGTTACCTGCGGCAACTACTGATCCACTCCATTGACTCACTGGTGGAGGGTTGATCATCGATATGTTTTTCACGTCAATCACTACACGGTTCCTCCCGGCAACCTGTTCAACCGCAAGGACTCCGTCTGCGCCGGTTTTAAGATTTCCTTTCAAAACTTCGCCGTTTTTCATCTGAATTTCCACAGGGCGATCGGTGGTAATGCCAGTTATTTTAGTTGTCATAAGCTTAATCGGCTCGGAGTAATCGGATGTGAGGGACAAATAATCACCGGTTAGGTTCGTTACCGTTCCTTTTATGCGAACCCCGTTGTCCATAATGATTTCATCTGCAGATGCTTGCAGTGGAAATAGAGCGCCCAATCCGGTAATAAAAAATAAAAGCATGGTGCTGGCAGAAATCTTTTGCAGCATGACTTATTCTCCTTTCAGGTTTTGTGGCTGCTAACTGTTATTTCCAAATTTCTGAGCAATAGCCATGTTGCCAGTTATTATTTGCCAAAAACTTTATCCTTATTATTGGTTTTGGACCATGACCAGCTGTGCCGGCATCGGTGCCGGGAAGCCGGCGGCGGCGAGGGCTTCGCGTATGGTTTTGTTGCCGTCGAAGTAAACCTGCCAATAATGGTCGTTATGGCAGAAAGGCCGCACACCAAGTACCGGACCGACCAGGTTGAACTCCAGAATTTCAACTTCAACCGGCGGTTTTGACAGAACATTGGGCACCATTGCCAGCTTTTCGCGCAAAACCAGCATGGCCGCAACATGGTCGGCGCTGCCTGCCAACTGGCATTTCAGCTCAACCCTGCGGTAATCATTTGCGGTGAAATTCTGGATGGTATCGCTGAAAATCTTGCCGTTGCCGATCATCGTCTTGACGTTGTCCGGCGTGTTGACCGTGGTTACAAATAGGCCGATCTCTGTGATAGTGCCGGTTACTCCGCCGGCGGTAATGAAATCGCCCACCTTGAACGGATGCAGTACAACCAGGAATATGCCCGCCGCCAGGTTTGAAAGAAGTCCTCCCCAGGCTGCACCTATGGCAATGCCGATACCTGCCACCAAGGCGGCAAAGGTCGTGGTCTGGAACCCGCAATACCCGAGAATGGCTACGACCAAAACGATGTTCAGCGTAACGGCAACGAAATTGCCGAGATAGCGCATCAGGGTCGGATCAACCTTCTGCTTCTCCAACACCCGCTGCAGCATCTTTCCGACCAATCCGATCAGCCAGCGCCCGACTATCCAAAACAGAATGACGGCGAGTAGTTTAGTACCCATCTCGGTGATGTAGGTTGCTGCAATCTGCTGATACTGATTGATATTTTCCATTTTACGGCTCCTTTTTGATGTGGTAGTGCAAGGCACGCCTAATTGCAGTGAGATCAAATCCAGGAAACCTTAAACATTTTTTTTATTTTATCAGAAACTATTACAACCACAAGTCAGCACCAATACAAATAACACCCAGGTACTTTGTGCCTGATTTGACATCATTATTATTCGTTATACAATTTTAGCTACCAAATATTCTGCGAATAATCATGGAATCAAAAACTTTGCAACACCAACAAGAAAGGGGGTTCACCATGTCACACAAAACTATCCTTTACAGTGTACGCATCGGTATCATTACAGTTATTTTTTCAGCAGGCTACCTCTGCGGTTCATTGCCCCAGCACAACGCTAATGCACAGATGGGAGATTTTGGCAGTAATTTGCTAAAGCAAGCATCTGGCAGCGGTGGTGCACTTGGAAGTGTAGCTCAACTCGGTACGACAATAACTGATATGGAAAAAAATGTTAGCGGCCTGCAACAGAACATCGACACGCTGAAGAAAGTGAAAACAATGCTGGGCGGTAAATGAAAATTACAAGAGAATAAGGGTGCTTGAATCTGCTTAGGCTAACTGGTGCAGGTCTTTAAACTTGAAGCCCCGGCGTCGAACTGCCAGAAGAACTAGCCCCCCTAATCATTGATCCGGCTGACCCGGTCAAGCGGTTCATCATGGTGCCGCATTTCCGGAACTGAGCGATGGGTGGGACGGGATCAATGGTTTCAAAATACGGGTGTCCTTCTTTCCTGGTGCAAAAAGCACAGTTATATTTGACGCTTCTTCGCCCTGCTCTGGACGATACTTACTGCTACCTGTTGTCGGCAGACCAGATCACCATCTTCTTGTGCATTTTAGAAAACAGGAGAGAAGGTGCCTTACTTTTGGTACTACCCTCAGCACCACTCCACTGAACAGACGGATAAGCAGATGACGATATGGTGGATTTTTATTTACTTGTGGTTATCCACCTTGAGGTGTCCAATATGTAAGAGGTTGTCAATCGGCGTCCCGCTTGGCCCACCCTTTAAGTAATATTGATATATTATGAGTGGCAGGTGGGCCAGCTTCAGCGCAAAAAACAGGATCGCTTCACTGCTGTTGTCGCAACAGAAAGGGCCCTTCCGGTTATATCAGGAAGGGCCCTTTCTTATTCCGCAGTTTTCAGTACTATATCTATTTGCAGGTGAAAACAGCTTCTATGCGACGGTTCTTTGCTTTGCCGGCTGCAGTTTTGTTGGATGCAACAGGTTTTGCTGATCCGTACCCTTTTGCAGTAATGCGGTTACCGT
>JAQUCU010000254.1 GCA_028686055.1 Desulfuromonadaceae bacterium
AAAATTTTTCAAAAAAAACAAAGCTCTGAGTCTTTTTGTTTTTCTGCTTATCAACGGAGTGGGCTTGTCTCTTTTACACGCTGATAGTTATCTTTCCGGGCTGGGCATCATCAAGAGCTGGTTTGTTTTGCCCATCCTTTTCGGTTTTGTTTTAAACGATGAGATGAAAAATGTCCAAGAGACTCACAAAGTTCTAAACGCTCTTTTTTATTCTTCCTTTTTAATGTCCGCTCTCGGATTGCTTTTTGTCCTAACGGGAAATTTAACTTACGACGGGAGACTGACGGCGGTCTTTTTGTCTCCCAACCATTTGGCGATGTTTTTGTCTTACGGCTCGATAATCGGCGTGAGCAAAATAATTTTACTCCGCGAAAAAAGTTTTCTTTTATATTTTTTAAATCTGACCGTTCTGGTCGCTTTATTTTTTACCCGTTCTTATTTGGCTTGGGTAGGATTAACGATTGCAATCATTTTACTGCTAACTCTTTCAAATTCAAAAAATAAAAAGATACTTTTAGTTATGGCTTTAATGGCTATTTTTTCGACTTTTTTGATTTTTGAAAAAAACTCCGCCAAATTCTCGGATTTGGTAAATTTTTCGGAAAGGTCGTCTTTAAGTTCTCGAATGATGATTTGGCGTTCTTCTTTGAAAATAGCTTCCGATCATTGGCTTTGGGGGATTGGTCCGGGAAATTTTCAAAATAAATACTTACAATACCAGCAATATTTTCCGCCTTACTTGGAGTGGGCGGTCCCTCAACCGCACAATTTATTTTTGGCTTTTTATCTCCAGACCGGATTAATCGGTTTTTTGGGTTTTATTCTCTTGCTTATTTTCTGGATTTTTCAAAAAATAAAAATCCTTGTTTTTAGCAAGGATTATTCAACTGCCCATTTGACCAAAATTCTACTCGCCTTAATTACTTACACTCTTTTTCACGGCCTGTTTGATACCCCCTACTGGAAAAACGATCTGGCGCTGATTTTTTGGATAATAATTTTCTTAAAAGATTATCCGGAAAAAACTACAAAATTATCCTAAAAACACTATTGTCGTATCTGTTTATAAAAAACAGGAAATCTTCATTGGGAGATAAAATAAAATCCTTGGCGTCCACTTTAGTCTCCATTTCTTTTTCTTCAATTAATTTTTCTTTTTTGCCGGTTTCGGTATTGATTTTCCAAAAAACATCCTCGGCAAAAAATTTACCTCCGAAATAATCATTCGGCATAACCGAATTTTCGGTCAAATTTTTCATTTGAGCGCAAATTATATTTTTTCCGTCTCCTAACCACACGCATTTTGAAGCGATAGTGGGGAAGTTCAAATCAGTACAATTTGTCCCGTCTCCTTTGCATTTTTCCAAAGCCAAATTACTGCCCTCTGCCTGAATCGTATAGCTCCTGACAAAACCGTCTCCGGTTGGCGACCACAAAAAATCAGAACCGAACTTGGCGGGACCCCTGGTTTCCATACTCAATCCTCCCGCCCCGACAATTGTCATTTCCGTTTCTTTTGCGGCGTCGGCTTTGGGCCAAAAAGCGGTCTTGGAAGATCTGGGGATTACCTGCATTATCAAATTATCGTCTTGAATTTCGGCTATTTCTTTCCAGTTGGATCCGAGCGGATTGGAAAAATTAAGAGTTTTTTTTCCGGTTTGCGAATCTTCGAATGTATAAACTATTTCTTGGCCGAAATTTATCCAATCCATGGCTTTTGATTTTTTGATGAGCATTTTCTCTTTGCCGTGGACATAAAAATAATAAGCATCATCTATTTTTACCAGTGCCTCTGTACCCTCCTTGGACCATTTCACCTCGCTCAAATTCCCAAACCCGTCATTTGATAACTTTTTTTTATAAGAACCGTCAAAAGAACCCAGCCAAAAACCCTCCTCGACCATATCATAATACTTCAACTTTCCACCCTCCTCATCCAAAGACAAATCAGCCGCTTGAACTTCCAAAATTTTGGAAATTTTTTTATTTTCTTTTTTCTCGGATTTTTCGTCTTTATTTAAACTATCCGAAACTGTTTCCATAACGAGAGTTCCTCTTTCCGATTCGTCTCTGAGCAGAAAATAATAAGCAAAATAAAAACTTCCCATCAAAAAAAAGAAAATCGAAGAAATTATAAAAACTTTTTTCATTTTTTATTTTTTATTTCGGAAAAATTAAATATATTTTCTTTTGGTCAAAGACATCAACACTCCCGAGGTAAAGATTATCACTCCGACCGTCAAGAGCATTTTGAAGACAAAGATCATTTGTCTGGGGAGATTATAAGCTAAACCGGCGATAATTTTGGAAGTTTTTTTGCCCACTGTCTGTGCTTCAGATTCTTTTACTCGGACAAAGATGGTGTCGGAAAACTTTTCTTTGGCGGTCGACTCGGCATAAGAAACCCCCCACTCATTAGCCAGTTCATTTAATTCACCATCATCAAAACGATTAAGTTCAGCTTCAACCGAAACGCTGACAATCGAACCGGCCGGATAAGCCGACAAATCCACATTTCTATTGTCTCCCTGACTGACTCCGTTGACATAAATGCTTCTACTCACTTCTCCTTCGATAAAGGCTGGATAATAACTGATCGGTACTTCAAAGGATCCCGAAGCGTCAAAAACGCTTTCTTTACAATCGATAATATCTTCATCCCCTCCGGGATTAGCGTAATACCCCAAAGGAGAAGTTCTTTCCCCATTTAAGTCCTTGCACTCTGTCACTCCGTCAGATCCTCTGTTTATTTCATTATTCGGCCCCAAAGCTACCATCGGGTTTACCACCACCAAATTTCTTGAAAAATTCAATTTCTCTCCGCTATTACCCGTCTCGGTATTGGGCGCATTGGTATCGTTAGCCAAAACATTCAATAAAAATGTCTCTCCGGGCTTGCCTTGAACCAAAAACTTAACCTCGTTGCCTTGTTTCACTTCAGCTCCTTCCAAATATTCAATTTTCTTCCCGTTTAATGTCCAAAGGAAGTTTCGCCCTTGCCCGGCGGGAATTTCGGCTTTGATAATTTGATTATTCAAAACCTCGCAAGCCCCTGAGGCTGTGGCGCAAACATCGGTATTGTCTCCGACAGAAATCTTTAAATCATTACCGTCTCCGGTATTATTAATCGGAATTATAACATCGCTCCTTCCGCTACTGGTCGTACCGGTCATTCCCAAACTGTCATCGCCGTAATATTCTTCCAATTCCACAAAAAATCTCAAATATTTAATATTTTCATCAATCTCGTTTAGCCTCATCTTCATTTCGTTCATTCCCAGCCCCTCCAAAGAAGTTATCCCGTTTGCAGTTCTAAAATCAACTTCCGAGCTCAGTTCCGTCCATCCGCCTTCCGTACCCTTTAATAAACTCAGTTCTTCTCTCGGATTATCGGTTCCAAAAATCGACCATTTATAATAAACTTCATTATTATCCAGATTAAGGTTTGGCGTATTGGCGGTAACTACCAAGGTATCCCC
>JAQUCU010000255.1 GCA_028686055.1 Desulfuromonadaceae bacterium
ACGAGAAGGGGCGCCCCGGTGTCGTCGAACGTGCCTATATCGTGCCGCCGCAGGGACAGATCGGCCCGATCACCGATGCCCAGCGTCTTCAGTTGATACACACTTCGCTTGTTGCCGGTGTCTACGAAAAGCCAGTCGACCGCGAATCGGCCCATGAAATCCTCAAGGCACGCGCCAAACAGGCAGCCGAAGCCGCCGCAACACAGTCTCAGAGTGAACAGCGGGCCGAAGCTGCGATGACGCCTGGGGGATTAGGCGGTATGCTGGGGGATATATTGGGTGGCAGCGGCGGCAGGGGCGGACGCCGCGAAGGTGCTGTTGAAGCGCTGACCAAATCCGCTGCCCGAGCCATCGGCAGCCAGGTCGGCCGCTCCATCATCCGCGGTGTGTTGGGCAGCCTCTTCGGCGGCAAACGATAGCATAGGCGGCACTTCTTGATTCATATTCCGTTTCTTACGGTAAAAGCCCGCTAAAAGCGGGTTTTTACTTTCCCGGAAGCCAACAGGGTAGACGCAGCAAAGGAACAGAGTTACCATGAAAATCCTGCATACATCGGATTGGCACATCGGGCGGGCGCTGTATGGCCGCAAACGCTACGAGGAGTTCGGACAGTTTTTCGACTGGCTGATCGGCTGCATTGAGAACGAAGGGATCGAGGCGCTGCTGGTTGCCGGTGATGTCTTTGACAACGGTACGCCGAGTAACCGGGCACTGGAGCTCTATTATCGCTTCCTCTGTCGCTGCGCCGGTGCGGGATGTCGACACGTTGTCGTCACGGCGGGCAACCATGACTCTCCGTCTCTCCTTAACGCCCCCCGGGAGGTGCTGGGCTTTCTCAATGTCCACGTGGTCGGCTGCATGACCGAGGCGGCGGAAGACGAACTGGTGCTGCTGGACAATGCCGACGGTACCCCCGCTCTGATCGTCTGTGCCGTTCCTTATCTGCGCGATCGTGATATCCGCCATGCTGAGGTTGGTGAAACATTTGAGGACAAGGGGCGCAAGCTGGTGGATGGGATCCGCGACCATTACCGGAAGGTCGGCGCGGCGGCGGTTGCCAGGCGAACTGAGATGAGGGTTGAACTGCCGATTGTCGCCATGGGGCACCTGTTCACGAGCGGAGGCCAGACCGTCGATGGTGATGGCGTGCGTGAGCTGTACGTCGGGACCCTTGGTCAGGTGCGTGCCGATATCTTCCCCGACTGCTTCGCCTATCTGGCTCTCGGCCATCTGCATGCAGCGCAGATGGTAGGTGGGGATGAGTCCCGCCGCTATTCGGGAGCGCCGATTCCGATGAGTTTCGGTGAGGCCGGGGTGGACAAGATCGTTGTAGCAGTTGATGTAGACGCCGACCGTGTTGCGGTACGGGAACTGCCGGTTCCACGTTTTCAACAGCTTGCAACGGTTCGCGGTGATTGGAAGAGTATCACCGGGCGAGTTGCCGAAATGAAAAAGAGTGCCTCTTCTGTGTGGCTCGAGGTCATTTACGAGGGTGCTGAAGTCATCGGGGACCTCCAGGATAAGCTGCGCGAACTGGTTGACGGTACGGTCCTGGAAATCCTCCGCGCCAGGAACATGCGCCTGGTGGAGCGGACTCTGAGCCGGATGGCAATGGAGGAGACGCTTGATGATCTCACCGTTGAGGATGTGTTTGCCCGCTGCCTCGCCGCCCATGAGGTGCCGCAGGAGCAGCAGTCGGGGCTGGTTGCGGCCTTTCGCGAGACCGTTGGCGCCCTGCATGAAGATTCGACCTTGGGTGAACCATGAAAGTCCTCCGGCTCTCCTTTAAAAACCTGAACTCCCTGGCCGGTGTCTGGGAAATTGATTTCAAACATCCGGACTATGTCTCCAGTGGCATCTTTGCCATAACCGGGCCGACCGGTGCCGGTAAGTCAACGATCCTCGATGCGATCTGCCTGGCGCTGTACGGCCAGACTCCCCGTCTTGGCAGGATCACCCAGGGCGAAAACGAAATCATGTCGCGGCAGACCGGCGAATGCTTTGCCGAGGTTGAATTCGAAACGGCCAAGGGTCGCTTTCGCTGCCACTGGAGCCAGCACCGTTCACGTAAACAGGCTGACGGTCAACTGCAGTCGCCGCGGCATGAGATCGCCGTCGCTGAAACCGGGATGATCCTCGAATCAAAGCTGAGAGCGGTGGCTGACAAGGTTGAGGAGGTCACCGGCATGGACTTCGACCGCTTCACCCGCTCGATGCTGCTGGCGCAGGGTGGCTTCGCCGCCTTCCTGCAGGCCCGCCCCGACGAGCGCGCCCCGATTCTGGAGCAGATCACCGGCACCGCGATCTACAGCCGGATCTCGATCAAGGTTCACGAGCGCACCACCGAAGAGCGCAGGCTGCTGGCGGAGCTGCGTGCCGAGCTTGGGGGCATATTATTGCTGTCGCCCACAGAGGCTGACGCTCTGATCATCGAAAAGTCCGAACTGCAACTGGCGGAACGCGCGCTGGCCGCCGATGCACGGATTATCGGCGAAGCCCACTCCTGGCGGGAGCGGATTGCGGCGCTTGAGGGTGAACTCCGGCAACTCGAAGAGGCCATGTTCGCCTTTGAAACCCGAAAGGCTGAGGCTGCAGCGGATCTGGGACGACTGGCGGCGGCCGGCCTGGCCCTGAAACTTGGCGGTGACCACGCCCATATCCTTTTGATGCGGTCGCAGCAGGAAGGTGAACAGGGTGAACTGGCCGCCGCTGCGGCACGGCTCCCACAGCTGCAGCTTGGCTGGCAGGCGGCCTTCGAGGCGTTGGAGTTGACTGAGTCCCGGCTTGCACTCGCCCGGGTCGAACAGGCACAAGAGGCGGAACTGATCCGGATAACGCGTGCGCTTGACGTCAAGCTTGGTGAAACCAACACCCGGTTGCAGGACGTGACGGTTGATATTGAAAAAACCGGTCGACAGAACGGCGACTATTCCCGGGTGATAACAGCATGCGATCAACGCATGAACGGGATCGATGGTGAGCTGCAAGCGGTCGCGGCCTTTCTCGGCGAACACCAGGTCGATGCGGCATTGGCCGAGGCGCTGACCGGTATCGAACAGCAGCTGAAGGCGCTCAAATCTCTTGATAAACGGTTTTGCGACACTAACGGTAAGCTGGAGCGGCATGCCGCCCTGATAGAGAACGCCACCCTCGCGACCAACAGTGCCGAGAACCTGTGGCAGGGTGTGCAGCACGCAGTTGCCGGGGCTGACCAGCGGCTGGTGGCGGTACGTGCGGCACGCGAAGAGCTGCTGCAGGGACGTGATCTTTCCGCATGGCGCGATGAAGCGGAAACGCTTGCTGCTCGCCTTGGTCGTCTGGGGGTGGTTCAGGAAGCGTTGGCGCGGATTGGAGAGGTCAAGCCGCAGCTGGCAGCGTTGCTGCTGCGGGGTGAGGAACTTGAGCAGAAACGTACCTTCCTTGTTCAGCAGGAGGTGGCTCTGACGGGGGAGAGTGAACTGCGCGAGCAGG
>JAQUCU010000057.1 GCA_028686055.1 Desulfuromonadaceae bacterium
GGACGTACCGCTAGTGTTCCAGTTGTGCCGCCAGGCGCAGTCGCTGGGTAGCCACGTACGGAAAGGATAACCGCTGAAAGCATCTAAGCGGGAAGCCTCCTTCAAGATTAGGTATCCCTGGGTGTAACAACCCCTAAAGGCCCGTTGTAGACCACAACGTTGATAGGCCGGGTGTGTAAGTGCAGCAATGCATTTAGCTGACCGGTACTAATCGGCCGTGAGGCTTGACCATAAAAATGAAATACGGCCCGGGGAAGGGCAACCTTCCCCAGGTCGATATAAATCAATCAAAACAAATCATACAACAACCAAACAAACTATCCATTCCAAAGCAATTGCCAAGAAATAATTAGGCCAAGTCTAATGACAAAAGCCAAACGATTTCTCGGTGGCTATGCCGAGGGGGTCACACCCGTTCCCATCCCGAACACGGAAGTTAAGCCCCTCAGGGCCGATGATACTGCACGGGTAGCTGTGTGGGAAAGTAGGTCGCCGCCGGGAATTATATCAAAAAGCCCCGCTTCCAGAAATGGATGCGGGGCTTTTACGTTTGAAAAAATGAGCAGTGTATAATTTCAGTACAGTTGTTTTATATTGTCAGTTGAGGGTGCTTCTGCTACTTTTATCAGGTAGTTACTTCATTTTACCGATAGGTGTTTTATGCTTGATTCCTGGCTTGAAATTGCATGTGATGTCCCTGAAGAGTACGCTGAAGTTGTTGCTGAATTTATGACTTATCTTTCCGATAATGGTGTCTGTGTTGATAACAAGTGTGTAGACGCCTTCTCTGTGAGTGAAATCCCGGCTTCAACTCGCGTGGTTATTAAAGCGTACATCCCTGCCGACAATGACCCAGCACCTAAAATTCTCGAACTGGAACAATTTATTGCGGCGCTTGCCGAGCGTCATTCTGACGCCTTTTTTGCCAATCCCACTCTTGCTGCGGTTAATTTGGAAGACTGGAGCAGCAGTTGGAAGGTGCATTTCAAACCACTTCGGGTTGGCAAACATCTCCTGATAGTTCCAACCTGGGAGGAAGCGGCGGAACTTCCTGGTGACCTGGTTCTGCGCATAGACCCGGGGATGGCTTTTGGTACCGGTGGACATGAAACGACGCGCCTCTGTCTGGAATTACTGGAGCAGGTCATGGAGCAAAGTGACCTGCCAGCTTCCCCGTCACTCCTCGATCTTGGCACCGGCTCGGGAATACTTGCCATGGCGGCAAGTCTGTTGGGTGCAGACCGGATACTTGCGCTGGATATCGATCCCGACGCTGTTGACGTAGCGCGTGAAAACCTTGCTCTTAATAAGCTGTCAGAACGGATAGAATGCGGCATAGTTCCACTTGAATCTCTTACAGAACGTTTTGATATCATATTGGCTAATATTCTGGCAGAGGAGCTGGTGCGGTTGGCCCCATACCTGACTGAGCATTTGAATCCTGGCGGGGCATTGATTCTTTCCGGAATTCTGGCAGAAAAAGAACCTCTGGTACTTTTTGGCTTTGACTCACTGCCGTTGGAATACTGCCGGACAGCTACTGCTGGTGAGTGGGTAGCCATGCTGTACAGGGTCGAAAAAGCACCATGAGTGTTCGCCGTTTCATGATAAAGTCACGTGCAATTCAGGACGGCTATGCCTCTTTTGATGGCGATATTTACAAGCACATGGTGCGGGTTCTTCGCATGGGTCCTGGTGATGCCGTCCAAATGGCTGATGAGGAGGGGATGGCGTATTTCGGCACGATTAGTCAAGTTTCCAAGGAAAGGGTTGCGGTAAAAATCGATTCTTGCAGCCCGGCTGTCCAGAGTTATTTAACCGCCCCATGCATTACGATTTGCCAGGCACTCCCGAAAGGCGACAAAACAGACTTGATCCTGCAGAAGGGGACCGAACTTGGGGCCCATAATTTCTTGCTGTTTGGTGGACGAAGGTCTGTTGCAAAAATACGTGATAATCAGGAGGACATCAAGCTTGAACGCTGGAACCGGATCACTGCAGAGGCAGCCCGGCAGTGTGGCCGTTCAGACATCCCGAAGGTAGGCTGGAGATCAGGTGCAGAAGAAGCGGCAAATGACAGTAATCAGGAATTACGCCTGATTCTATGGGAAGGGGAACGGAACCAATCGCTGAAAGATGTTATTTCTGTTGTTGAAAAGCCTTCGTCAGTTATTGTGGCAATTGGCCCTGAAGGCGGGTTCGATCCCCTTGAAGTACGCCATTTTACCCAGCACGGTTTTCAGCCGGTTTCACTCGGTGCAAGGATATTGAGGACTGAAACGGCAAGTATTGCTATTCTTGCGGTAATACATTATATTTGGGGCGAAATGTGATTGAGTGCTGGCCAAGGAGCCGCTAATGAAATGCCCCAAGTGCGGATATAATAGCTTTGAATGTTATGACAGATGTAACAAGTGTTCTGAGGACCTGACCGGTTACAAACAGACCTATAACATAGCATCACTGGTTCTCCCTTATGAAACCAGGGAGAAACTGGCGTCTGGATACCATTCGGCTCAAAGTGAGACCGAACGTACCAGTGATACAACTGAAGCGCATGACGATATTTTTTCTTTTAACTTACCCGATGATTCCCCCATTGAATCCGAACAACAAAATGTTGACCCTTTTAACTTTGATGAACCTGTAACCAGCCTGAATCAAACGAACAATGTAAAAAATGAAGATGACGTCTTTGCAGATCTTCTGGAATCTACTTCGCAGGCTGACGAGTCTCCTTTTACAGCTTCCCATGCTGCGGCGGCCCCTGTTGCGCCAAAGGTTACAGAATCCTCGTCTGGCCCTGGTGAATTTGATCTTGATAGTTTCTCCTGGGATGATACATCTGATGAGACGGCAGCAGCCGGGAGCAAAGAGGATGATTATAACTTTGACTCACTCTTCGGGGACACACAGGGAAATACCAAAAAATAACCGATAGTTACTATAAATCTTTACCGGAAAGAGCGGCTAATTCCGCTCTTTTTTCGTACAGGACGGAGTTGTCATGTCCCGGCATATAACTATTTTGCCAGAATCACTCACCAACAAGATTGCTGCCGGCGAAGTTGTCGAGCGCCCGGCCTCAGTCATAAAAGAGTTAATAGAAAACTCGCTTGATGCCGGGGCTACTGATATTTCTGTAGAAATAAACAGCGGCGGTAGACGGCGCATTCGCGTTGCGGATAATGGCCATGGCATGTCTCGCGAGGATGCCCTCCTTTCGTTGGAGCGGCATGCCACCAGCAAAATCCGCGTAGACAGTGATCTGGATAAAATAGTGACACTTGGTTTTAGAGGTGAGGCTCTCCCGTCAATCGCCTCTGTTTCACGCTTCTCGCTTGCAACCCGTGAATCGGTATCTCCGGAAGGAACCGAGATCATCGTTGAGGGAGGACGTGTCCGCGACGTCAAGGCCTGCGGTATGGCATCAGGTACTGTTATTGCTGTTGAACAGATTTTCTACAACCTCCCGGCACGCCTTAAATTTATGAAGAGTGCTGAAACCGAAACCGGTCACGTTGCAGATGTCGTTGCCAGAATGGCGGTATCCCGTCCGGACGTTTCTTTTCTATGTACAGGTGATGACAGGGAACTGTTACGCCTGCAACGCAGCGACCTGCAGCGCCGGCTGGCACAAATTGTCGGCAGGGAGAGCTCCCGGCATTTGTATCCTGTCAAGAGCGGAGATGAATATGCGGCCATCACCGGATATATTTCCGGTCCAGCGCTTGTTCGCTCCGGGACGCAGGCGATATACACTTATATCAATGGTCGTTTTATTCGCGACAAGGTTGTACAACACGCTGTCATGCAGGCGTACAGGGGCGTCATTGACCGCGGCCGTTATCCGGTTGTTGCGCTGTTCATAGAGCTTGAGCCTGGGGAAGTTGATATAAATGTTCATCCGACCAAGCATGAAGTCCGTTTCAGGCGCCAGTCTATTGTGCATGATGCTATTCAGAATGCGGTAGAAGAAGTGCTGCGCCGCTCGCCCTGGCTGGCGGCACAGCCTGCTGTGCCCAGTGCTTTGAGCGTCCCGATTGGTCAGGCCTATCGGGAGCGGATTGCGGCAGCGGCCCAAGCCTCATTGGCCCTGCCGTCACGCCCGGTGTACCAGCCGCAGCAGGTAGAACAGACAGGCACGGCATCAGAAGAACCATCAGCGCCGCCTGAACGTGATACTATGATCAGCGAAACTCCCACCCCCTTTCAGTCTGATCGCCCCCCGGTTGGATCTGCAGATTATTTTTCATCGCTCTCAATTATCGGACAGTTTCACAGCGAATACATCCTGTGCCAGTCGGATGCTGAGCTTGTAATCATCGATCAGCACGCAGCCAGTGAAAGGGTGGCCTACCAGATACTGAAACAACAGTGTCGAGGCGGTGGAATTGAGTCACAGCGCCTGCTGTTCCCGGTAACGGTGGAGCTCTCCTTCAGTGAAGTGGCGGCGGCAAACAGGTTCAGCCAGGATCTGGCGGCAATCGGTTTTGAGCTCGAACCGTTTGGCGGCACAACAATCATTGTTTCGTCGGTTCCCCGCCTCGTCGCCTCAAGAGATCCGATCCTTCTGATCCGGGACATTCTGGCTGATCTGGAACGCTTCGGTACCAGTACCGCCTTCAATGATGTGTTGGAAAGTCTGCTTTCACGTATCGCCTGCCACTCTGTTATACGCGGTACCCATCCGCTCGAAGGTCAGCAGATCAAGGAGTTGCTCCATCGTATGGATCGCACTGATTTTGCCGCCAGTTGTCCGCACGGGCGACCTGTATCGCACGTAGTGTCTCTGATAGAGCTGCAAAAAATATTTAAACGGACATGAGTGCGGCAACACCCATCAAAATCCTGATAATATGCGGCCCTACAGCTTCAGGCAAGAGCGAGCTGGCCGTACGGCTTGCTCATGCTTTGGATGCCGAGATCATCAATGCCGACTCGATGCAGATATACTGCGGACTCGACATCGGTACAGCCAAGCCGACACCTGATCAGCAGGCAGAGATCCGGCACCACCTGATCGACGTGGTAGCCCCGGATAAGCTTTTCTCTGCCGCTGATTTTTCTGCTGCCGCTGATGCCGCAATCCGCAACATCACCAGTCGGGGGAAGCGGGTAATTGTCGCAGGCGGGACCGGTCTCTACATCAGAGCTCTTGTAAAGGGTCTGGTCGCTTCACCAAGCGGTGAGGGCTGGATTCGGGAAGAGTTGCAGGATGAGGCCGGCAGGGTCGGCAATGAGGCTATGCGCGAAAAGCTGCGACTCGTTGATCCGGAACTGGCTGCCGTTCTTCACCCCAACAATCTTGTACGTATAATTCGCGCTCTGGAAGTCTATCAACTGACCGGAATCCCGCTTTCCAAATTTCAAAAAGACCATGCTTTTGCCATGCGGCGCTACGAAACACTGCAGATCGGCATTTCGGTTGATCGCT
This sequence comes from Desulfuromonadaceae bacterium, assembly GCA_028686055.1. Lineage (GTDB taxonomy): Bacteria > Desulfobacterota > Desulfuromonadia > Geobacterales > Pseudopelobacteraceae > JACRCG01. The sequence continues at coordinate 5,438 of JAQUCU010000057.1, forward strand.
CACTGTTGTACGGACGAATAGACGAGCGGGTCGAGCGGATGATGTCGGTCGGACTGCTGGAAGAGGTAAGCGGCCTGTTGGCAGACGGATTCGGACGTGATCTCAAATCAATGCGCTCGATCGGCTATAAGGAGGCGGCCGCCTGTCTGTCCGGCGAGCTTTCTGCCGGAGAAGCCGTCCGCCTGATAAAGCGCGATACACGTCACTATGCCAAACGCCAGATGACTTGGTTCAAGGCTGATCCCGACATATTGTGGTTTGAATATCCAGAGAACTTTGGTACCATACTTGAACATGCAATTGAATTTTATGAGTGAAGGGGGTACGACAATGTCAAAGGCGCCTTTCAATATTCAGGATCAGTATCTCAATCAGACCCGCAAGGAGCATGTGCGGGTTGCGGTGGTCATGATGTCGGGTGATAAACTGGAAGGATTTATAAAGTCATTCGATAATTTCTCGGTGTTGCTTGACTCCGGCCATGACATGTTAATATACAAGCACGCCATTGCTACCATCACTTCTACGGATGGTGTATTCCGACTGCATCAGTAACCAATCTACAGACCCCTCTCCGTTTTATCAGGCATGAGAGGATTTCTCGAAAACGACCAATGCCAAAAAGTACAAAAATAATTCTGGGTATGGCAGCTCTGCTGACGATGGCTACCGCCGCGGTACTGTATTATTCATCTACCGTTTTTCTGCAGCTGTTCATCGCTTTCGCCCTGGCCTATGTGTTAAACCCGGCAGTTAATCTCCTTGAACGCAAAGGGATAAAACGCCTTTACGGGATTGTAATCGTTTTCTGCCTGACGGCGCTTGTCGGCGGCACTTTTGCGGTCTTTATAATTGTTTCAATAACGGGTGAATTTTCAAGCATGCAACTCAATCTACCCGCATACGTACAACACCTGTATGAAATAACTCCCGACTCCGTAAAGGGGTATCTGGGCGTTGAAACCTCCGACCGGCTTGCTCTGCGTCTTAGCGAACTTCTGCAACAGGCGCGTAGTGCAGCCCCTGACCTGCTTAAGCCGCTGCTGGCATTCCTGCAGCAGGCCCTCTCTTCTACGGTAGGAGTACTCCTTGCACTGCTCGGCTACCTGATAATTCCGGTCTACCTGTTCTATCTGCTGTTCGACCTGCCGCAGCTCAACCTCTTCATAGAATCATATATTCCGGAACGGTTTCGACCGGTGTATTGCAAAAAACTGTCAGAGGTCGATGCGGTGCTTTCCGGATTTATCCGCGGGCAGCTGTCAGTATGCACAATTCTGGCACTACTCTACAGTGCCGGACTATACGTCATCGGCATTGATCTGGCTATTGCCATTGGAACACTGTCAGGAGTCACCTTCATAATCCCCTATGTGGGCACTATTATCGGCATCTGTCTTTCGGTTGCCATGGCACTGCTTAAATTTAACGATATCCTCCACCCGCTCCTCTGCATCGGGTGGTTCGCTTTTGTTCAAATGCTTGAAGGTGCTATTATTACCCCCAAAATAGTTGGTGACACGGTCGGGCTGCATCCTCTGGTGGCTATAGTAGCCCTGCTGATCGGCGGCCAGCTCTTCGGCGTCGTCGGGATGTTGCTGGCTGTGCCCGTAACCGCCGTACTGCAGGTGTTTTTACGCTCTCTGGGAGAGTTCTACCGCGATTCCGAGTTTTACCGGGAGGGGTGATGGCTGGACTTCGGATTGATTCAGCTGCCCCCGGTTCGATTGCCTCCGAACTTGAGGTGACAGCCGGCGACCGGCTCCTGGCTGTTAACGGGCAGCCGTTGCGTGATCTGATCGATTACAGTTACTACACCGCTTCTGAAGAGAAGCTGCTGCTTGAGATCGAAAAGCCTGATGGTGAGCTGTGGGAGTTGGAGATCGAACGTGACGCGGGAGAGACGCTGGGTTTGACCTTCTCTGCTCCTGCTCCTGCCAGGTGCGCCAACAACTGCCTTTTCTGTTTTGTCCACCAGCTTCCCAGAGGCCTGCGAAAACCGCTGTACGTCAAAGATGAAGACTATCGTCTTTCTTTTCTAAACGGCAACTACGTCACGCTTGCCAATATCAAAACTCATGAGTTGAATCGCATCATCGAGCAACGCCTCTCCCCCCTGTATATTTCGGTACACGTCACCAATCCGAAGCTGCGGGAGCGTTTGCTCGGCAAGTCCGGTATCCCCAATATTTTGGAGCAGATGCAGAAACTGGCTGCTGCACGAATTGCGATGCACACGCAGGTTGTGCTTTGCCCCGGCCTTAATGATGGAGATGAACTGCAGCGTACCGTGAATGAACTTGCCGCCCTCTACCCGGCGGTGCAATCGCTGGCTGTAGTTCCGCTCGGGCTTACAGCCCATCGCCAGAAGCTGCCTCGGTTGACGCCTGTGGATGCAGGATATGCCCGGGAATTCATTGCCGCCTGGCAACGTCAGGCAGTGGCACTGCGCAGAAAACTTCACCAACCGTTCCTTTTTATTGCGGATGAATTTTACCTAAAGGCCGGTCTGCCATTCCCTCCGCTTAAGGAATATGGCGATTTTCCGCAGATAGAAAACGGCGTCGGCATGGTGCCGCTCTTTATGAAGGAAGCCGCCAGGCTGTTGCGGAGGGTCCGACCGATTGGAACGTTTCGGGCAACGGTTGTCACCGGCGTCTCTTCGTCTGGATTTGTTGGGGATTTCCTGGCAAAGCTTGCTGAAAGGAGCGGTGTGGATATTGTACCGCTGGTGGTTGAAAATAAACTCTTCGGGCCCAGTATAACCGTAAGCGGCCTGGTCACCGGCAATGATATCGTTACGGCAGTGGCCGGTTGCGATACCGGCTCCTGCCTGCTGGTTCCGGACGTCATGCTGAAAGAGGGGGAGGGTGTGTTTCTGGATGACGTTTCGCTGGATGAACTGCAGCGGCGGGTCGGGTGCCCGGTTATCGTTTTTAATTCAACTCCCGGAGGGTGCTACAGTGCGTTGTGTTCTTTTGGCAAAAACGCACCCCGGCATTATGAATACGCGGGACAGTAATAAAAAAAGGGGTTCCAATTCGGAATCCCCTTTTGCTGTTGTTCTATCTTCTTGCGGTCGTACGTCGCTGCATCCGCCCGCCCATGGACGCCATCTGATGCCTCTGGAGGGCACCCAGGCTTTCCAGGTGGAACTGGAACCATAAATCGCCGTATGACCTCATATCCATTTTTTTGCCCTTCTCAAGACACTCCAGATTGCCCTTCAGCTTCTCGTCACCCGGCAGTTTTTTGAGCCCCCTGGCGAGAATCCCCTTGGCTTTTACCGTCTCACCGCTCTCGTTCATGCAGTAGGCGTACAAACTCCAGAGCAGCGATTCTTTACCGTTCCACTGCACCGCTTTTTCAAACGTGCTGATCATCTTGTCCTTCTTCTGGCGCTTCATGTAGGAAACAGCGAGCATGGCTGTTGCCGCCCAGTTTTTGAAGAATGATTTTTCCAGATGGGGGAAGGCATTTGAAAAGTCGCGCTTCATGTAGTAGATCATGCCGATCTGTGAGTGCAGCTGACCCTCCACATACAGCTGCCAATTGCTGTACTGCAGGGCATCTTTTAACTCGCGTATAGCTTTTTCGAAACGGGGTGGCTGTGCCTGCAGGTCTTTGCCGGCTGTCTCGATCGAAGCCATGACCTTCTTCATAGTGATCCGCGAAAACAGGACAAAAACCAGCGCGAAGACGATCAAGCCTAGAATCAGCGAACCCCACCAAGCCAGTTTGAGGACAAAAACAAGAATCAGCAGCACGGCAACTGCAGCAGCTGCAGAGATAAGAATGTTATACATCAGGAAATCCTTTCATACGTTATTGCAGTGGGATAAACGGAAATCAGGTCCTGGGCTCTGCCGGAACCATCCCCCCGTTCTTTTCAGTGAATTTTGCGATAATAATGCGCCGGCCCGGTTTTAGGGCTACTTTCGCTTTGATACTGTTCCATGCGGAGAGCAGTCTGGCCGAAACACTGAATCGTTTAGCCAGGGAGTGGATGGTATCACCCCTTTTAACGGTATAATATTTTGCATAACCAGCCTTGGCTGTCTTGGCAGTCCGCCCTTCGTGGCTGAAATCAACGGTCTGTCTGGCCGGTACGAGCAGTGACTTTCCGGTAATGCGGCTTTTGGCATGCAGGCCGTTCAACTCTGCCAGAACAGCCGGCGAAGTTCTAAAACGGCGGGCTACACTTTTGAGAGTCTCTTTCTTGCGGACCGTATAGCGGCTGTACAGAGTCCGTTCGGTGAAACGCTGATCTTCGGGAACTTTTGCATACGCGGCCTCAAACAGCTGCTTGCTCCCTTTGGGGATTTTAAGCTGAAACGCAGGATACTCGGGTGGGGTACACCAGTGTCGCAGGTCAGGATTCAACTCCTTGACCGACTCATATGTTGTGCCGCTAAGCTTCGCAACCAGATCAAGATCAGTACGTGATGGTATCGTGACGGTGTCGTACTCGATCGGTGTCAGGTAAGCGATATCGGTGAAGCCGTAGCGAGCTGGGTCTTTGGCAATAATCGCAGCCGCCAGGAGTTTGGGTACATACTCCTTTGTCTCACGCTTGAGGTAGGATCCTCGCGATATTTCCCAGAAGTCACTGGTATTATACATGCTGATCGCGCGAAGGATCTTGTTCTCTCCGGCATTGTAACCTGCCGCGGCCAGATAGCAGTCGCCATTGAACATGTCGTACAGCTCTTTCAGGTACAGCGCCGCGGCGGTGGTGGCCTTGACCGGATCCTTGCGCTCGTCGATCCATTGGTCGATCCTCAGGGAGTAGCGCCGGCCGGTGTCGGATACGAACTGCCAGGGGCCGACCGCGTTGGCCCAGGAACGGGCATGCATCTGAAAACCGCTCTCAATCATGGCAACATACACCAGATCTTCCGGCATACCCTCGCGTTTCAGGATCTCCTTCATCATGGGGATATAACGTGATGAGCGCGATAGCCAACGGGAGAAAGACTGTTTGCCGCTGGTTTGGAAATAGTACAGAAAATATTGAACCTTGCTGTTCAGGGTTAACGGAATATCAGAAGGCGGCAGGTTAACATCCGGCAGATCAAGATCGGTGTCGGCATCACCGGATTTGCGCAACTCTTCAAGTGAAAACAGCGCAGTACGAGGTGCCGGCTCTGTGGTGTCCGCCGTATCCATGCCGTCAGCAGAAGCCAGTGCAGGGGCTTCGGACGTCCTGAACAGCGTGGCACCAGGACTGGTCAATTCCGCCAGGAGGGGCTGAATCGGCTCCGTTGCAGCAGCGGGGAGAGTGTAGAAGATGGCTGTCAGACTGATGACGGCGTATGTGAAAAGGTGGAACTTCTTCATAGGGCGCGGATTATAAAGGAAGCTGTTCCGAAAGTCAATGACTCGAAAACCCTTGCAAAATGGGCATTTACTGTCTGATTGTGCGCTGTACAGGGTTCTCGGAGTTTGGAAATGTTGTGTATCAGAAATAAAAAAGCCCACCGGAGTGGGCTTTTAAATTAATGCCTGTTCTGACTACTGCTCAGCAGTCCGCTCTTTCTGCATCGCCTCTCGACCAGCCTCAATTGCAGATGCCAGTACAGATTTCTTTTCCACGAAGGCTTCCTTGCCGTCCTCGACGGCGTTCTTGATCTTTTCCTGTGCTTCCTTGGCGTATTCCTTGATCTTGTCTACTGCATCTTCCGTCAGGTCGGCAATGTTCTCACGCATTTCACGACCGCTTTTGGGTGCATACAACAGGGCAAGACCTGCCCCTATTGCTGCCCCGGCTACAAATGATGCCAATACAGTTCCTGCTGATACGTCACATTTGTCAGACATGATTACATACCTCCTCTTTTTTTTAGATAACGTTCAAGCACGTATTTTCCTGCCACTCTGGCTCCTGTCACCCAGGCCGAAGTAGTGTTGAGAGCGCCTGTTACAACACCGACCGTGCGGTTGATCGTGTGCAGATTGTTGCCTGTTTCCCCCAGCTCTGTCATGAAGCGTCTGACATCATCGTTGTACTCGGCCATGCCGCCGCCAACGGTTTTTAATTCCGCCAGTACTCCTGTCAGTTCCTGCAGTGTCGGTTTCAGCTCGCCATGAACCATCCCTGCCAGTTCCCCAACCGATGCGGCGGTCCGTTTAATTGTCAGGAGAGTCGGGATCAGTGTCAGTACCAGAATACAGAGCGCTACAGCTATAATTATAAGGGCTATTCCGCTTAATGACATCATTGTTCTCCGTTAAAAATATAGAAGTGGTATCTGTACCGTTCTGACTGAAGCCAGTTTGTTGAAGGACTTTCCTGCCTTTCAGTGCAGGGCAATCAGATGTACTTGGCAAAGTATAGATTAATTCGGGAAAAATTCAACGTATAAACATTAAACGCGATCGGCACTGTCCTGCATCATTTTTGAGATAATCTTTTCAACGGCGGAATAAGGGTCTATGCGGTGATTGTTCATGTCCGTCTCAACCCTGATACAAAGGTTGTTATCCGCCATGAACAGCAGAGCCTTTTTGAATAGTGTGTCGCGCAGGATACCCATGAAATGTCGCTGATTGCGTTCGCGCAGAAATTCGTTAATAGTTCCGCTTGACAGGAAAAAAGCGCGGTGGGCCAGAATTTCATTCGTCAGATCTTCGATGCCGGTGCCGCGCTGTGCCTCGGTTTTCATAACCCGGGGATTCCACTTCCCCTCGACGGCACGACGCATATCGAGCATGTTGCTCAGCTCTCTGGCCGTCCTGTCTGCACCTTCCCGGTCGGCCTTGTTGACGACAAAGATATCGCCAATTTCGAGGATTCCGGCCTTGATTGCCTGAATGTCATCACCGAGTCCCGGCACCATGACCACGCAGGTCGTGTGGGCCTCCTTGACGATGTCCACCTCGTCCTGTCCGACTCCGACAGTCTCAATGATAATGATATCCATTCCCAGGGCATCCATTACCAGGGCGACATCGGAGGTCGAGCGCGAAAGCCCCCCCAGTGCCCCGCGTGTGGCCAGACTGCGGATGAAAACCCCTTCGTCGCAGGAGTGGCGGTTCATCCGGATCCGATCACCAAGGATCGCACCGCCGGTAAAGGGGCTGGTCGGATCGATAGCAACGACGCCTACTTTTTTCCCCTGATTGCGAAACGAGGCGGTCAGTTGATCTACCAGCGTAGATTTACCGGCGCCCGGAGGCCCGGTAATGCCGATTATATAGGCGCTGCCGGTGTGCGGATAGAGCCGTTTCAGCTCATCAATAACCTGGGGGCGGTCATCGTCTATGTCACGCATTAATCTTGCGGCTGCGCGGATGTTGCCTTCCAATACCTGTTCTGCGAGGGACATGGGATACCTGTCAGATGTGGAATAAACTGCATAATAATTTAATTGCGAAACGTAGTTGCAGCCGACCGGGCGTAATGCCCCGGTCAGTCACCCAACCGCTTGCCGGGGATGAGATAGTTTCTGATGTAATCGGATACCGCTTCTTCTACCGGAGTAACCGGCTCTGCGTAACCCGCAGCACGGATCTTTGCGGTTTCTGCGCAGGTCAGGTACTGGTAGGTGCTGCGGATCGATGTCGGCATGTCTATATACTCGATATTCACCGGCCGCTCCATGGCGCTGAACACGGCGCGCGCCAGCCGGTTCCAGCTGACGGTTGTGCCTCCGCCGACGTTGAAGATGCCGTTGGCGCCATCGTTCCGGAGGAAGTGGAGAGTCATCGCCGCGGCATCTTTTACATAGATAAAGTCGCGCAGTTGCTCGCCATCGCCGTACTCAGGGCGATGTGACTTGAACAGCCGGAGTGTGCCGGTGGCGCCGATCTGCTCATATGCCTTCAGGACGAGCGAACGCATTTCGCCTTTGTGCTGTTCATTGGGGCCATACACGTTGAAATATTTTATGCCGACAATGTTCTTCAGAACACCCTGGCGCATTGCCCAGAGGTCGAACAGATGCTTGGAGTAACCGTACATGTTCATCGGCCGGAGCAGCGGCAGCTGGCTGTCGTCATCGACAAAACCGTGCTCGCCGTCACCATAGGTTGCGGCGCTGGATGCGTAGATGAAACGGGCATCTGCCGCCAGTGCAGCAAGCGCCAGCTTGCGGGTATATTCAAAGTTGTTGCGGATGAGGTAGGTGGCGTCCGGTTCGGTTGTGGTCGAGCAGGCGCCAAGATGGATGACCGCTTCCAGTGTCTGATTGCCGGTCAGGCGCCCCGCCAGCGAGCCGTCGTCAAGCAGTCTTTCAAACGCGTCTTTTTCCAGGTAATCCATGAAACGGAGCGGTGCCAGGTTGCGCCATTTGTCGGTGTGGCCGAGGTGGTCCACAATCAGAATGTCTTCCCTGCCGAGTTCGTTCAGACGCTGAACCACCGAACTGCCGATCAGGCCTGCTCCTCCGGTTACGATAATCATGGTGTATTCTCCTGTCTGGATTGTGCGATGATTGCCTTTAATAGTTCACTTTTACTGCGTGGCAGATATCCCTTATCACGAAGATCGATGCCAATCAAGGAGAGTGTACGGGTAATTTCCGCCACCAGCGGCGCCGCGCCCAGTTCGTTCTGAACATCCGCCTGTTGGAGCACCACCGCCGGTAGGCCGTGGGCCAGCAGTCGTCCCGACTGCAGCACAAACACCTCGTCCGCCCATCCATAGGCGAAATCGAGGTCATGGGTCGCGATGATAATCGTCATTCCGGAGGCGTGCAGCCGTTCGAGGACGGCCGTCAGCTCTGTTTGCATGGCGGTATCCAGTCCGGCCATCGGTTCGTCAAGCACAAGCACATCGGGCTGCATGGCAAGAACTCCGGCGATGCAGACCCGTTTTTTTTGGCCGTAACTCAGGTTGTGTACCGGTTTATCGGCGGACTCGGTCATTCCCACGGCCAGGAGCGCCTCTGCGACGCGTTCCCGAACGATTTTTTTCTCCAGGCCAAGGTTCATGGGACCAAAAGAAACATCCTCCCGCACGCTGGCCGAAAAGAGCTGACTGTCCGGATTCTGGAACACCAGGCCGACCCGGGAACGCAGATCCCGCATCCCCCTCCTGTTGTAATCGAGCGGGGTTTTCTCCCAGCAGACCTGTCCGGCAGAGGGGCGCAGAAA
>JAQUCU010000256.1 GCA_028686055.1 Desulfuromonadaceae bacterium
CCAGTCCTAATCCCATGACTGTTGTGAACAGGTGGAATACAAAGGCGGGTCCGGCAATCTGCCGATAGAGCCCGACAGCGAGGCCAAACAGAGGCATCCTTATTCCCTGCATGACGGACACGTTGATATAAAGCAAAACATACGCCGGCATTACCAATGCTTCTACGGCAAGAAACCCGGCGCCGGCGTTAATAACTGAGGAATCGGTTGTGAAGAACCCCATTAATTCACGGCGGTACAGAAGTGCTGCTGCAGTTCCGCAGAGAGCAAACAGGACGCCGAAGCGCAGTGAGGACCGGACAGTTTCGCGGATGCGGTCGATTCTTTCTGCCCCGAAATTCTGTGCGGTCAGGGCCAGGGTAGATATATTCAAACCCATGACCGGCAGCAGCGCAATCTGTTCAATGCGCGTGCCGATGCCATAGGCTGCGACAGCCTGCTCGCCAAAGCGTCCTGCAAACCAGGTGATAATGAAGATGCCGAGAGAGACTGTCATCATGTTCATCGCCGAGGGAAAACCCTGCCTGAAAAGCTCGCGGTAGTAACTCCAGCGAGGAATGATATCGGCAAGGCTGAAGGATGGCATGCTGCCGGTTTTAGATAGTTGTCTGAAAAGATAAAAGTTTCCGAGGCACTGGATAAAAACCGTTGAAAGTGCGACTCCCGCCAGGCCCAACGCCGGAAATCCGCCCCAGCCGTACATAAACAACGGATCAAGAATCAGGTTGAGAAAAAAACCGACGATCAGGAAATTGCGGTACGCAATCGTATTGCCGTGTGAGTTGAGAATGGCGTTCATCACGAAGTTAAGCAGGAAAAAGGAGCTGCCGGCAAAAATAACGTTCATGTAATTTAAGGCAAGAGAGAGATACTCCCCACGGGCACCCATCAGCATGAAAATCCTGGGAGCAAGGGTCAGGCCGGCTACGGTCAGTATCAGCGCATGGATCAGGGCGAATGAGAGCGACTGGGACAGGTAGCGCCTGGCTTCTTCATTATTTTTGCCCCCGATGGCGTTGCCGATCAGCGTGGTTGCACCGCTTGATACGCCGCTGCCGATTGCCAGGATCAGGAAAAAAACCGGGAAGGAGATTGACATGGCGGCGAGTGCGCTGGTCGAAAGCTGGCCGCCATACCAGGTGTCTACGACATTGAACATGGTATTGAAAAAAAAACCGGTTCCTGCGGGTATCGCCAGACGTCTGATAAGTTGGGGTATTGGGGCTGATGTCAAGTCAGAAGTCATTTTCACAGGGTAAGATGTCCCGTAGCACCGGTCAAGGAAAAACAGTCGGCCGTTTTAGTTGAAAAATACGTAAAAAACAGCTAAAACGGAACACAATTCTATTCGATCATAAAAAGCAGTGATTTTTACTGCTTTCGGGAGGCACTCATGAGTTTAATCAAGTTGTACGATACAACCCTGCGGGATGGTACCCAGGCTGAAGACATCTCCTTTCTGGTCGAGGATAAAATCCGCATTGCCCACAAGCTTGACGAATTGGGTGTTCATTATATTGAGGGGGGATGGCCGGGGAGCAACCCCAAAGATGTCTCCTTTTTCAAGGATATCAAGAAAGAAAAGTTGGCTCAGGCCAGGATTGCAGCGTTTGGCTCTACCCGCCGTGCCAAGGTGACGCCGGACAAAGACAGTAATATCATAACTCTGGTAAAAGCTGAAGCGGATGCGATTACAATTTTTGGCAAAACCTGGGATTTTCATGTGCGCGAGGCGTTGCGTATTTCGCTGGAAGAGAATCTGGAGCTGATTTTTGATTCACTGGAATATCTAAAAAAACATGCACCGGAAGTTTTTTATGATGCCGAACATTTCTTCGACGGTTACAAGGCCAATCCCGAGTACGCCATCAAGACCCTTCAGGCCGCCGAAAATGCCAATGTTGACTGCATCATTCTGTGTGACACCAATGGCGGTACGATGCCGTTCGAGATCGCTGAAATCATCAGGACGGTTAAAAAACATATAAAGACCCCGCTCGGCATCCATACCCACAATGACAGCGAATGCGCCGTAGCTAACACCATGATTGCGGTCGAGCAGGGCATCGTACAGGTCCAGGGGACTATCAACGGTTTCGGCGAACGGTGCGGTAATGCCAATCTCTGTTCAATTATCCCGGCACTGAAGGCAAAGATGAAGAAGGAGTGCATCACTGACGAACAGATGCGCCATCTGCGGGAGGTCTCCCGCTATGTGTACGAGCTGGCAAATATATCTCCGGATAAGCATCAGGCCTACGTCGGCAACTCGGCTTTTGCCCATAAGGGTGGGGTGCATGTCAGCGCTATCCAGCGTCATCCGGAAACATATGAACATATGCGTCCGGAGCTGGTCGGCAACTGCACCCGCGTACTGATTTCCGATCTGTCAGGCCGTTCCAACATTCTTGCCAAAGCGGAAGAATTCAACATAAATCTGGACAGCAAAGATCCGGTCACTCTGGAGATACTCGATAACATCAAGGACATGGAGAACCGCGGCTATCAGTTTGAAGGAGCCGAGGCATCATTTGAACTGCTGATGAAAAAGGCGCTTGGCGCTCACAAGAAGTTCTTCACAGTTCTCGGTTTCCGGGTGATAGATGAAAAGCGGGGCGAGGACCAGAAGCCGGCGGCAGAGGCGACTATCATGGTTAAGGTCGGCGGGAAAGTGGAGCACACTGCCGCCGAAGGGAGCGGTCCGGTTAATGCGCTTGATAACGCTATCCGCAAGGCGTTGGAAAAGTTCTACCCCAAATTAAAGGAAGTGAAGCTCCTTGACTACAAGGTGCGCGTTCTTCCCGCTGGTCAGGGAACCGCCTCGTCAACACGTGTGCTGATAGAATCCGGTGACAAACATTCCCGTTGGGGTACCGTTGGCGTTTCTGACAACATTATCGATGCTTCTTATCAGGCTCTGATTGACAGTATCGATTACAAACTGCATAAATCGGAAGAATAAACTGAGAACAGAAACAATGCAGCGGTTCGTAATGGTATTATGTGCAGCGCTGCTTTTTGTACCGGTAGTAATGAAAAACCGTGCGAGTCGGGAAATTCCTGCTCGTACGATTTTTCGTGTTTTATCGAGCGGGAGAATACACGTTAAGGTCAGCGGAGAAGTACTTCACCCTGGTGTATATGATGTGCCTGTCAATTCTGTGACCAATAGCGTCATTGTATTGGCGGGTTGGAAGTCGCCACTGAAACGGTATGAGAGCATCCCTTCAGCGGTACGTTATTTGCGGAATGGGTCTGCTGTTAATCTGTCTGTACAGCCTGACGGGTCTTTTTTGCTGGCTATGGGGCAGATGACTGTTCCCGAGCGGATGGTTCTGGGGATACCGCTCGATATTTCAACGATGAGTGAAGCTGATTTTATTCGCCTGCCCGGAATCGGACCGGCTTTGGCAAGGCGTATAATTGTGTACAGTCAAAATAATG
>JAQUCU010000257.1 GCA_028686055.1 Desulfuromonadaceae bacterium
ATGTAAATACTTGAGAATTAGTTGCTGTTTCTGAAGATGAACAAGGTGTATATGATAAATACTGAAAAGACAATGTAAAAAGAGATGAAGATGTTCTTGATACTTGGTTTTCTAGTTCTCTTTGGCCTTATTCAATTCTAGATTGGAATGTAGAAAAACCATCTGAATTATTTAAAAAGTTTTATCCAGCTCAAGTTCTAGAAACTTGACATGATATTTTAACTTTTTGGGTAATCAAAATGTTACTTATGAGTTATGAATATACATGAGAAACTCCATTCAAAACAATATATCTTAATGGTCTTGTTTTGGATGAAAAGTGAAGAAAAATGAGCAAATCTCTAGGTAATGGCATTAATCCAATTGAGATAATTGAAGAATATAGTACAGATGCACTAAGATTGGCTTTGGTAATAGGGAATACTCCTGGTAATAATATGAATTTTTCTATTAAAAATGTAGAAAATTATTCTATTTTCCTTAATAAATTATGGAATATTTCAAGATTCGTACATGCTAATATATGAGAAATCTCAAAGACTTATGATGAATTAAAAAAAGAAATAGAAGATAGTTATGAATATTTTTCTATGCATGAAAAATGGATAATCTCAAGACTTGTTTGAATTATTGAAACCATGACAAATGCTATGGAAAAATATAGTTTTTCTATAGCATGAGAAGAATTACTTGCATTTACAAAAGATGAATTTGCTGATTTTTTCATTGAAGAATACAAATTAACAAAAAATGAATCAAAATACAGTGAATGCATATTATCATTCTGCATACTTACAATTCTTAAATTATGGCATCCATATATTCCTTTTGTTACCGAGGAATTATATGGTAAATTAAGGAGTGGGGAAGACTTAATAGATAATACTTGGCCTACTTTATGATTAAAAAAGGATTTAAAAACCGAGAAAAACATAAGTATAATATATGAAATAATTAAAACTATACGTAATATAAGAGCAGAAAAATGAATCAATCCTTGAGTAAAAATTAATGCGATTTTTGTCTCCACTAAAGCAAATACTGATATCATTACAGATAATGAAGTTATACTTAAATGACTTGCCAAAATAAATAATCTGGAAGTTGCTGATAAAAATAAGAAAATTTCAGAGGATGATTTTGTTTATTGAGTTGTTGGTAATATTGATATTTATATAGATCTAGGTGAAAATATAAATACTGAAGATGAAAAAAATAGATTAAAAGAACAAATTGAGAACAAAAAAGAATATATTCATAAACTTGATCAAAAATTATTAAATGGTGAATTCATTAAAAATGCACCAGAACATGTTGTAAGAATTGAACAAGATAAAAAATTGCAAGCCCAAGAACAACTTCATAAATTACAAGAAAAATTTTCTAAATTAAAATAAATACAAATCTCTAATTTTTAAAATTTAGTATTTAATTAATATTTATTGTGAAAGAATACTTTATTTTATTGCCAATTATATTAGTACTATTACAATCTTGTAATAGTACTAATATAAGTACAAAACCTTGAATTATTGAAAATATAGAATCGCAATCATCATCTTTAAATAATGATTCACCAAATTATATTAATCCGGAATTATGAATAAAAGGTTCTGCGAATATTAGGTATCAATCATGAGAAACTGATTCTAATTGAATACTTTTGAACAATACTTGAGTTATTTATAGTTGAACAATTTCAAATGGTTCAACTAATATCCAATCAAATTCATGACTTAATGAATTATGAAAAAGAAATATGGATAATATTACAATTACAGGTTCATCTGAAAGAACAATTAATGAATTTGAATTAAATTTAGATAATACATATTTTACAGGTTCATCTCAAAGTGATTTATTAGAAAGAAATATGAAAAATATAGAACAAACAGGTTCGTCTGTAGAAGTTTTATCTGGTTCGGTAATAATAATTAAATAAATCCCTTAACAAAGCCATTAAAATAGATAAACCTCAAAATTTGCGTTTTTTGAGGTTTTTTTGTTTTTTTGGTAGTTTGTATCGTCAGAATTGAAATTTATACGGATATTTTTTGTAAATTCTTGATTTAATTGTAATTATACTAAATCTCAATTTTAATAGATTCCGGGTCGGAGCCTGGAATGATAAAACTAGAACTAATTTTACATTATTTTTTAAAAAGTTTTTATATAAATTATTTGAAATTAAATATATTATCATTATTATATACAAAATACATCACATAAGTTACATTATGTGATGTATTAGAAATATTAATTAATACTTCCCTTGGTATGGATAAGAAAAAAATTAAAGAAAATATTTTTAAATGATTTCGTGCTGCAATAATTACAATATTGCTTCTAAGTATATATGCATATTTTGCAATTGATACAAAAATTCCATATCATAAAAATAAAAATACCCATTCTTCCCTCTTAATTCCTAACAAATAAGCCTATGAATCTGATAGAAGCACTACAAAAATTCATTATTTATCTGAAGATAAATAGGAACGCAAGCCCAAAGACTATTGAACAATATAGTTTTCATATTTGGAAGTTTGTTTGTTATCTTGATAATGAATTGACAAAGAACATTGATTATAAATTTTTATTCCTGTCTTTTCCTACAGAACCCCCTTTAATAAAGCAAAAACGCACTAATTTAAATGAACTTTTATGATATTTTGACTGGAAAATTGAAGATATTGATATGGAAATCCTCAATAATTTTAGATTTACTATTAGTGAACAGAATCTTAATATCAAAACAGTCAATGCATATATGATTTCCCTTCGTACATTTTTTAAATATCTTAAAAAACAATGATTTATAGTTCTGGATTCTGTTTTAATTGATTTAATCAAACAACAAGATAGAAAAGTGGAATTCCTTAATAAAAGTGAGGTTGCAAGATTATTTGATATTGTCGATACAAGCTCAATTCAATGAATAAGAGATATTGCAATTATGGAATGTATTTATTCTACAGGCCTTCGTATATCAGAATTAGTTGCTCTTAATATTCGAGATGTTAATCTTAAGACCCAAGAATTCGCAGTTAGATGAAAATGATGAAAAGTAAGAGTTGTTTATCTTACAGATATATCTAGAAGTCTAATTGAATCTTATCTTAGTGCAAGAAACGATCACTTCCCTTCACTTTTTATAAGACATAATTACAGTGAAGAAAATGAAAGTAATTTATCAGATACGGACACTAGATTAACTAGATTTTTTATAACAAATATGATTAAGGCATATTCACTCAAAGCTTGAATTCTAAAAGATATTTCTGCACATACATTAAGACATTCCTTCGCAACTACTCTTCTCGAGAATTGAGCAGACCTTAGAGCAATTCAAGAACTTCTTTGACATAAGAATATTACTACAACTCAGGTTTATACTCATGTAACCAATCCTCAATTAAAAGAAATTCATAAAAAGTATCATA
>JAQUCU010000258.1 GCA_028686055.1 Desulfuromonadaceae bacterium
GCTCGATATCGCTGTCAGGAAGACACGTGATCATATAACCCCTTTCCGTGATTCGTTATAGTTTAAATAATACAACGATGCACCACAAACAAGGGACAGCACCATTGATGTCCCTTGTTTGTATCAGCTGACGCCGATTATGACGCTTGATGCCTTGAACAGGGTGCAGGCATGACCGCCGACTTTCAGTTCAAGACGCTTGGCGCTGTCATGAGTAATGACGGCACTGACGGTGTTGCCGCCGCCGATTTCAACATCCACCTCGGTGTTGACCGGCCCCTCGATGATCGTGGAAATGGTTCCACAGAAAATATTGCGGGCACTGAGCTTTGCATCATGCAGGTCTGTGCCGATGATGACCGAACTGGCCTTAATGATGGCATAGGCTTCCGCACCGGTTTTCAGCCCCAGGTTGTCGATAGCGCCATTGGTGATGACGGCTGTCAATGGAACGCCGCCTTTAAGGGACAGGGTGACTTCGGCGTTGACAGCTCCCTTGGTAATGTTAGTGACGGTTCCGGTAAATGTATTACGTGCACTGACTTTCATGGATATCCTCCGTAAAAATTGGTACAGGCTTTCGGTATCGCCGAGCCTGTTTTCCAGGTTGTCCAGGAATTTGCGATGTTCTTCCTGAATGGTTTTATACTGCGTGACGATCTTCTTCCCAGCGGCGGTAAGACTGGTGCCGCCTCCCCCTTTGCCACCGGTCAGGCGATCGACCAACGGTTTCTCAGCCAGGTTGTTAATCAGGTTGACCGTGTCCCAGGCGGTCTTGTAGCTGATGCCGACGGCTTTGGCGGCCTTGGTGATCGACCCCAGCTCGTCGATCATTTCCAGCAGACGAATGCGATCCTCCCCCAAATATTTGCGGTCGGACCGGTGAAACCAGAGGCTACCGTCCAGCTCAATTACGTTCTTTCGGTCTCTCATGTATCAGTAATCCTCCCAAGGGCACCATCCAGTACAAGTCATGAGTTATATAGTCACTTCTGAGTATTTATTGCATTATTCCTCTACATACTGCATGCCAATTCGGAATAAATAATAAATACTTTTAAATACGGCATGTTATGCAATTAACACCACTATCGTTATATTTTTATGTATATAGCGTATGGCCAGAAAATAATCAAGGCGCTAAAATGGTGCAGGCCCTGGGGTACAAACCCGGCAACACCGTTACGTCCGGCGGGCACAAGCCGGTCCGGTGCCTAAAAAGTAACCATGCATTTTTTTGTCTTTGCGGTAGTGCGTATGATAATTTGACCATTCTCCCGGTTCAGGTACATAGTGCGGGCTTTAATGAGTTGATTAAGGCGAAAGATGGCCGGCGGTTTTTATATTCAAGTGTCAACCAAAAGGGAAACTGCATAATGTCCGACTCTCCCACAATCAGATTGGACGCCTTCGGTGGAGGGCGTTTTGCTTCTTCGTGGCGTTTCGGCGGCTACGTCAAGACCGTTGTCGCGACTCGCATCCACGAGGTCGTCACTGTTCTGGCCCAGGTAGAACAAGCTGCAGCAGACGGTCTGTATGCGGTCGGCTTCGTTGCCTACGAAGCGGCTTCCGCACTAAATCCGGATCTCCCCTCTACTCCACCGCTTGAAGGCCTGCCGCTGGCCTGGTTTGCCCTCTTCCGGGAACGGCACAGCGTGGCGGCCGGCGAGGGACTTTGTGCCTCACCAGCGGAAGTGTCCCTTGAAGCACGGAAAAGCTTGGCAAAGTATGCAGGGGAAATAGAGCGCATCCACGATTACATAGCCGCTGGTGACTGTTATCAGGTAAATCACACCTTCACCCTGCAGGGGACTTTCTCAGGAAATCTGCATGATGTGTACGCGCGAATTGGCCCGGCGCAACAGGCCCCGTTTTGTGCATACCTGGACATTGGCAGATTCACCATACTTTCGGCTTCGCCGGAGCTGTTTTTTTCATTGAAGGATGGCACTATTACCACCCGTCCCATGAAAGGCACCGTGCAGCGCGGTCGCTGGGCAGGAGAAGATCGTGCCGCCATCAGGCAACTCCGCAACAACCCCAAGGAAAGAGCCGAGAACCTGATGATCGTTGACCTGCTGCGCAACGATCTCGGCATTGTGGCCGAGACCGGCTCCGTAAAGGTAGAATCCCTCTTCGAAGTGGAAACATATCCGACCGTCCACCAGATGACCTCCACTATTTCCGCGCAACTCCGTCCAGACACCACCTTGACCGGCATTTTTCGAGCCCTGTTCCCGTGCGGGTCGGTAACCGGAGCTCCGAAACGGCGCAGTATGGAAATAATCGCCGAACTTGAAAACTCGCCGCGCGGGGTCTACTGCGGGGCAATTGGCTGCGTAGCCCCCGGTGGCGAAGCGTTATTTTCAGTGGCCATTCGCACCTTGCTGCATGACTCACACTCAAACACCCTGACGATGGGGGTTGGAAGTGCCGTTACCTGGGATTCGAAGGCGTCACTGGAATATGCCGAATGTTTGAGCAAGGGGGCATTTATCAAGCGCCAAGAGGATGGCATACGGTTGATCGAATCGTTGCGGCTGGAGAACGGCACCTACACTCTTCTGGATCAACACATAACCCGCCTGGCAGATTCAGCTGAATATTTTGGTTTTTATTGTGATCGAGAAAAGGTACGACAAGCGCTTTCAGATCATGCCGCCCAAACGCCCGGCCTGTGCAAGGTGCGCCTTCTCCTCTCGGCAGACGCCACTCTTGATATCTCATCAGAACCGTTGCCGGAAAGCGGTGCTGCGCTGCGAATCGGCGTCAGCACCATAAAAATCGATTCACATGATATCATGCGTTACCATAAAACCACGCGGCGAGAGCTGCTCGACACAGCCCGGTCATGCCGTCCCGATTGTGACGACGTGCTGCTGCTTAATGAACATGGCCAGTTGACAGAGGGGAGTTATCATAATCTGGTTGTAAAACTGGAGGGGCGGTTTGTGACGCCCCCGCTCATCTGCGGTCTGTTGCCGGGGGTGCTGCGGCAGGAGCTGCTTGAACTGGACAGAATTGTTGAAAGCATTCTCTATCCCGCCGACCTGAAGCGGGCTGATGGTCTCTGGATGATCAATTCAGTGCGGGGGTGGCGGCGTGGCATAATCGTCTGAGATCGTGAACGGATTTCAAATCCGGCAACAAATTTGCAGACGACTGGCTATCGTTTGGGAGGAATACTATGGAGCCACTTGACAGGGACACGGCAAACAAACTGTTCGACCACTACCGCAAGCATCGCGACGGCATCAGGAACTCGCCGGAGATGGCGACCATCTGCCTGATCTGTGGCTCCGCCCACATCATTCCGCAGAGCGGCAATCCGCATAAGCTGTTCTGTCGCAACTGCGGCTTTTCCTTCTACCGCTATGAATGCACCGCCTGCGGCAAAACGGCTGACGGGCGCGACCCGCATAATCCGGCGTGCCATG
>JAQUCU010000058.1 GCA_028686055.1 Desulfuromonadaceae bacterium
TCAGGGACGCTACGCGATTAAGCCGTGTAGCGTCTTTTTTTGTGGCTGCGTTAGACTGGTCTCACACCCACTTCTTACCGAGCTCTTCCAGACCTGCCTTTTGTAAATCCCCTAGACTCATCAGAATGCGAAATTTACAAATGGCGTTGAAGTTGAGAAAGAACGGTTCCGCAAACGAGGGCACATCTGACGAGTTTTGTACATTTATAACGAAGATTCCACCGCGTTGTCCGTCTTGCTCAGTGAAGTAGGCTGTCTCCGGCTTGATTGTTTCGAGGATACGAGCAATAATCTCGCCCACCTTCCCGCTTCTGACCAAGGTGTTAAAGGGCTCAAAAGGAAATTCGACTGTAAGTAGCATTTTCATGACACTCTCCTTTCTTGGCACTCTATTACCAAGGGAGTAGGGGGTTCACCCTCTGTCCCCTTCCAGCTCTACCCCTATGCCAAGATGACATTTACATCATCATACCACCGCTTCCCATTTGTACGGTGGCTGTAGCTGATTTAGTAGAATCAGCAGTACTGGTTGCAGTAACCAAAAACATCCCCTGTACATTAGGCGCTGTGTAGAGTCCGCTGGTTGCATTAATAGTCCCCCCGCCCGGAGTTACCGACCAGGTCACGGGAATATTGGCTGTAAACTGTTGTGTAGGAGGATTAGAGACGTTCATTACCATGTTGACGGAACTAGGAGTAATAGTTATGCCGCTAACCGTCGGCGTAGTAATATTGCCATTCATCATAGTGCCTGTCGACATATCTGCCATTGTACCTGTATATAATTGAGTACCACTTACATACATCATGGTTACGTTGCCGCTGGCATCGATAGTCATTTTCACGTCATCGAACATCCTATCCATTCCCTGGCCGATAGTGATCGGTCCTGTAATCGGGTCTGCGTTGGCTACTCCGTATGCATTCAGCAATGCCGCCATCTTTTGTTGCATCAGCTGCAGTGATGCACTGATGTTGGCAGAAATGGTACCCATTTGCGTACCATTAGGATTATTGTAAAAAGCGTTCATGGATGACATATTGGTAAAGCCTGCCGCATCCGCCACTATCAGATGCGTCAGAGGATTGATGTTGGCAGTCCCAGGACCGTTCCTCATTGAATAGAGCGTGCCGGCCCTGAGCATATAGGGGGCGGTTTTACCAGTAACATTGAATGAGAAGGCGCCGGTTTGTGCATTGATAGTGGTGTTCATTTCAGGGCTGTTTGCAGAATCTTTCAGAAATACTTTGCCTGCCATAGGCGCTCCGCTCGATGCGACCCCAGAGACCGTAGAGACCGTAGGAGTAGAACTACCCCCTCCTCCACAGCCGCTTAGTGTAAAGACGACTACTGATAAGATGACATAGATCATTTGTGTGATTTTGTTTGTTTTCATAATATTCTCCTTTTGTTGGTTAAAGGTTGATAACAAGCAACACCTTCGATACCCACCACTCCTTTCCTCATCCGGCCAAATAAAAAAGCCGGGTTATACGTTTGCAACCATACAGATGGTTGAAAACGGCAACCCGGCTAACTTGGATAATGAAATAATTGAAACATGCAAAGAATCCGATTCAGATAAAAACTGAATCAATAATTCCATTCCAAGTCCCGTTGGCTTTCCGACCCCTGATCACTCAGAGTTTGGCAATACTAATTATATTGAAATATTTTTTTATGTCAAACAAACTCAATCAAACTGTTGCGAATTTAACTATGCTGTGACAAAAGATTACTTAAATCTGCCTATACATTTATTTTTTTCCTAACTGCTCTGGGCGGGTCGAGGCCGTGTTGTTTGCGGCAACCGGCACCACGCCCTGGGTAGACTTGCCGAGATTACACTTGCCGAAATAGATCAATCGAGGGGGCAGCGACCGGTATGACAGGTGATACGAGCCTATAGTTCTTCTTGGCTTAGACAAATATACGCACTCTCTGCCACCTTGTGTGCGGTGTCGTTGCTAACAACATGCCACTGGTTCCGCTGACTGTGCAGGTTAACGTGCGCTCCCGGTCTTTACAATACGGCTGTTTCCGGCCGGGATATTGCTGAAACTGCAGACAAACCGAATGAGCAACGGAGGGGGGGCAAAAAATGGCGGCGTATTTGGAAGTGCGGACAAGATCTTGTTATTCGGGCTTGTTATCCTGTTTTTTGGGGTCTCTTGCGTATCTGTTCCTTCTGCTTCTGCTCTCCGTTGTTGATCCGGCGGCAGCGATTGCGGGGGAGTTGTTCGGCCTGTACGGCGTGACCAATAAGATTGACAGCCCTTACCATTCCTTTGCCTACCAGGTTGAATACCGGGAAGGACTGGGGGAAAACTTCGCCGCAAGCGCTTCCTATCTGAATGAGGGACACCTGCCGAACCACCACAGAGACGGTCTCGCACCGATCATGCTTTGGGGGCGGGTCAACGTCCTGGATCGCCGACTGTCGCTTGCCGTCGGCGCCGGACCTTACCTCTATGCCGATACCACACTCATCAACGGCGTTGCCAAAGATGACCACGACGTGGGCGGCCTCATCTCAGCCTCCGCCACTCTCTATACCAAATCCCGTTTCCTGCTCCAGGGGAGGGTCAATTGGGTCGCCACCGGCAGGAGCATGGACACCTTCACAGCTCTCGTCGGCCTGGGCTACCAGCTCGACCCTCCACTTTCGCCTGGACCGTTGCCAACACCACCGAGACAGCGGGAACGGACAACCGACAACGAACTCTCCGTTTATGTCGGCCAGACGGTCGTCAACAATCCCGGTTCCCCCAAATCAGTTGCCACCTGCATCGAGTACCGGAGAGGGCTTTTACGTTACCTTGACGTCAGCGCGGCGTGGCTGAATGAAGGTGACAACGACCTGATCCGGCGCAATGGGGCTCTCGCCCAGTTCTGGCTCGCTCGGGCATTCCTTGACGAAAAGCTCTCCTTGGGTGGCGGATTTGGCGGCTATTTTGCCATCGACAAAAGGAAAGTAACGAATTCAGATCAAGGAGGGACCGGTTTTGCATCCGGTGTCATATCGGTGACAGCAAGTGTCAGGGACTTTGGTTTCAACCCTGACCTTTCACTTCGCTTTATAATGAATCGTATTGTCACCAACTACGACAAAGACACTGACATCTTCCTCCTGGGGCTCGGATACCGTTTCTGAGCTGGCTATGAACGTTATCGTTTCTTTGCCAGGAGTCTGATCACTCAGGCTTTTCCCAGTCGCGCCTGAAGCAAATTGCTTGCATTGACCATAGAACGTGAACCAATAGACGGCGTTACCCCCACCGTTGAAATGACCGCCCATAAGGTGCCTGACTTGGTGAAAAGTCCACGCTTTGACTCTCCTGCCTGCATCGCGCAGGTGTGACCAGTTTATCCAGAACATGGTACACTTCGCTCAGTAGTGTTCGGAAATATGTTTGCGTTGCTGCCTCTATTGCTATAGTTACATAGTTTAAAGCGTTAAACTCCCGGTTCCGTATCAATTCCTCTTTCTATTGTCAGAACGGCGTGCATACAGAATATAATGACAAATTCCACTGAAACAAACATTTCAGGAATAAAAAACCTGTTGAGGGCGTTGCGCTCCAGAAACTACCGACTCTTTCTCGCTGGTCAAAGTGTTTCCATGGTCGGCACATGGATGCAACAGGTCGCCATGAGTTGGCTGGTATATCGTATAACAGGCTCTGTATTCCTGCTCGGCGTTGTCGGTTTTACCAGCCAAATACCTACTTTTTTGTTTGCTCCTGTTGCAGGAGTGCTTGCTGACCGGTGGAATCGGAGGCGTCTGCTAATTATTACCCAGGCACTCGCCATGCTCCAGGCTGCTTTACTTGCTGCCGTTGTCTTATCTGGCACAGTGCAGGTTTGGCATATTGTCGTGCTCAGTCTGCTCCTCGGAGTTGTCAATGCCTTTGATATCCCGATTCGTCAGTCTTTCGTTGTCGAGATGGTGTACCAGCGGGAAGACCTCGGGAACGCTATAGCCCTGAATTCATCAATGGTAAATGGTGCTCGTCTTATTGGCCCTGCCATAGCAGGACTTCTGGTTGCCTCAGTCGGTGAAGGCGCTTGTTTTGTCTTAAACAGCATCAGCTACTTGGCAGTATTAGTGGCACTTGTTGCTATGCGCCTTAATCCTATCCCACAACATCTGAAACAAAGGCGGAACGTATTTCATGAACTTCGGGAAGGCTTTACCTACGCTTATGGATTCGGCCCTATCCGAAGCATCCTGCTGCTGATTGCCCTGGTGAGCTTAACGGGGATGCCCTATGCAGTACTGATTCCTGTATTCGCAAAAGAAGTTCTTCACGGCGGCGCTCATACCTTCGGTTTCCTCATGACGGCGTCTGGGTGTGGCGCTCTTGCCGGTACCGTCTATCTTGCATCACGTAAAAGTGTTGTTGGTCTTGGAAAGCTGATCATTTTCACCATCTTTCTGTTTGCTGTAGGGATCGCAATTTTTGCCGTTTCGAGTAATATCTTTCTCTCTCTTGTGTCCCTGTGCGCAGCCGGATTTGGAGCCATGACTTTCGCCGCATCCTGTAATACAATTCTTCAGACAATTCTTGAGGAGAAAATGCGTGGCAGGGTAATGAGCTTTTTTACTGTAGCGTTTGTGGGGATAGCTCCCTTCGGTAGCTTCGGAGCTGGAGCAATGGCGGACATTATCGGCCCCCGAAATACGCTCCTCATCGGTGCGGCATGCTGTCTTGTCGGCGCGGTTATGTTTGCCAGATATCTTCCCAATATCAGAGAAAAGGTACGGCCTATTTATGTCAAAATGGGGATAATCAAGGAAGTTGCTGAAGGGATGGAGGCTGCAGCTGAACAGCCGCAGTTGCCGGATGAGTATGCATGACCAACCAACAAACAACACGCTGCTAGTCCACTCGACAATTACCGAGGCTTTCGAGGTCCTGGAGCAGAGTAGCGCCCCAGCTTTGCATCCAATTCGTCGATCCAACCGGCTTTGGAGTCCGGAAAGGCATCTGCGTAGGGCACGTAGGGTTTGATATCGAGAACAGGTGTGCCATCCAAGAGGTCAACACCTCGAAAGTGCAGCGTCCTGCCTTCAATCTTTACTAATTCTACAGCCGATAACCCAATAGAATTGGGACGATGGGGGGATCGGGTAGCCAAAACGCCCCGCTTTGGTCCACCCCGAGGCGGCTTGACACTGCTTTTCCAGCCATCACTCAGATGAAAGGCGAAGATTAGCCAAAGCCTATCGAAGCCGCTCAGATCTTGAATGACTTTCTCGTCCAGCCAATCCTGAAGTTCCAAAGTGGCAATCGCAAGATCCCCGGTTTCCGTGCCTTCCACCACCGTGCTTTGATGGGGTGCATCAATGCGGCGGGAATAGGGGGATCGCAGGATGCCAATGGGGCGATAGATGAAATGGGAGTCTTGAGTCATATTAGGTATTTTTTGTCCCGACAAGCATTGGCTGGTAAAACACGCCATCAAGCGCCGTACATATGGTCAAATACGGAAAAGTTATTATTCTCATGGTTATGGGACTTTCTTGGGACTGCCACCACTTTTTCAAACACTTTATATTTAAAGCAGCACCTCCTCACCAGAATATCCTTGAAACCTGTTTATTTACTTTTTCGATTCTCATACTCAGAAAAGTCCGGGATCCTCCGCTCGTATTTATTGTTCATCAGCGGCGAAGAAACAAGAAAGTCTGCGGTGGCGCGGTTGCAAGCGACTGGTATGTTCCAAACAACTGCCAGACGCAGTAAGGCTTTGACATCTGGGTCATGAGGTTGCTGTTCGAGACCATCCCAGAAGAAGATTATCATGTCTATGTCACCAGTGGCGATCGATGCGCCAATCTGCTGATCACCCCCAAGTGGGCCGCTTTTGTAGCAGTATACTTCGGTCATGAGTTTGTTTGCGAGTAATTTGCCGGTAGTGCCTGTGGCACAGAGATCATGCTTCTTGAGGGCATCTCGGTTGTAATACGCCCATTCGAGAAGATCAGGCTTCTTGTTGTCGTGAGCGATAAGGGCAATTCGCTTCTTACGCGGTTCAACAATACCCGCATCCTTGTTCATGGTAACTCCTTTTTTCTTATTTGGACTTTTGGGAAATGAGAAAGCCCGTTTGGGTGCCGGGTTGGTAGTTAAATTTCAAGCATATTCTTGCAAGGTTCTGCCGGCAGCGGTCGGCGACGATACTTAAACATCAGGATTATCCATAAAGTGTTCGCAACCGTAATGGAAATACCACCGTAAAACGAAAGCATCTGCCCAAGCTGCGGATAGTAAAATAAATTCCATAGCCCCCAGACAACAAAAAAGAAAGTCGATAATATGGACACACCGGCAACCGATTTGTCCCTTAACAAGACCCGACAGTGGTTCAGGATCATCACTCCAGCGAGCAGTTCGAAGCTGGCGTTTATCATGTCTGGTACTTGCATTATTTATTTCTCCTGGGCGAAAAAAAGGAAAAGCCCAGCGTTTACCGGGCTTATAGTCAGTAATCAATAGATTATTATATTAGCTGAAAATAGTCTTGGGATCAAGCGGAACATCGGAAGGCTTAGCCGTTCATAACTCTGCATTGATTGCAAGTAGTCCTTCCAACGCTCCACACGGGATAGAGATATGTGGCGCTTTAATCTCCGGCTCGCGGGGATTTATTCGGATAACGTCAGCATGTTCTAAGCTCCATCCTATACGCTCTGATTTTGCCCTGATAGTGGGGATTGCGCCGCCGGCACCCATCTCGAGCACCACAATACGACGTTCAGCGTTTTCTACCAGGAACTGGTCAAAGCGGTGCTCCTGGGTATTTGTTCGATCCGGCAGCCAATACCAATCGCCAAACATGAGGATGTTCGGACGGGAGACCTTCCCGCATTCAGGACAGAAAGGCAGGCGACTGGTAGCACGCATGGTGGTGTGATCAATTTCTATTTCCTCATCATTCAACCAAATTCTGCTATTGCAAGGTGTCTGGCACTGTAACCAATGAATGGAACCATGCACCTCAAGTATCCGGTCATCGACATACCCGGCCTTCTGGAACTGGCCGTCTACATTGGAAGTAACTACAAAATAATCAGCTCCGTTACGCTCAATCCATTTTTGGATCATATGGAAACCTTCGTGGGGAACAGTCTCCCGGTAAAGATTCAGCCGGTGGCCATAAAAGCCCCAGCCAAAACGTGGGTCGCGGGCAAAATGCTGCGGAGTAGCGCAATCCTCGAAGGAAATCCCAAGACGTGCATATTCAGGATAGGCGTTCCAAAAACCTGAATCGCCGCGAAAGTCAGGGAGGCCGGAATCGACACCCATTCCGGCACCGGCTGTAATTACGAAGACTTCAGCTTCGTTGATTATTGATGCCGCTTGTTTAAATAAAACATTACCCATTGCCAAACACCTTAATCAATCAGCTCTATGCCCTTCCATTCCAGCACAGACAGCAGAGCGGCGATCTCAAAGCTAGACAGCAAACAGCCCAAGCATGAGGAGTAGACTTGTTACAAACCGGCGCAATAAGAACTAGCCGCTCCGCGGCCGGCCTTATATTCCCGCCCTGAACGACGGGGTTTTACTGCCTACAACGGTAAATTCCTCTTAAAGCGAGATATAGAGTGCCAGATCATCCAGAGTTGCGACGGAAAGATCGGTGAACTCAGGCCAAGACTTACCATCCGGTCTTTCTACATGAATTGTTGTAGTACCTGCAGCTCTACCAGCCTGCAAGTCAAAGAGGTAGTCACCTACCATTACCGTTTCGGCAGGATTGGCCCCCCATTCAGACAATAAGTAGTTAATACCGGCAGGATCAGGCTTTGGAGGGGCTTCAGCTCGTCCCAGAACATTTTCACTGGCAAAATAATGGCTAACACCTATCGTATCGAGAGTGAGTAAGGCAATGTCCTTGTCGTTTCTGGTCAGTATTCCCAACTGAACTCCTGATTGATGGAGTTTTTTAAGTATCTCGACCGCGCCAGGTGATGGTATGGCTTTGCAAGCGAGTTCAAGTTCTATCTGATGCAGACGGGAATGACGTAGGGATGCTTCTGATTTTGGCAGGCTGTCAAGATGTTCCAGGATGTCGGCCAGGTCAGGGATATCAAGTTCTCTTCGAATAAAGGCAAAGTCATGTACTGGCATAGTCAAGGTGCCATCAAGATCGAATATCCAAAATGATTTTGAGCTAAACGGAATATCTCTAGTTTTCAATTGATTATTTCCTATCAGTATGGACGGCCCTTGGCTATGTATTAATTCCTTGTTAGTTGGACGCCGTACAACGTGGCCAGTTCATTGACTGTCTTGTCATCCCGCAGGGCTGCCAAAGCAACCTTGGCTTTGAATTTCAGACTTCGTTTCGTTCTCATGCTTGCCATCATAAACCACCTCGCAATTATGAGCTAACCAAACTTAACTACCTGTCCGAAAAAACGGGAGTATTATACGGAATATGCATGACCCACATGAGCTGGAATATTTTATCAACAATATCCTGCTGATTTAATGTATATTCATCCAGTTCCTGAACTTGTAAATAACACTCGATTCGATTCGCCTTCCTGTATCGTACAGATGTAATGGTATTACAATTTCATGAAGCAGTATATTGTTGGAGGTAAATATGATGAATAGTACCGCAAAGTTACCACTTAATAAAATACACGTTCTTGATACCTGTAGTTTGATAGAAGAAAGGTGCGCCCATATTTACCGGCACTTTGAGCGAATGTTTTCTGAAGAACCTGAAATCGAAGCACTTTGGAGTAAGATTGCAAATGATGAAGACAACCATTCTGCTCAATTCAAATTAGCCGCACTCCATCTCGGAGATTATAATAACGACGTTAATTTCAAAGACAAAAAGTTAGTTACTCTATTAGATAAACTGGATTCAATCCATCGTGCCGTCGAAACAAAACAGTTGTCTTTATCAGAAACATTTGAAATTGCATTAGTCATTGAAATGGATTTAGCAGAGCGCCACATCGAATCAATATTAACCTATAGAGATTGTGGTCTTTCCGATCTGTTTTTAAAAATGGAGAAGTATGATCAAGGTCATCTAGAGCTGTTGCAGAGTGCTGTTGATACATTGAGCTGATGGATTCTTTTAACAACAGGTGCCGAGCTGTCGATTCACAAAAGCTGAAGACATTAGTTGTAATTATCGTAGGGAAGATTGGACAGAATTCGTCACTGTGATCCTCGCAATCAAACCAGCTATCTATGTCCTTCAAAGATTAACGTACTGATAGCCCACAACTGCTAACGATACTCGTATAAAAATATTTTTCATAGACTGTTATTTCACATTACTGGTGCTATAATCTAACCGTAGAAAAGAAGTAGAAACCACGAAAAGGAGGATTTACGCCATTGCAGACAGAGACTCCACCGGATTATGACCGGACATAGGAAACAAAAGCACTCCGATTGATACACTGGATCGGGTTAAAACCTAAAAGGTAAATAAATGTTGGAAGAAAAATAAAGCCCACCGATTGAACTTGGTGGGCTTTTTATTGTGAGACAAAAAGTGACGGTAGGGACAGGGGTTTTCTTTTTTGGTCAAAGCCAAAGGCTCCATGTCGACAACCAGCTGTAGTTATGGATGTTTTTTGGAGCGGGAAACGAGATTCGAACTCGCGACCTCAACCTTGGGAAGGTTGCACTCTACCACTGAGTTATTCCCGCTTTGATTGATAAAAAACAAGTCTGATTACCTGCAGTAAGGTGATCAGACTTGTTTTAATTGGCTCCCCTTCGCGGACTCGAACCACGGACAAGGTGATTAACAGTCACCTGCTCTACCAACTGAGCTAAAGGGGAATATAACCACAAAAAGCACTTAAACTAATTGTGGGAAACCAGCATAACTGATCAAACCCGCTGAGATGCCTCGCATCAGGAACTGATGTGCTCACCAAAAGCGTCCGGTTATTTACCATGTGTCATACGGATAAGTCAACCATATTTTACAACTCTACTGCAAATTTAAACGATAAAAGGCAGTGGTTCCTATAACCCACCTAACGGAGTTGCAGTTCAGCATCCTTCTGTTCCAGTTCTTTGTCCATCTCGGCTCGATAGTTCAGAAGTGACCTGGCAAGTTTCGGCTCGGAAAGAGCCAGTATCTGCACGGCAAACAGACCGGCGTTCTTTGCTCCGGCCTTGCCGATCGCCATAGTTGCCACCGGAATACCGGCCGGCATCTGTACCGTTGCATAGAGCGCATCCACACCGTTAAGAGCGCCACCCGGCATCGGCACACCGATAACCGGAAGGATAGTCTTTGACGCAACAACTCCTGCCAGATGCGCCGCCATTCCGGCACCGGCAATGATAATTTTAACACCGCGTCCTGCCGCTTCCGATGCCAGGGCCATGGTTCGAGCCGGGGAACGGTGTGCAGATGAAATCCGCATTTCATACGGGATGTCAAATTTACGGAGTATACCAACCGCTTCCTGCATTATCGGAAGATCAGTATCGCTTCCCATCATCAGTAGTACAAGCGGGGCTGTATGCATCGTTTCACCTCTGGTCATTTCAATTCATTTCCTGAAATCAGTGTTCTATATTCGTTCAAGCGCTTTTTTGCCGATGTCACTGCGATACTGAACCCCTGGCCACGTGATCCGGGACACACCCTGATAGGCCGTGGCGATCGCGTCTCTGACAGTCGTCCCAAGAGCTGTAACGCCGAGCACCCTCCCGCCGTTTGTGACACATGCGCCATCCTTCCGGGCGGTGCCGGCATGGAAAACGTAAAGATCTTCAAGCTGTGCCGCCTGCTCCAGGCCGGAGATCTCGTCACCCTTCCGGTAATCGCCCGGATACCCTTCCGAGGCCATAACGACACAGACCGCCGCCTTGTCATGCCATTCGATCGACTCTTTCGACAGATCACCATTAGCGACAGCAATCAGAACCGGTACGATATCGGATTTCATCCTCATCAGCAGCGGCTGGCACTCCGGGTCGCCGAAGCGGGCATTAAACTCAAGCGTTTTCACCTCACCGTCCTTCACCATCAAGCCGGCATAAAGCACCCCGCGATACAGACGCCCCTCGGCGGCCATGCCGTCTACAGTCGGGCGGATCACCTGCTGCATCGCTTTTTCATGAATAGACTGCGTCACGACAGGGGCTGGTGAATAGGCCCCCATCCCGCCGGTATTGGGTCCCAGATCACCGTCAAAAACCGCCTTATGGTCCTGGGCGCTGGCCAGCGGAATAATGTTTTTTCCATCGGTGATAACCAGGAATGACGCCTCTTCACCGGTCAGAAACTCCTCGATGACGACCCGCGAACCGGCGCTTCCAAAGGAGTTGCCGCTGAGCATATCGCGGACGGCCGCAACCGCTTCTTCACATGTCCGGGCAATTATGACCCCTTTGCCGGCAGCCAGGCCATCAGCCTTGACAACGATTGGTGCGCCGGTACGGTTGATGAAAGCCTCCGCCTCCACCTGGTCGGTGAAAACGCCGTAGGCCGCAGTGGGGACGTTGTACTTCTGCATCAGATCTTTTGAAAACGCTTTGCTCCCTTCGATAAAAGCAGCTTTTTGTGAAGGGCCGAAAACCTTGAGTCCATGCGCTTCGAACAGGTCAACAATCCCGAGCGAAAGCGGTTGTTCGGGGCCGACCACTGTCAGGTCAATCTTGTTTTCATAGGCAAATGCCAGCAGCTTGTCCAGCTGGTCAACGGCAATCGGCAGATTCTCAGCCAGAGCCGCAGTTCCCGGATTACCCGGAGCGCAATAGAGCTTGGTTACGAGCGGCGACTGGGAAATCTTCCAGACCAGGGCATGTTCACGTCCGCCGCCACCGATTACGAGTATTTTCATATCAACACCTCGTGCAGGTAATAGTATCGAATTTCAATTTTGGTAACGCCTCGACGAAGTCAGATTTGAGATGATAACAAGGCGGCGCGGCACAAGCGACGCAGGCATAGCTACGCTATGTCGAGGAGCTTTTGACGGGCCAACGCCGTTAGCGCTCAAATGTGGCTTCGTTTAGTGTCGGAAATGCCGCATGGTGGTAAAAACCATGGCTATCCCGTGTTCGTTGGCGGCTTTGATAACCTCTTCATCGCGTACGCTGCCGCCGGTCTGGATTATGGCGGTTACCCCTGCCTCGGCGGCGGCATCGACACCGTCGCGGAACGGGAAGAAGGCGTCCGAAGCAAGCACAGTTCCCTGCGTCGGGAGCAGCGCCTTCTGGACGGCAATCTTGGAAGAGTCGACACGGGACATCTGGCCGGCACCGATCCCTACCGTCTGATCGCGGTTACAGAAGACGATGGCATTCGATTTGACATGCTTGCAGACACGCCAGGCGAAATCAAGCGCCTCGTATTCCGACGCCGTCGGCGTACGTTCGGTTACCACACGGCAGTCAAGAGCGTTGACTATCCCCAGATCACGCCCCTGCAGCAGTAAGCCGCCGGTAACGCGCTTAAGGTCGAATCCGCTGGCGACATAACGATCAAGGAGCGGTACCTGCATAACCCGCACATTCTTTTTCGCAGTGAATATGTCCAGGGCCTCATCGCTGTAGCCGGGGGCGATGACCGCTTCCAGAAAGGTTGAGGTCAGCTCTTTTGCGGTCGCGGCATCCACAGTGCGATTAAAACCGACTATACCGCCGAAGGCTGAAAGAGGGTCGCATTCACGTGCCTTGAGGTAGGCTGTCAGCGGCGAATCTGCCAGAGCAACGCCGCAGGGGTTGGTGTGCTTGATGATGACGGCTGCACTCTGTTCGAACTCCTTGACGGTTTCAATCGCAGCGTCCAGATCGATGATGTTGTTGAACGAGAGCTCTTTGCCCTGCAGCTGCCGGGCGTTGGAGACGCACGGCTCGGAGATGCGGCTCTCGACATAGAAAGCGGCCGTTTGATGGGGATTCTCGCCATAGCGGAGGTCCTGGGCCTTTTTGACCTGGAGCGTAAACGTGGGGGGGTATTCCTGCACCTCACCAGTCAGCCGTGCCCCCAGATAGTTGGATATGGCCCCGTCGTAGGCTGCGGTGTGCTGAAACACCTTGACCGCCAGGGCAAAGTTGGTTGTGGCGGAAACCGCACCGGCATTGGCTTTCATCTCTTCAAGTACCTGGACATAGTCGGCGCTGTCAACCAGCACGGTTACGTCCGGATAGTTCTTGGCTGCCGAGCGGAGCATTGTCGGTCCGCCGATATCGATATTTTCAATGGCGTCTTCGAGGCTGCACCCTTCTTTCGCGGTTGTCGCCTCGAAGGGGTACAGATTTACTACCACCATATCGATGTTCTCGATGCCATACTCCTGCATCTTGGCAACATGCTCCGGATTCGAGCGCATACCGAGCAGACCGCCATGCACCTTGGGGTGCAGTGTTTTAACCCGTCCATCAAGCATTTCCGGAAATCCGGTAAACTCCGACACGTCCTTGACTGCCAAGCCGGCCTCACGCAGCAATCTGGCAGTCCCTCCGGTGGAGAGCAGCTCCACACCGTAGCCTGCCAACTGCTGTGATAACTCAATAATGCCGCTCTTGTCAGAGACACTGATCAGCGCCCTGGTAATTTTTGCCATACCCGTACTCCTTATCGAGAAAGATTGTCTGAAATTTGAGGTTATTGTGCAGGAAAATCTATATGCCGCATGAAGAGTGTCTCGAAAAGCGGCGTCCCGGAAAGCGGCACAACCCGAAAGCGGTGTGCTAACACCTCAACGGCATTGAAACCATCCCCGGCCGCAAGCGCTTTTTCTACGCCCGCCAGAGCTCCCTCAGGAGTAAAACGGGTCGTTTGTACCATGCTTCCGTCAAAAATTCCAATCGTTTTCAGCCATTCGGGGCGCACAACGGCTCCAAAAGAACCGGTCAAAACCACCTGATTCAAGGAGTTACACTGTATACGTGAGCGTTCCGCAAGGACCTCGATCCCGCCTCGTATTGCAGCCTTGGCGAGCTGCAGCTGCCGGATATCCTCCTGCGAGAGAACAATCAGGCGCTGTGCGTCCCGATGCAGGATAAAAGCGCTCGACCCGCGGTAATCAATCATCCGGGCGGCCAGATTGGATTCAATCTCCCCGGGGCTGCGCAGCCTGCCGCCGGCTTCCAGAATATTGCACCGCAGCAGTTCCGTAACCGCTTCAATTACCCCCGAACCGCAGATACCGGAAGGCGCACCATTGCCGATAACCTGCAGCCTGAGACGTTCACCTTCGATCCGTACCGAACTGATGGCTCCCGGCAGTGCTGCCATGCCGCAGGAGAGGTTTCCCCCCTCGAAGGCTGGGCCTGCAGCAGCGGATGTTGCCCAGATTGTACCCCCATCAGTCAGCACAATTTCACCGTTGGTACCCATGTCAAGACAGAGCGCGGCATCACCCGGTTCCGCTCCGTAGATGAACGCCACCGTATCGCCGCCGACAAAACCGCCAGGCATCGGAAAGAGATAGACCCCG
>JAQUCU010000059.1 GCA_028686055.1 Desulfuromonadaceae bacterium
TGATGCTGATATCTCTCAGCTACGTAAGGAGCATGACGATCCATGACAGTGCCCTTGCCCGACTTTTTCTCGGCATCTCCTACCCTGGGCATTTTTTTTCATTATCACTCATAGTCTTCCCTCTCATAGCGGCAGTAATTGCACTATACCCGTCACGCCGGTTTGTGTTTACTCTTGCCGTTATCCTGGAAACATCGCTCATTCTTACTATCATTGTCGACAGCATGGTTTTTGCCCAATACAGGTTCCATTTGAATGGCATGATATGGAACCTGCTGACCAGTGGAGCAGTAAAGGACATTCTTCCGCTAACCGGTATGCTTTGGGTTGTTGCGGCACTGGCAACTGTTATAATTGCACTACTTGAGTGGTTTATTGCCCGGGCCACCTGGTTCTGGGCAACGAAGAAAAGGCGGCCTTACGGGGTACCGTTAAGCATCGGAATAGCATTTATCATCCTTTCCGGTCATATTATGCATGCGTGGGCCGACGCAAATCATTACACGGCGATTACCAAGCAAGTACGCTACCTTCCAGCCTATAAACCCCTCACAATGAAGCACATGATGGTCAGGTTGGGACTTGCAGTGGCACGACCGAAAGACGGTTTACGATTAGAAAACGAAAACAGTTCGTTGAGATACCCGATGGAAACCATAAAGTGTCCGGACAAGCCTGCCAAAATGAATGTACTCTTGATCGTCATCGACAGTTGGCGTTTTGATGCTCTGACCCCTGAAACCGCCCCCAATATCTGGAATTTGTCCAAAGAGAGCTGGCGTTTCGACCATCACTTCAGTTCCGGAAATGCCACGCGTTTTGGTATATTCGGTCTTTTCTATGGGATTTACGGTACCTATTGGCACTCTATGCTGGCAGAAGAAAAAAGCCCCGTTCTTATGAGAGAATTTGAACGGCAGAAATACAGGATAGGGGTATTTGCCAGCGCTCCCCTGATCAATCCCGAGTTTGACCGCACGGTCTTTTCCGACATCCGGAATAAAATTGAACTTCGCCAAACGGGAGGGGGATCAGTTGAAAATGATCGCATCATAACTGAAAAGATGATCAATTTTATCGCTTCAACACCAAAAAATTCTCCGTTTTTTGGTTTCATGTTTTTTGACTCTCCTCATGTAGCAGGACACCCTGAAGGAATAGCCCCCTTCCAGCCTGAACTGAAAGAGGTTAACCACCTTACTTTAAATAACAATACTGACCCTGTCCCGTACTTTAATCGATACAAGAACGCCGTATATTACAATGACCTGCTCATTGGAAGGGTATTGGAGCAACTGAAAAAAAACAAGCTTATGGAAAACACCATTGTTCTGATTACCGGGGACCACGGGGAGGAATTTAACGATCTGAAAATGAACTATTGGGGGCATGTCGGTAATTTTGCCCGCTTTCAGACACAAACTCCCTTGGTGGTTCACTGGCCGGGTAAGACCCCGGCAATTTATAAGCACACTACCAGCCACATGGATATTGCCCCCACCCTGATGAAGGATATGTTCTCCTGCGAGACCGATCCAGCAAGATTCAGTAATGGCAGGGACTTGCTGGACAGCTCGCCGCGCCCGTACGTACTGATAAGTTCCTGGGAAACCTTCAGTACCAATGAACCGGACAGAATTACGGTCGTCCAACAGTCTGGAGAGATGGATATCCTTGACGCTGCCTACAAACCGCTCCCCGGAGCAAAGTTACGGCCGGAAATTTCAAAAAGCGCAATGGAAGGAATGGGACGTTTTTATGCCCGCTAATATCTCTAAATCCGTCGATAATCAGAACTACCGCAGGGTTTATTGATGATCACACATCAAAACATCCGTTATCTTTTGCCATGAAAACATACCTGTTTGTGAATCCTTTATCAGGACACTATTCGGACAGTCGTTTTCAGGCTATTCTTGATCAACTGCACAGCGACGGAATTACTCCTGAAGTTTTTCGAGTACACTCACCCGCTGAGATAGCTTCTTGTTGCACCTCTGTAAACGATGGGAGTGAAAACCGGCTGGTTATTGTTGCCGGTGGAGACGGCACCATAAATGCCGTGGCAAACGCCTTGAAACCGGGCACAATAACGCTTGCGATTCTCCCCCTGGGCACGTCGAACGTTCTCGCAGCTGAAATCGGCATTTCATCAATTGGAGACGGCCTGAAAAAAATAGCTGCCGGTGCTTCACGTTCTTTTTCGGTCGGCGTACTTGAAACAAAGGAACGGACTCTCCGCTTTCTGCTCATGGCGGGAATTGGACTTGACGGGGCCGTTGTCAGAGACGTGTGGCCGCCGGGGAAAAGACTCCTGCGGCAGGGCGCCTATGTATTGTCGGCCTTGAAGAGCGCAATGACATGGGATACGTCTGTCTTCAAACTCAGCACGCCTGAAGCCGATGTAACATGCCATACCGCAATCATCTGCAACGCCTCCCGCTATGGAGGGGACTTTATCCTTTCTCCCGGAAGCAGCCCTTTCCTGCCGGGGCTTTCTGCCGTCTGTATTACGGGGAACACGAGACGCACCTATCTGGGCAGTGCGCTGGATCTGTTCAGGAACAGGGCCGGGGTAAACAAGGATCTGGTTCGTATTCATGCTTCCTGTTTTGAGGTTCACGGAAAGCACCCCATACAGATTGACGGCGATTTTGTAGGGTATGGACCAGCGCGCATATCGGAATGTAATGATTTTGCCAGGATTATCGTTTAATGTAGCCACGTGAAGTTTTACAAACCCGGCGGAATTACATTCTGGAGGCTGTGATATGGCAAAGATACTTGTGACCGGTGCAGCCGGTTTTATCGGATTTCACCTGAGTAAGCGCCTTCTTGACAGGGGTGATGACGTTACAGGTCTCGACAATCTGAATGACTACTATGATGTACGCCTCAAACATGACCGTCTTAACCAGCTGAAAGACAAACCTGGCTTCAGGTTTGTTGAATGCTCCATGGAGGATCGGGAAGTCGTTGAGACGCTGTTCAGAACCGAACAATTCGACAAGGTAGTCAATCTGGCCGCCCAGGCCGGTGTACGCTACTCGCTGCAGAATCCACACGCTTATATCAGCAGCAATATTGTCGGCTTTATGAATATCCTGGAGGGGTGTAGACACAACGGCGTCAAGCATCTTGTGTACGCTTCTTCCAGCTCGGTCTACGGTGCCAACACACAGATGCCGTTCTCTGTCCACCACAATGTGGACCATCCGGCGTCACTCTATGCTGCAACGAAGAAGTCGAATGAGCTTATGGCACACGCATATTCGAGCCTCTACGGAATACCGACGACCGGACTGCGCTTTTTTACGGTATACGGACCCTGGGGGCGGCCGGATATGGCGCTGTTCCTCTTTACCAAGGCCATCATCGAAGGGCGCACCATCGATGTATTCAATCACGGTAAAATGCAGCGCGACTTTACCTATATCGACGATATCATCGAGGGTGTTGTCCGGGTAACAGACACTACTCCGACGGCAAATCCCGCCTGGAGCGGCGACTCCCCGGATCCAGGCACCAGCTATGCGCCCTATCGGATATACAATATTGGCAATAACAGCCCGGTTGAACTGACGTACTTTATAGAAACGCTGGAGCGCTGCCTGGGTAAAACAGCTAAAAAGAATCTGCTCCCGATTCAGGCCGGCGATGTTCCGGCCACCTACGCAGATGTAGACGACCTGATTAACGATGTGGGATTCAAGCCTAACACATCGGTTGAAGAGGGTATTGGCAGATTTGTCGAATGGTATCTGGCATATCACGCCAAATCATTATAATTACTATTTTTTTAACTTCTACCCACACATAAAAGGGTACACCACTACCATGACACTTCATCGTTTTTCCCGCACCGAACTCCTGATCGGCTCTGAAGGATTATCAACTCTGGCAGGCAAGCACGTCATGATCTGCGGAGTCGGCGGAGTTGGCAGCTATGCCGCAGAGGCTCTGGGACGCGCCGGCGTCGGGCGAATCACACTGGTGGACTTTGATGACATCTGCCTGACTAATATCAACCGTCAGATCCATGCTCTTTCCAGCACTGTCGGCAAGCATAAAGTAGATGTCATGGCCGCCCGCCTGCGCGATATTAATCCAGCAGCCGAGATCATGCCGGTCAACGAATTTTTCTCAACTGAGAACGCTGAACGGTTGCTCACGCCGCGCCCCGATTATGTACTGGATGCAATTGACCATTTCACCGCCAAGGCATCGTTGATAACGGTCTGCCGTGAGCATGGCATTCCAATTATCTCCAGCATGGGAGCAGCAAACAAGCTGGACCCCACGAAGATTGAAGTATCAGACATCTCAGCCACCAGAAACTGCCGGATGGCTCGCAGTATGCGGAAAATTCTGAAAAATGCGGGTATTACCTCCGGAGTGCAGGTCGTCTACTCGACCGAACTGCACCGTGAGCTAGACCCCGCATCGTCAAGCGCATGCGGCACCGACTGTATCTGCCCCAACAGGTCCGAACAGGTGTTCCGCTGCCAGCATCGCCGGGTGATTCTGGGCAGCATTTCGTTTATACCATCTATCTTCGGCCTTACTATGGCAGGGGCTGTCGTCAACCGGCTTTTGCTGTCTGAACAGGATCAGGCAGTAAAAGATTGAGCTTTGCCGGCAGATCATGCTGTTTTTTTATTGACAAGCCCTGAAAATAAAGGGTAACGTCACAACACCTCAGACTTAACATCCTGGCATCAAATAGATCCCTTGACTACTTCATACGTTAATAATTCGAACCTCTGAAAATATTATATCCTGCCCTTTAAGCCATAAGCTCTCGGCTGTGGCGGGAATCATAACTGCAGCCGCTTGCCGGCTTCCCCGAAAAATCGAGTCCACCTATGTCAACCCCCCATACACATCAAGATCGTTACGCAGGAGAACAGATGAATTTACAAGAGCTTAAAGGCAAGAAGATCAGTGAACTCAACACTATTGCACGTGATCTCAACATCGAAGGGGCATCAAGCCTCCGCAAGCAGGACCTGATCTTTGCCATTCTGAACGCACAGACGGAACAGAACGGCTCCATCTTTGGCGAGGGCGTCCTCGAAACGCTTCAAGACGGCTTCGGATTTCTGCGCGCCACCGACTACAACTACCTGCCTGGCCCGGACGATATCTATGTATCACCCAGCCAGATCAGACGTTTCAACCTGCGCACCGGTGATACCGTTTCCGGCCAGATCAGACCACCAAAAGAGGGTGAGCGTTATTTCGCACTGCTTAAGGTGGAATCGGTCAATCACGAATCGCCGGACGTTGCCCGCGACAAGATCCTCTTCGACAACCTGACGCCGCTCTATCCGCAGGAAAAACTCACTCTTGAGACAACTTCGGAAAACATGCCGATGCGCGTAATCGAGTTGGTGGCTCCGATCGGGAAAGGGCAGAGAGGCCTGATCGTTGCGCCCCCACGAACCGGCAAGACCGTGCTGATCCAGAATATCGCCAATTCAATAGCCGCAAATCACCCCGAGGTTTACCTGATAGTGCTGCTGATTGACGAAAGACCGGAAGAGGTAACCGACATGCAACGCTCGGTTAACGGTGAAGTTGTTTCTTCAACCTTTGACGAACCGGCCACCCGCCACGTACAGGTTGCCGAAATGGTCATCGAAAAAGCCAAGCGCCTCGTCGAACACAAAAAGGATGTCGTCATCCTGCTGGACTCCATCACCCGTCTGGCCCGCGCCTACAACACGGTCCTCCCCCCATCAGGCAAGATACTGACCGGCGGTGTTGACGCCAACGCCCTGCAAAAACCAAAGCGCTTCTTCGGTGCGGCTCGGAACATCGAAGAGGGGGGGTCACTGACGATCATCGCAACGGCACTGGTGGACACCGGTAGCAAGATGGACGAGGTCATTTTTGAAGAATTCAAAGGCACCGGCAACATGGAGCTCCACCTTGACCGCAAACTGGTGGAAAAACGCACCTTCCCGGCCATCGACATCAACAAGTCAGGGACCCGCAAGGAAGAGCTGCTGATAGAAAAGACTTATCTGAACCGGATCTGGATTCTGCGCAAGATTATCCACCCGATGAATGTGGTCGACAGCATGGAGTTTCTGCTGGACAAACTTTCGGAAGCCAAGACCAACCAGGCTTTTCTGGATTCAATGTCGAAATAGCTAAAAAATGGTTGCAAAATACATTCATAATAGCTACAATCACACGTTACTGTTCAAAATTGATTACGTTACGCCGTAAAGCACTACTGAAGGAGGAAGAGATGAAAGAAGGCATCCACCCAGAATATTCCGAGATTACCGTTAAGTGCCTGTGCGGTAATACATTCCAGACGCGCTCCACAAAAAAAGAGATCAACACCGAGATCTGTTCTGCCTGCCACCCGTTTTATACCGGCAAGCAGAAGCTTATTGACACTGCAGGCCGTGTCGAGCGCTTCAAAAGACGTTACGGCCAGGTTTGACCGATCGGTTCGTAAACTTATGAGAGGGGCTTTGTCGCAAGGCAAATCCCCTTTTTTTTCTCCTGGTCCATGCCACAAGCAACCATACATCCAGGAACAACCACTAACAATCAGAGCATGCCAGTTTCTGAGACAACCATTGCTTAACCCTGAGCATGGCTCGAGCAGGACACCATGAACGTCACCCTGATCGAACACACCCCTAATCCCGAACGTACGGTAGCGTTAGCTGCCCGCCTCTGCTATTCGCCCACTTCAATAGATGACTTACGTGAGAAGCTGGCGGCATCTGATATCGAGTCGTTTCTGGACAAGATCATGTCACTGGGGCATCACTCTGTACTGGAGCACGCCTCTTTCACCTTCGGCATCGAAGGGGTTTCCCGCGTCACTACCCACCAGCTGGTGCGCCACCGTATCGCCTCATTTTCTCAGCAGTCACAGCGTTATGTCTCGCACAAGGACCAGTTCACCTCCATCATGCCAGCCTGTATTGCTGAAAATCCGGAGGCACGGCAGATATTTGCCTCCATGTCGGAGACCGTCCACAAGGCCTACGGCCAGCTGATCGAAATGGGTATTCCGGCCGAAGATGCCCGTTACATCCTGCCGAACGCCACGGAAAGTAAAATCATCATGACTATGAATGCCCGTGAGTTGCTGCACTTTTTCGCCCTGCGCTGCTGCCAGCGCGCTCAGTGGGAAATTCGCCAGATGAGTGTAGAGATGCTGCGGCTTGTGAAAAGGATCGCGCCGGTTATCTTCCGTCAGGCCGGCCCGGGCTGCGTAGGCGGCCCATGCCCGGAGGGAAAGTTCTGCTGCGGGCAAACGGCCGAAGTCAGAGAGTTTTATAAGAATCTGGAATAAACGGCACTGATAAGCCGGATACGTACGTTCACGAAATTTTCTGTTAAAACCGCAGAAAAATTCTAACTTTTCAAGAGAGGTTTCATGGATAAGATAAGCGTAGGCGGTCAGGCGGTCATTGAAGGGGTGATGATGCGAGCCCCCCGCTCAGTTGCCATTGCTGTTCGTCGTCCCGACGGCGAGATAATTGTCAAAAAAGAATTGATAATGCCGCTCTCCGAGCGTTTTCCGATCGTCAAGCTGCCGATACTGCGCGGCGCGGTGGCGCTCTTCACCTCGCTGATCATCGGCATCAAGGCTCTGAATTTTTCTGCCAACGAAGCGATGACCGACGATGAAAAGGAGAAAGAGCAGAAGAAAGAAGGCGGTAAAGAGGGGGGCAGCGAGCTCTCTTCCTGGGCCATGGCCGGAACCATGACGGTGGCCTTCGGCTTCGGTATCTGCCTGTTTTTTCTGTTTCCACTCTACATGACCAAGTTGCTGACACCTGTCATCGGTGACAACAACATCGTCTTCAACCTGGTGGACGGCATCATCCGGGTGGTTGTTTTTCTCGTCTACATCTGGGCCATATCACGGATGCAGGATATCCAGCGGGTCTTCCAGTATCATGGCGCCGAGCACAAATCGATCTTTGCCTTTGAAGACGGGGTGGAATTGACGGTTGAGAATGTGCGCCGCTACGCCCGCCTTCATCCGCGCTGCGGCACCAGTTTCCTGCTGATCGTCATGCTGGTCAGCATAGCGGTATTCTCGCTAATTCCCAAGCTATGGCCGTTCTACCTCAAGGCCGGTTCCCGGATAGTCCTGCTGCCGATGATCGCCGGCATTTCCTATGAGTTCCTCAAATGGAGCGCCACGCACGACAGCCACCCGCTGGTAAAGATGGTGATCGGCCCGGGTCTGGCACTGCAGCGTCTGACCACACGCGAACCTGATGACAGTCAGATTGAAGTTGCAATTTGCGCCATGAACGAAGCGCTGGAGGTAAATGCAGGCTACAAGGACGACCGGTTAGTGGTTTAACCGAGGTACTCAATAGCCTGCCATAATGTATGCTTTCCTTTGAAATCACCCACGAAGACCACTGCCGTCGGCTGGAAAGTTATCTGCGAACCCTGATGCCGGCCTCGCCGTTCGGCTACGCACGTAAACTGATCAAAAGCGGCGCAGCCACACTCAACAGCGCTCCGTCAACACCCAACACCCTGCTGTCACTCCACGACACCGTCACTCTCAAGGAGAGTGCAACTACTATCGCACAGCTGTCAGCCACAAGGCCGCCTCTGGACATATTGTATGAAGACGGCCTGATTCTGATTGCCAACAAGCCCCCCGGTCTGCCGATGCATCGCACTGCAGAATTCGAGAGCAACCTGGTGGACACTGGCCAGGCTTATATGACCCAGCGCGATACGCCCTGTAAATTGTATCCGGTCAACCGCCTGGATCGAGGCACCTCCGGAGCGGTCATCCTCGCAAAAAGTTCCAGTTCTGCCGCTATCTACGGACGGCAGGTCAAGGAAACCGGATTGGACAAACTCTACCTGGCACTGGTATGGGGGATTCCCGAAAGCAGCGGAGTCATCAACGAGACGCTGGACGGTAAAGAATCAGAAACAAGATACCGGACACTGCTGGCCGGCAACAACTGTTCCCTGCTGGCAGTTACCCCGATCAGCGGACGAATGCACCAGATCCGCCGCCATCTCGCTTCGATAGGACGTCCGGTTGTTGCTGACAAACGCTATGGCGGTGGTGATCTGCCTGAATTATCAGGGTTCGCCCTGCATTCATTCAGGACAGCGCTGTCTCTTGCCGAATCGAGTAATTTGACTGTCTGCGCTCCCATACCGGATGAGATGCTGAATATCTGTAAACAGCGAGGAATTGAACGCAATACCCTGCTTGAAACCGTGTACCGACTTTCACACCAGGAGGCATCATGAGCGGAAAAACAATTTTCATTACCGGGGCATCAGCAGGCTTCGGTGCAGCCTGTGCACACACGTTTGCCACTGAAGGCAACCGGTTGATTCTGACTGCACGGAGGATTGATCCGCTCCTGAGGCTGCAGGCAGAGCTGTCGACAGGCGCTGAAGTACACATAATCCCGCTGGATGTACGTGACCGGGAGGCTGTTCAGGGAGCGATCGAATCTCTGCCGGAACGTTTCCG
Organism: Desulfuromonadaceae bacterium; assembly: GCA_028686055.1. Lineage (GTDB taxonomy): Bacteria > Desulfobacterota > Desulfuromonadia > Geobacterales > Pseudopelobacteraceae > JACRCG01. Next base: position 9,506 of record JAQUCU010000059.1, read on the forward strand.
CGATATCGATGTGCTGCTTAATAATGCCGGCCTGGCGCTGGGACTCGAGCCGGCTCATCAGGTTGACCTGGATGACTGGGACACCATGGTTGACACCAACATAAAGGGGCTGATGTACTGCACCCGTTTGATACTGCCGGGTATGGTGTCCCGCAATCGCGGGCACATAATCAATATCAGCTCGACCGCCGGCGCCTGGCCCTATCCGGGCGGCAACGTCTACGGTGGAACAAAAGCCTTTGTGACCCAGTTTTCACGCAACCTGCGCTGTGACCTGCACGGCACACGGGTACGGGTTTCCTGCATACAGCCAGGCATGGCTGAGACCGAATTTTCACAAGTGCGCTTCAAAGGTAATGACGAACAGGCCGCCAGCGTGTATCAAGGGACTGAACCGCTGACGGCAGAGGACATCGCCGAAACGGTACGCTGGGTTGTCAGCCAACCGTCACATGTCAACGTCAATACCATTGAGCTGATGTCAATAGATCAATCATGGGGCCCATTCGCCATTCACAGAGAGCAGCAATAACCAACTACAAGGATCATAGAAATGGCAAAAGAACTCTACGTCGGACATATCTCGGAGCAGGCAACCGAAGAAGATCTACGCAAACTTTTCGAAATTATGGGGGTCGTCACCTCGGTCCACCTGATTGTTGACGAGCAGACAGGCGAATTCAAGCGTTGCGGCTACGTGCGCATGCTGTCCGAGGTCAATCTTGACGAGGTTGTGGAAACTCTGGACGGCACGTATCTGGTTGACCGCTGCATCGTCGTCAGCATAGCCAAAGCGCAGAAGGATCGTCCGCCAAAAACACCATACGTCAAGAGAAAGCCGCTGGCCACTCCACGTCCGTCAACATCAACTCGCCCTGCCCGTCCTGCAACTGGCGCCCGTACGGCAACAGCTAAAGACGCTGCCATGAACGAGCGCCCGGCAGAGGTAAAACGTGCTAAAAGTGCGCGCCCGGTGATTAAAGAAGGAACAAAAACCGGACGGTCATCAGCGGCGAAAGAAGCGGTCAAAAAATGGCGGCCGGCGGCGGCGAAAGATGCAGCCAAGAGCGAGCGGCCGTCACCGGCAAAGCGTTCCGGCCGTCCTGTAGGTGGAAAAAGACAGGGAGATGGTCCGCGCCCCCCTGCAAAAGGTCGCCGCTAACCGGATTATCAGACAGGTCGAGTTCCCGCCCACACTGCGGGGACTCGACACCAGCCCATACATGACAGGGAGCGCCTCATGAAAAGTTTGCGTAATTTTCTGTTCCTGATTTTCATCCTTACCCCAACCCTCTCCTCCTCTGCCGATATCAAACAAATTCCCGCTGCTTCACGCATAAGCGCCGTTACCGTGTACACAGACCGCGCCCTGACGACTCGCAGCGCCACCTTCAACCTCAAACCCGGCAGCTACCTGATCGCCTTCGAATCTCTGCCGTCCTTGATACTTGACGACTCCGTGCGTGTTACAGGAAAGGGCACAGCGGCGGCAACCATAGCTGGTTTGGAGATCAAGCGGACTTTTCTGGAGGGGAGCGGCGAAAAACGCGTTCAGATGCTGGAGGAAGAAATTCGCATATTGGAGCGGAGTTCCGCGGGACTCGACGCCAAGAAATCCGGGATCACGGCACAAAAAGCCTTTCTGGATTCTATCCGCGTAGCCTGGGGAGAACACATCTCTAAAGAACTGTCCGTCGGCCGCCCAACGTCGGCAGAACTGTCGAACGCCTCCAGCTTCATCGGCACCGGAATCACGAAAGCAGAAGAACTGAGTCGTGATATTGAATTTGAGAAGAAGGGGATAAAGGACAAGATCGATGCCCTACGGCGCCAGCAGAATGAGGTGACCGGTTCAACTCTGAAAGAGGTAAAAACAGTAGAGGTCGCGGTAGAGGTTGCACGCGAAGGCAACCTATCGCTCGAGTTGGTTTCAATAACTCCTCAGGCAAGCTGGGAGCCATCCTACGATGTCCGCCTCACCGCTGATGCCAAAAACGCCGAACTGACCTTTCGGGGGATGGTACGTCAGCAAACCGGAGAGGATTGGAACAATATAGACCTGACACTTTCCACCGCACGCCCCGCAGTCGGCGGAGCTCCGCCTGAATTGTCACCCTGGCACATCTCCCTGTACCGGCCGCAGCCGACAGTGTCGAGGATGTTATCGGCTGCAGCGGCTCCGCGCGCCATGGCAAAAATGTCGAACAGGATACAGATGGAGTACGACGCTACTGAAAGTGCGGCAGCCGAGGAGGCTCCGGCCGCTTTTATTACCGCACAGGTCAGTGACGAGCAATCATCCATATCCTTCCGTGTCCCGCGCACGCTCGACATACCATCAGACGGCACCCCTCACGGCACGGTAGTCGCGGTAGAACAGCTGCCGGTAAAACTGGAATACATGACACTCCCGAAACTCTCGCAATCGGTGTTTATCCGTTCGGAGGTGATCAACAATGCGCCCTACCCGCTCCTGCCGGGCAAGGTAAACACCTTTGTCGGCAACAGCTATACCGGCAGTTCCAGGATGAAAAGAATCGCGTCAGGAGAGAAGTTTGACCTGTTTTTCGGCAGTGATGACCAGATAACCGTTAAACGGGAAGAGCTGAAGCAGCAAAAAGAAGCGGGGATGTTCGGCAAAAACCTGGTCAGCTATCGCTACAGGGTCGAGCTGGGTAATTTCAGAAAGGAACCGGTGCTGCTGACACTGCGTGACCAGCTGCCGATTGCGGCCAATGAGGAAATCAAGGTCTCACTGGAGGAACCCTCCCTCAAACCTGAAGCGATCAAGAGCGATGGCACCATCACCTGGAAAATTCTGCTAAAGAGTGGAGAAAAGAAGGAACTGACCTTCAACGTTCTTGTGGAATATCCGAAAGACAGGGAAATTACTGGCCTGTAAATTCAGTCAGATATTTTCGATAGCGCAGTGGCACATGCTTCTGCTGCAACCCGGGATTATGCCGCTCTGCTATGGCGTGACGCTGAAAATAGCGCTTCCACAGGGCGGCATAGTCGTGTTCAGTCGCGGTGAGGGCTGGTTCGGCGGTCAGTTCGATATCCCGGATCAAGCGCCATGACGTCAGATCATACAGCGCCGCCTGATTTCGGCGGAGATCATGGATCATCCAGAGACGGTCACCAACCCGTCCGACAAAGTGCGGGGCGATGAAAGGGAGAATATCAGCCTCCGGTTCGATCCGGGCGTACAGAAAACCGGCCTCCACTTCTTGAAAGCGCACAAAACCTTTGTACTTGTGCGCCTCGTGTGAAACGTGCCGCGCAATGCAGTTGACCGAACAAACCGGTTCCTCCGCCAGCATCCCGCATAAACGCTTTCCCACCTGAAGTCCCAGCGTAACATACCGCCACAGCAGCAGTTCAATCCCCGCGTTCTGACTATGAAAAGCATAACGAGCCGTGGCAAACGCCTCCTGCGACACAGCTCCGACAAAGCGTTTCCGGAACGACAGAGCAAGAGCCCTCGCCGTCGCAACCACGCGAGCGTCACCGGCAAAAAGCCCGGCCACATGAGGGTTGTCATTCTGCACAAACTCCGGCTGACGCTCCCCCATTGCCGAACATTCGGCCATAGCGCAGAGGAAGCCTTCAAAGCTGCCGTCGTAGCGGTAGGTAGTCACACCAAGCCCCGGGCAGGTGATACCGGTTCTGCAATCAGCGTAGCAAGGAGCACACTGAACAGTTTTCCATTCACAGGATTCATAAAGCCATCCACAGAGTTTTTTGTACTACTTAACGTTAACGGCACGACTCGATATCAGAATGCGAACAATAGCTGCATGCATTCACGGTGAATTAATGTTGTCTGTTTGGCACTACATTGCTACTGTATTCACTTACGGAGACGCTCTATGTTGAATCCTGCAGAACTCACCCGCCATCATGAAACCGGAAACCTCAACCAACCAACTGTCGTGGCATTCCGGGCAATGATCCTCAATCATTATCACGAAATCGCGCGTTCAATGCCATGGCGGGAAACCCGCGATCCATACGCCGTGCTGGTCTCAGAAATCATGCTTCAACAAACCCAGGTAGAGCGTGTCCGGCTCAAATACGGTGAGTTTCTTGCGCACTTTCCGACAGTTGGCGCGCTTTCTGCCGCACCGCTGTCAGATATTTTAAAGGTCTGGCAGGGCTTGGGGTACAACCGCCGGGCGATATATCTCAAACGTTGCGCCGAAGAGATTGTTGCACGGTACAACGGTATTTTCCCGGCCACCGCACAGGAACTGCAGCTGTTGCCGGGCATTGGTCATTACACCGCACTGGCAGTGGCCGCCTTTGCCTTTGATGTGGCAGAACCACTCATAGAAACCAATGTCCGCACGGTGTACATCCACTTCTTTTTTCATGGCCATGACAAGGTGAGCGACCGGGATATCATGCCGCTGGTCGCAACAACGCTTGATCATGACAACCCGCGCGAATGGTATTATGCCTTAATGGATTACGGAACAATGCTCAAGCAGCGCCACCCCAATCCGGGACAGCGCAGCAGCCACCACACGCGCCAAAGCAGTTTTGAAGGATCAAACCGGCAGTTGCGCAGCCGGATCTTACGCCAGATAATCGCCCGGCCGGGAATAACAGTAAAACAACTTCTGTCAGGGATAACGGCGGAACAGAAGATGGTACTCGCAAATATCGAGGCACTGCAGCGGGAGGGGTTTCTTATGAAGAAAGGGCGGGGCTATCGGATTGCCGATAAAACAACACAGAATCGGACTTGAATCCCTGTTTGCCCTTGTCTCAGCACTATCATCACAACTCCCCTG
>JAQUCU010000259.1 GCA_028686055.1 Desulfuromonadaceae bacterium
GGCTCTGGTTTGGGGCGGCATCCGAGGGAGCGCTCAGAGTGGGAGCATCGGGGCGAACAGGGGTGATGTTTGGTCCGATTACGTGATCAACGTATATATAGTAGCTTCCTACAGTCTGGGCAGGTGAATGGAAAGCCAGATAGTAATCCCCAGGGGTTAGACCACCGAGGTTTATAGATATGGGATACCATTCGTTAATGGCGGCAAAAGTGATGTCTGTGCCTACCTGAGTCCAGTTTGCGCGATCCGTTGATTGCATAACCTGCAGTACTTGTGAAGTTGCTGTAGCCTTGGCATAGAAATCCAGCGTACTTGAGGCACCAACCGTCAACAGAGGGGTTGAAACGGTGTACAAGGTACTGGTTGATGTATAGGCATACATACTTTTTGCGCCGTGGAAAGGAGCGGTTGTACTGCTTCCCCAATAGGAAGTATTGGTGGTAGTGCGTTGCCAGCCTATGGGAGGGAAGGTGCTTCCTTCGAAGCCTTCAGCCAATTGGTCAGTTCCGGGTGTGTTGAAGGTCCAGGTGGGACAAGTGGGATCTGAGCCAAAGGTGTTTGTGGGCAATACTTTCCAGTAGTAGGTCTGACCATAGGTCAGGCCAGTAGTCTGATACTGCAGGTCTGCGCCTTCATACACCAGATCGCTTTCAGTAAAAGCGCCACCTTGGTTCATGTACACCTTGAAGCTGCTGGCAGGTTCGCCGCTGGCACTCGGGGTCCACTTTAGCATGGGGTTCAAGAGTGCGGTGTTGCCATTCAGAGGATAGGATACGGTTGCGGGCAGCGGGGGTTCCGGCGCAGGGATGGATATGGTAATATCGTCCACATAAATCCGCATCTGATTGGCAATGCTATAAGCATGCCAGCCAAGATAATAGATACCAGTGGTGGGAACGGTAAATGTGGGATTAGCACTGGCATATTCGGAGAAATTGATGGATTCATTGATGAAGACCTGGGTGGTCATATCGGCAACTTGGTTACCGGTACCCAGCATCACTTTCATCTTTTCTGTCCAGGAGGTCGAGCCGGCCCGGTAATGGAACCCAAGACGATAGGTGGTACCGCCCACAAGGCTAAGGGGAGGGCTGATCATCCAATCATTCAAAGCCAGCGAGCTATTGTAGCCGATGCTTGCGCAGTTGGGAGCGGAATAGGGGCTGGTAGCATAGGATCCCCAGTTTACCGCGTCGGCATTTACATTGATACTGGTCCATCCAAAAGGTAAAGCTGGGACGGTGACAGCATCAAAGTTCTCCACATGCGGCAGATCGGCATGATAGATGGTGGGGTCAACGCAGCTACCGCTGAGGTTAATTGTAGTTACGGCTCTACCATCAGTAATTGTAACCGTGCCGGTGTGAGAGGCTCCTACTGCTGTGGGCAGATACTGCACCGTGAAGGTAGTAGATTCACCGGTAGTAAGTGCCATATCTGTGGGAGCTACAGTGATGCTGTAATAGCTGCCGGAAGCGACTACACTGCTGAGGTTAAGCGTACCGCCACCAATATTACTGATCGTAAACTGCTTGGTGGCAGCGATGTTGAGGAAGTTCTGCCCAAAATCCCAGGAAGTGGGACTTACCGCTAATTCAGGGGTATCAGACAACTCTCCCAGATGCAGTAAGACATTGGGTAAGGATGTATTTAATGTTCCATTTGCAGTAGAGGGGGAATTGTCGGTGTTCCAATATTGATGAGAACCGGTAGTGCCGGTAGAGTAATAGAAGGTATGTCCGCTTCCACCACCGCCTCCACCATAGTTGGTTTCCACGCCGATAATCAGATTACCGGAAATATAGGGAAAGGGACTATCCAATTCGAATAGCTTCCATCCGCTGGAGCTAAAACTATAGGTACCCTCTTTCACTAACTGAGCACTCGCCACGAAGGAAGGCCAGGTCATGGCAGTCATAGCTGCATCAGTAGTGGATTTTACATATATTTTGTAGGGGATTGCTGTCGCAGATGTCCCAACGCAATACCAGGCTATTTCGTCCAGAGTACCTATGGAACCTACTTGCGCAGCTGTATATAGAGCAGCAGAGCGTTCGTATCCCCAGGTAGTACCGAAGGGTTTGATCTGGGTTGAAGTACCTGTGCCAATTTGGGTGTAGCCTTCACCCATAGTGGTGAAACTCCAAATCGGACAGGTAGTAGCATCACCAATGCCATTGTAGGGTACAACCTTCCAATAGTAGGTGGTTCCAGCCGTCAGGTCCGGATTGGGATCATAGCTTAATACGTTACCCAAATCTGTGCCGTTGACAATATTAGTTGGCGTGCTTGTACCCGCGCCATCAGTTCCGAAATACAATTTATAGCCAGTTGGCGCGCCTCCACCGGAAGCCCAGGAAAGGGTGGCAGTGGGCAGTACCAAGGATGCTGCATTGGCAGGAGCGCCAATTACTGCAGCATTGGGGGGAGTAGTTACGGGAGTTACCAATTTAATATTGGGACGTAAATAGGAGGTGGAAAGGTTAGCACCAGCGTAAGGTGCTGTATCATTACCGTACAATAAAGTGCGGTAATCTGTGGAAGTGCTGGTGTAATAGAATTTCGCGTAAGGAGAGGCATAGGCGGTACGATTTGTTTCCACCAACACCAGCAGATTATCTGTTCCATTATAGGCAAAATCGCTGATGTTAACTTCAAACCAGCCAGTAGGGCTTGCTACAGTTGTGCCATCAAATACCGGAGTAAGTCCGGTGGTTAAGCTTGCCCAGTTTTGGGCAGTTAGTGTTGCATCAGTAGTATGTTTTACATAGATCTTGGTGGGAGTTGAAACTGTTGTTGCAGTTTGAACTTGCCATGCAAGCCGGTCAATCGTTATTCCTGCACCGATTTCGCTTTGTAGATATATCGCAGCGGTACGAGAAACAGCATTCCAGCTACTCATGGGATAGTATTGGTTGTTTGCAGTGCTCGTACCTATTATTACGTCGGCGAACATCAATGTTGCCAATAGCAATGCTATTGTAATCAATAATATTTTCTTCATGTTTACTCCTTGAGTAAAAACTATTTTTTATGTCCTGTAAGAGAGCTTAATCATACTCTCTATGTCTGATCTCGATGGTTTGTTTGATAGTTCGTTCAAAGAAGAACTGCTTTGTATGCAAACGGATATCTGGGCCGAGTGGCCGCAATCCTCTTGATTTTGAAGGGTGAAGGGTGAGTCGAAGCATTGCCAGAGACATATTCCCCACTGTTTTGGTGATAATGTGCGACGATTATTACTCAGAGTGCGGGTGATATGGTGCCGGTGATTGCTTCGGGATGAGGTTGATATATATTGTAGGTATTTGATGAGGGAAATGAGCGCAATTGGCCTGTCTGCGTTTGCGGGCTCTTGGCAAATATGCCCGAAACATCCTTTGGCTAAGG
>JAQUCU010000260.1 GCA_028686055.1 Desulfuromonadaceae bacterium
GCGTTCCTGTGCCTATGACGTGGCTCGGGTCGTGTTGATGCCGATTACCGATGCCATTCATCTGGTGCACGGGCCGATCGGATGCGCCGGCAACACCTGGGACAATCGGGGCGCCAGATCATCGGATTCCCAACTCTACCGGCGCGGCTTCACCACCGAAATGCTGGAAAATGACGTTATCTTCGGCGGTGAGAAAAAACTCTATAAGGCGATCCTCGATCTAGCTGAGCGCTACAAGGATCAGGCTAAGGCCATCTTCGTGTATGCCACCTGCGTTACCGCCATGACCGGTGATGATGTGGAGGCGGTCTGCACGGCGGCGGCGGCAAAAGTCACCATTCCGGTCATCCCGGTCAACACCCCCGGGTTCATCGGCGACAAGAATATCGGCAACCGCCTGGCCGGCGAGATCCTCTTCAAATATGTAATCGGCACGACCGAACCGCCTGTTCTCGGTGAATATCCGATCAACCTGATCGGCGAGTACAACATCGCCGGTGACCTGTGGGGGATGCTGCCACTTTTTGACCGGCTCGGAATTCAGATCCTCTCCTGCTTCAGCGGCGACTCGAAGTTCGAGGAGTTGCGCTATGCCCACCGGGCCAAGCTCAATATCATCATCTGCTCCAAATCGTTGACCAATCTTGCCAAGAAGATGCAGAAAACCTACGGCATGCCGTATATTGAGGAATCTTTCTATGGCATGACCGATACCGCCAAGGCACTGCGCGATATCGCCCGTGAACTGGACAATATTGTCAACGGTTTGGAGAAGCGCACCATGCAGGATCGCGTAGAGCGACTGATCGAAGAGGAAGAGGCAAAGTGCCGCTCCGCGATTGCTCCGTACCGAGCGAGACTGGAAAACAAGACGGCGGTTCTTTTCACTGGCGGCGTCAAAACCTGGTCGATGGTTAACTCGCTGCGCGAGTTAGGTGTAGAGGTCCTGGCGGCCGGCACGCAGAACTCGACCCTTGAGGACTTCTACCGCATGAAGGGGTTGATGCACAAAGATGCCAAAATTATCGAAGATACCTCTACAGCGGGGTTGTTGGCGGTCATGCGCGATAAAATGCCCGACCTGATAGTCGCCGGCGGCAAGACCAAGTTCCTGGCGCTGAAGACGAAAACCCCTTTTATGGATATCAATCATGGTCGTTCCCACCCCTATGCCGGCTATGACGGGATGGTGACCTTTTCAAAACAGCTGGATATGACGGTCAATAATCCGATCTGGCCGGTCCTGAATGCTTCGGCACCGTGGGAGAAGAGCCCTGAGGAGCTACAGGCTGACGTTGCCGCGGCGGCAGGGCATGGTGAGACATTTATGGCCGAAGATATTTCGGCATCACGGGTTAAGGTTTCCAGCAAGGCAGCCACCGTCAATCCGCAGAAGAACTCGCCTGCACTGGGCGCCACCATGGCCTATCTGGGGATTAACAACATGTTGGGGTTGTTGCACGGCGCCCAGGGATGTTCGACTTTTATCCGTCTGCAGCTGTCGCGGCACTACAAGGAGTCTATTGCCCTGAATGCCACCGCCATGAGTGAGGATAGCGCGATCTTTGGCGGCTGGGAGAATCTGAAAAAGGGGATCGGGCGGGTAATTGAGAAGTTCAGTCCAGAGGTGGTGGGGGTGATGACAACCGGCTTGACGGAGACCATGGGGGACGATGTTCACAAAATCATAAAGGAGTTCCGTGCGGAACATCCGGAACATGACGCTGTCCCGATTATCTGGGCATCTACACCGGATTACTGCGGCTCCATGCAGGAAGGGTACGCCACCGCGGTGGAGGCGATCGTCGGGACTCTTTCTGAAGGTGGCACGCCCGTAGCCGACCAGGTCAACCTGTTGCCGGGGGCTCATCTGACTCCTGCCGATGTGGAAGAGCTGAAGGAGCTGATTGAGTCTTTCGGGCTGACGGTGCTCTGCATACCTGATATTTCCAACGCCATGGATGGTCATATCGATGAGGTTGTATCACCGCTGTCAACCGGCGGCATAACTGTTGAAGATATCAAGAAGGGTGGGCGCAGTGTTGCGTCGTTATATGTCGGTGATTCGCTGGCGAAGGCCGCTCTCAAGCTGAAGGAAAAGTTCGCTATTCCCGCGTACGGTTTCACGTCGCTCACCGGTCTTGCCGAGACGGACCGCTTCATGGAGGTGCTGTCTGCCATCAGCGGCCGACCGATTCCGGAAAAAAACCGCCGCTGGCGGAGTCGCCTGATGGATGCGATGGTGGACAGCCATTACCAGTTCGGCACCAAGAAGGTTGCCATTGCTTTGGAATCGGACAATCTCAAAACACTGACCGGCTTCCTGGCAGGGATGGGGTGCGAGATTCAGGCGGCGCTGTCTGCCACCAGAACGCGTGGACTAGACGCGTTGCCGAGCGCCAACGTTTTTGTCGGAGATCTTGAGGATCTGGAAAGCGCCGCAGTTGGTGCCGACCTGATTGTGGCCAACTCCAACGGCCGCCAGGCCGCAGCCAAGCTCAAAATCGGCGCCCATCTGCGGGCCGGATTGCCGTCCTTTGATCGTCTGGGTGCTCACCAGAAAGTATGGGTAGGGTATCGCGGCACGCTGAACCTGGTGTTCGAGACCGCCAACCTGTTCCAGGCGAATGCCAAGGAAGCGCAGAAACTGGCGCACAATTAACGGCCGTACGGCTTAATCGACGGTGACCTTCATCCCAAGCTTTTTTTTCAAGCGGGGTGAAGGTCACGCAACAGTGTGGCCTCAGAGCTAATTCTGAGGCGTATTATCCACCACGGTTTTCAAGACTTCCCTCAACCGGTCAAAGTCATATGGTTTGCTGACTAACCCGGCAATATCTTCGCCCGGAATCCGTGATGTAACGACGGTATCTCCAAAACCGCTGGAAATAATTATCGGCAGTTTCGGGTCAAGCGCTTTCAGTTCTTGGAACAATGTATAGCCATCCATGACCGGCATGCCTATGTCGGTCATAACGAGTGTAATATCTGCAGCATTCATCTGATACAACTCCAACGCCTCTTTGCCGTTAAATGCTTCAATAACGGTGAATCCCAGTATTGTCAACATACTCTGTGCCGCCGCCATGATCGGCTCTTCATCTTCAACAAACAGTATGGTGCCGCGTCCGTGCCATTCTGTCGGTGATGTTTGTGGCAGGGATTTATTTGCGGTTGTCTCGCCGGATTTGACTGGCAAGTAGATTTTGAAGGTGGTGCCCTGGTCAGGTTGGCTAGTGAGCTGCAATGCTCCCTTGTGCGCTGTTATGATGCCGAGTACGGCGGACATCCCCAGGCCGCGCCCCGTAAATTTTGTTGTGTAGAACGGCTCGAAGATTCTGCCCCTGGTCTCCTCATCCAT
>JAQUCU010000261.1 GCA_028686055.1 Desulfuromonadaceae bacterium
CACCCAGCAGCAGGATTATCGCCACAACTTCTATACTGATCAGTGCAACTACCGTTATGGATATGGAACCGTAAATGACATTAACCATGGATACGGTCGCGTAATACCAGATCAGTACCCGTCGGGTTATCTCCCATAAAACCGTTGCGGTTATCCCGCCGATGAGAGCGCGATGGAAATTGACCCGTATCACGGGCATTACCAGATAGAAAGAGGTGAACATCAGTACCTCGCCAACTATCCCCAGTATATACAGGGCAATCCAGGTGGCAACTCCAGGGTTAAGGCTCCAACCAAGAACCGTCATCCGGCTGCTTTCCAATGTTTCGATGGTACCCACAATAAACGACACCAGCACGATTCCCAGGCCCATCACAAAGATGTAAAGATAGGGAATAACAGCGGAGACAAAAAAATTGCGATGATGAATCCTGACCCTCTGAATAAAGATCACCGACATGGCGCTTTCAAGCACGGAAAAAGCTGTGGAACTGAAAAACAGCATGACGATAAAACCGATGAAACCAACTGCCGTTCTGTGTTCAAGGAATGCACGTACCTGTTCGGTCAATGTTGCCGCATAACCGGGGATCAGCATTTCCAGATACATTGCCAAGGTGTGCACCAGCTGCTGCTCTTCTATGAAATTTGTCAATACAATCAGTGCAATGATTGACAGCGGCACGATCGACAGCAGTGTATAATAGGCGACAGCGCCGGATAACAGCAGCCCCTGATTGTGCATGAATCCGCGCAGCACCCGCATCAGGAAGCTGAAGAGGCGGCTAGCTATCCGGTTTATTTGGTTTCGTGCATTCATGGGTGGATAAAACATCCTCTACTGCAGTAGTTGCGTGACACTGGCCACGTCAAATCTCGATCCTGAACTCCGCGCCACTCGCGCTGTTGCGCACCGTTAGCCGTCCCCCCATATTTTTTTCGATGATGGTTTTCGACATGAAAAGCCCGATCCCTGTTCCTTTGTCCGGCCCCTTGGTAGTAAAGTAGGGATCAAAAATCTTTTCAATGATCTCGTCGTCAATGCCACCGGAGTTATCGGTGATGGTTACGACCGTAGAGTCTCCTTCAGCAAATGCGTGGATCGAAATCATGGCATCTTTAACATTGTTCAAGGCCAGCTCGTCCCGGGCGTTCATCAGGATATTCATGAGGACCTGTGAGTATTCGTTGGGAAAGCCGTTGATCATCGGAGTGCCCTCCGTCAGGAGATCAATGCTGACTTTCTGGCTCAGGAAGTTCTCTCTGATGAGGGAGAGGGTCCTCCCGATTTCCTGATTTACGCTGAACGATACCTTTTCCTTGTCAGACCTGAAAAAATTCATGAAGTCACCGATAGTCCGGGACATGTTCATGATCAAGTCCATGGATTTGCAGACACTTTTTTCAAGATGCTCCTTGTCTAATTCAGCTGAGTCAAAGGCCATCGATAATCCCTGCAGGTACAGGCCAAGCACGTTCAGTGGCTGTCGCCATTGGTGAGCAATATTGTTGATCATCTCGCCCATAACAGCCCGGCGGTCCTGCAGGATCAGCATCTGGTCCTTTTGGCGCAGGTCATACACGTCCTGGGCAATGCGTATTTCAAGAGAACCGTTAAGTTCTTCCAGCTCCTGCTGTTTTACGGCGAGTGCTTCTTCAGCATGTTTCCGTTTGGTGATGTCGATCAGGGCTATGCGGAGCTCCTGACCCGACGTGGTGGCCATCGCTTCAATCTGCACGACAACCGGTTGGCCAGCGTCGTTCAGGAGTGTCGCTTCGCACGAATTCTTGATCTGGCTGGCACGGGCCGAGCGAAGGAATTCGGTGAGGGCGGGGCGGCCCGGAACGGCGACGAACTGCCCGAAGCGCCGGCCGATCAATAGCGAGCGCGCACCCCCTATGAGGCTGGCGCCGGCAAGGTTTACGGCACTTATATCTCCGCTCCGGTCGAGAGTAACATAACCGACCGGGGCGAAATCGTAGAGATCGGTATACCTGTTCAAAGACTTCTCCACATCATCCCTTGCCTGACGGAGCTCAGCATTCTGCATTTCCAGCTCGATCTGGTGAACCTCAAGTTCATGGACAAGACGTCGTGTCGCTTCCTCGGTCCGGGGCGGATGCGTTTCAGCCTTTTTTGTCCGCAGCCGTTCTTCGGCGTTTCGGCGTAGTTCGGCTGCCGTTGTTGGTCTGTTCATGCTTTTGCCGATTCCCAATACAAACTCCCTTTTGTCCGGAATAGAGTAAAACCAGCTCCTGACGGTGTCCTTACCTTTGTTACACAAACCTTATGCCTGGCATCTGCTGCTTTATTCCATGATATCTATTCTTTGGGATAAAAGCTTGAACACCCGGAGAAACCACGACACTGGTCATGTTCTGCACTACAACTAACGTGCCAGTGGAACCTCGTGGGCACTGCGGCTGCAACATTCTGTTTGTAAAGGGGAAAAAAGGAATATGGAGTGAGGGCAGCTGGAAGGCAGTCAGCAAAATCCGTCATGCGTAACATAACTGTCATATCTGACGGATACTGCTGAAGGAAGTTGCCGTACGGTGCATAGATTCTGTTTGCTGAAAACGGCCACGTTATTTTCTGGACAAGCTCTTGACCACAACGACGACCACGACCAGAACAGCGAGCACCGCCCACATAAATGCCCCTCCCCCCATCCATCCGTACGCTTGATTCATCATTTTCGCTCCTTTCGGTGCGCTGTACCCGGTTTACCACTGCGCAAACCAGGCAGCAGCGTCATTTACTGTTCAGGTAGTCGTCAATCGCTGCTGCGTTCCGGCTTCTGTCGCGACAATTTTTCTGGTCGAGGAGCCGATGGCCTGGATGAAGAGGGTGATGGTGCCGGCTGCGGGGTCCGCGTCACTGATCGTGAGCGGTATCCGCTCCTCGCCCTCGGCCAGTCGTACCATCACAAACTGACCGGGCTTCCGGGCGCGCGCTATGCGGGGAGCCGCCACCACCATCTTGTGGAGGTTCTCGGCGAGTATCTCGTTGCTTATTACGTTAAACATAAGGTCTCCTGTCTCAGTTGGGAATGTATTCACGCTGAAAACACTGTTGAGATATTGTGAGGCGCGAAAACATCCTTTTTTAAGGCAGCACAGGCTGCTGTTCCCCCTTCTCATTCCAGATCGGGTTTTGTTTGTCATCGGGATGCAGCTTTTTGAGTTCCTCCGGATCTACATGCCAAAAGGACTTGTCGATAGCGCCTTCTGCATATTCCCGTTTTTTGTCATGGGCAAACGGGCACCACCAGTTTTCGACTATTTTCACCAGATATGCAGCGTAGCTGAAGAGTGCGACACTCATGGGGCAATAGTGCTTGCAGTTTAGTA
>JAQUCU010000060.1 GCA_028686055.1 Desulfuromonadaceae bacterium
AGATTTGTCAGTGATGCAGAAGCTGTTCAAATGGCTAATGACACCGAATTTGGCCTGGCATCATACTTCTACAGCCGCGATATAAGCCGTGTATGGCGGGTTGCCGAAGCGTTGGAATACGGCATGGTCGGCGTCAACACCGGCCTGATATCAACCGAAGTCGCCCCTTTCGGAGGTGTTAAGGAGTCCGGGATCGGGCGCGAAGGCTCTCGCTATGGAATTGAAGAATTCCTTGAGGTCAAGTACATCTGCCTTGGCGGGATATGAACCGGATCTGAGTGCCACCCTCCTCACATGAACTTCTTTTATTTTTTTTGTTGACTAATTTAGTAAAGTTCTATAGAAATAGTAGGCATGTTATCAAAGAAAACAAAATATGCACTGAAGGCATTAATAAACCTGGCAGGCCATCCGATTGACGAACCGGTCCTTATTTCTGAACTGGCCAGACAGGAGCAGATATCACGTAAGTTTCTGGAGACAATTTTGCTGTCACTCAAAAATGCCGGTCTGCTTCAGAGCAGAATCGGCAAGGGAGGCGGTTATTTTCTGGCCAGGCCACCACGGGACATCAGCATCGGCAGCATCATAAAAGTACTTGAGGGTGGTTATGCACCGGTGCAATGCCTGAACGAAAATAGTAATTCCGGATGCAATGAATGTGATGACGTTTCAAGTTGCGGGATACGGCTGGTAATGTTCGATGTGATGCAAGCCGTGAGTTCCGTCCTTGAAACAACCACCCTTGCCGACATGATAGAACGCTCTGACAGCGCTAAACGTGCCCGCTCAAAAATAATTGATTTCAGCATTTAGTTTTTTTACCACTAATATCTACTTGTTCTATAGATATTAGTAGGCCAAAAGGAGGCAGATCATGTCAAGAATCTATGAAGACAACTCACAGTCAATCGGCAACACCCCCCTGGTGAAGTTAAACCATATTACAGGCGGCTCAAAAGCAACCATCCTGGCAAAAGTTGAAGGGCGCAACCCAGCCTATTCGGTCAAATGCCGCATCGGCGCCAGCATGATCTGGGACGCTGAGAAGCGCGGCATTTTAAAGCCCGGTGTCGAGATTATCGAGCCGACTTCCGGTAACACCGGCATCGCTCTGGCCTACGTGGCAGCTGCCCGCGGCTACAAACTCACATTGACCATGCCTGAAACGATGAGCATCGAGCGTCGCCGCATACTGGCCGCACTTGGTGCCAACCTGATTCTGACTCCCGGATCCGAGGGGATGACCGGGGCTATCAGTCGCGCCGAGACAATCGCTACCGCCGAGCCGGAAAAATACTTCCTGCCACAGCAGTTTAAAAACCCGGCTAATCCCGAAATTCACGAGAAGACGACAGGACCGGAGATCTGGAATGATACCGATGGTGAAGTTGACGTTGTTGTTGCCGGCGTTGGCACCGGCGGCACAATCACCGGGATTTCCCGCTACATAAAAAACACCAGAGGTAAGAAAATCATCTCTGTGGCAGTAGAGCCGAAAGAGAGTCCGGTAATCACCCAGTATCTGGCCGGGCAGCCGCTTCAGCCGGGACCGCATAAAATACAGGGAATTGGCGCCGGTTTTATTCCGGAGACTCTGGACCTTTCCGTAATCGATCGGGTCGAAATGGTGGAAAGCGCCGAAGCGATCGAGTTTGCCAGACGTCTGGCAAAAGAGGAAGGGTTGCTGGTCGGCATTTCGTGCGGCGCCGCTGTTGCTGCGGCGGTACGACTCGGCCAACTGGATGAATTTGCCGGCAAAACAATCGTCGTGATCCTCCCGGACGGAGCAGAACGTTACCTGTCAACAGCGCTATTCGAGGGAATTTAATGTCAACACACAGCAGAGAATATCGCCTGGATGGGATCTATCGTCAACGCCAGGAAAGCTTTTACATGCAGCGGGTCAAACTTACGGCCGGGGTAATCTCGGCTGATCAGGCCAGGGCCGTTGCCTCGGTTTCAACCCGCTTCGGCAGAGGGACGTTACACCTGACCACCCGCGGCAGCATTGAGATTCATTGGCTGGAAGAAGCTGACCTCCCGGCTGTCAAGCGGTCACTGGCAGCGGTCGGATTGACATCGCGCGGCGCCTGCGGCGGAGCCGTGCGCGGCGTGACCTGCGCCAGCCAGGGAGCGGTCGGTTTTCCGGCGGTCGAGGCGATGGCGCGCCGTCTTCACCGGCATTTTACCGCTAATCCCCGCTTCGAGCGATTCCCCAAGAAGTTCAAGATCGGCGTTGAAGCCGATGCGGCCTCACGGCGTCACCTGATTCAGGATGCAGGGCTGGTGCTGTCTGCCAGTGGTGAAGGTGGCACGCACTACGACCTGTATGTTGCCGGCGGCCTGGGGCGCGAACCGCAGCCCGGATTCCTGTTTGAAGCCGGCGTCTGTGAAAACCGTGTCATCCCCCTGATCGAGGCCATTGCCTGCGTCTATGTCGCACACACTCCGGCCGGCAAGCGGCTCAAACATCTGACCCGCACGATTGGCGAGGCGGAATTCCGCCGACTCGTAGCACTGGAACCGTCCGCCGCGGAAGAGTTGCCTCCCGTAAGCGGCTTACCGGAGCACCTGACGCCGGTAGCCGCTGCCAGAATTGTCGCCTCAGTGCCGCTCGGAGAACTGAGCAGCGCCCGGTTGACTGACCTGGCCGATTTTGCAGCGCAATGGTCAGATGGTTTCCTGATGGTAACCGCAAATCAGGACATCGCCTTTCATCTGTCGGTTGAATCAGACTCTGATGAAGCGGTCTCCGCCCTGCAACGGACCGGCTTCAGCGCCAGTCAGGTAACCTTCCGGGTCTGCCCCGGCACTCATAACTGCCTGGCTGGATTATCACCAACTCGCGATATAGCCAGTACCGTGATCGAAGCGATGGGGCCGACAGCACAAGGGCTAAGCTGGGCACTGTCCGGCTGCCCCAACTCCTGCACACAGCCGCAGCTGGCCGATGTGGGGATTGTCACCACAACTCTGGTCAAGGATGAGAGCGGTGAGCGCACCACCCGGTTTGATCTGTATCGCGGAAACGGCCAGGGATTCGGGACCGTGGTTGCAAAGTCATTGACCCTGGAAGAGTTGTGCCACGCGGTGCGAGCAATCGGTTGATACTTTGCCGGGCAGTGTTACCCATCTGTTTTAGCACGTTTTTTAAACGTATCCACCATGAACCGGATGAAAAATGATCCATGCAATTGATCCACATAGGCTAAATATCCAGCATGAGACGCCGTTCAACTACGCGAGTGCAACCGAGCTGCGACGCGAAGGAAAGGTGTTTTTCATCGGCGGGAACCTGCCGGTCTACAGCACTCTTGAAACTATGTACGAAAGCTATTGCCAGGAAAATACCGAATTATTCCACATCACCTTCGGAGATCCCAGGGCGTTTGAGCAGAATCTTGACATGGTCCGCCAGATAAAGCGTAACTTTTCGATCCGGCTGATGGGACAGACCAGCTACCCGCTGTCAGCATCTCAGGTCGAACAGGTCTACCTGGCAGGACTTGATGTTCTGGACATTCCACAGAAGGCCTGCGGCAACGGCTCTGCCGCCGGTACTGAAGGTGACGGTGGAAGCTCGCTGGAAACATTCAACACCGCAGCATCCACTTTCCCCCCCTGGTCGATCGTTTCAACGATCATTGTCGAACACACAGAACCGGAACAGGTGCGCAGTACCATCCATTGCCTGCTGGGCCACGGATTCATTCCGCTGCTTGCCCTTGCAGGCGGCGGAAACAGCTGGAATCAGTCAGAGACCTGCGACCTCTTTAATTTTCTGGCTGCTGAGTGGCACCGGTACAAGGTGCCACTCAAGCCGATCATGCCGCTTCTGCGCCTGGCAACACCATTTGTCTTTAATGAACCATCAGGATTGTTGCGGAACGTCATTCAGAAGCTTGGAGATCGCAGGGGCATGGCGGCATCTGATATACGGCGGCACCTGCGCACGAGCGGCGCCGTCGGGTCATTTGAATCGGCGGGGTTGTAGATGGAACCCCTATCGTTAGACAAGCCGCTTAAGATTGACACACGCCCAATCTGGATGATCGTGTTGGATCGCACCTTGCGCTATCAGCTGTTGACCGGACTGGCTCTGGTGGCAGTGATCGCGTATCAGCTGCCGTTGCCGGCCGGACTCACGGAGGCCGGGTATCACTCGCTGGTGCTGTTCGGCGTCACGATTGTTCTCTGGGTCTCGGGATTACTGCCGATTGCGGTGACAGCCCTGCTCTCCATGGTTATGCTGCCGCTGGCTGGTATCATGCCCGCCAAACAGACCTACGCGCTCTTCGGCAATGAGGCGGTGTTCTTTATTCTTGGCGCCTTTATCCTTGGCGCTGCCATGGCCGGCACCGGACTCTCCTCCCGTCTGGCCCGTGCCATGCTGGTCCGCTTCGGCAGTACGCCAAGGCGCCTCGCCATGACTGTTTTTCTTCTCGCCGCAGGGTTATCCTTCTGCATGAGTGAACACGCCGTGGCCGCGATGCTCTTCCCGGTCGTGGTGGAGATTTCCTCAAGCCTCGGGCTGAAGCCGGGCAAGAGCCGCTATGCCAAGCTGCTCTTCATGTCCATCGCATGGGGCTGCATCATCGGAGGTATCGCCACCTTCCTGGGAGGGGCCAGGGCGCCGCTGGCCGCCGGTATGCTGCGGGAAATTGCCGGAACCGACATCGGCTTTTTTGACTGGACCATGGCGGCGATCATGATCGTACTGCCGCTTCTGTCCATCGGTTTCGCTCTGTTGCTCTACTTTTTCCCACCCGACCTGGCCAGTGTTGAGGACGGTATACGCGTACTCAATCGTAAAAGGCTCGAGGTCGGCAGGATCAGCTATGACGAAGTGATCACCACTCTGGTCATGATTGCCACTATCGGCGGATGGGTGTTCTTCGGCAGACAACTGGGGCTCGCCGCCATAGCCATCATGGGAACTGCCGTCCTGTTCGCATTCCGCGTCGTTTCCTGGCAGAAGATCGAGGAGTACGTTAACTGGGGAATCATCCTCATGTACGGCGGCTCCATCGCCCTGGCAAGCGCCATGGAGAAGACCGGCGCGGCCCTCTGGCTGGCCAGCAAGGGCGTAGCTGCCTTTCCCATGTCTCCGTTTGTGATTGTTGCCCTGATCTCTCTGATGGCGATTGTTTTGACAGAATGCATCAGCAATGCCGCGGTAATCGCCATTCTGATGCCGATCGGGCTGAGCCTCGCCACCGGCCTGGGGATCGACCCACGGGTCATGACGCTGTCCATCGCCCTGCCTGCCGGCCTGGCCTATTGCCTCCCCATGGGGACCCCGGCAACCGCCATAGCCTTTGGCTCAGGCTATCTAAAAAGCCGCGACATGATCGTTCCCGGAGTCGTGGTCATGGGGATCTCCTGGCTGCTCTTTCTGGGATCTGTGTGGTTCATCTGGCCACTGTTGGGATTACATATCTGATTGGAGTTACCATGAACAAGAACCTCCCAAAGCTCTCTAAAGGCGCAACAGCAGTGGAAATTCTGACGGCCGGCATCAAAGCGGCTGACGACCGGGTCTCCCTGGCCTGCTCCTTTTCGCTGGAGGATGTGGCGATCATTGACATTGCCCATACATCCGGCCTGACCTTGGAGATCTTTGCTCTCGACACCGGTCGTTTGAACGAAGAGACCTACGAAGTTGCCGATGCCCTGGTTGAGAGATACCGACTGAAGATTGACTGGTACTTCCCGCGCCATGAAGCGGTAGAGCAGCTGGAGCGGACGGAGGGGCTGTTCTCGTTCCGGGAATCACTGGACAAGCGCCACACCTGCTGCGGCATCCGCAAAGTGGAGCCGCTCTCACGGGCTCTCAAAGGGCTGTCCGGGTGGGTAACCGGCATGCGCCGCCAACAGAGCATCACCCGGGGGGAACTGAAAGCTATCGAGGTGGACGGGCTGAACGGCGGCATCCTCAAGATCAATCCACTGCTCGACTGGAGTGAGGAACAGCTGGTCAGCTACACCGAAGAGCATCATCTGCCGAAGAACCGCCTCTACAGCCAGGGATACCGCTCCATCGGCTGCGCCCCCTGCACCCGGGCGGTGCAGCCTGGCGAGGATGCCCGGGCGGGTAGATGGTGGTGGGAGAACCCGGAGCATAAGGAATGCGGGCTGCACCGAAGATAAGTTTTTGTCCCCCTTTATAAAAGGGGGATTCAGGGGGATTTGCCTTAACTTTAACACCTCCCCCCTACCCCCCTTTTTCAAAGGGGGGACAAGGAGACAATATTTTATGAGCCTTAATCTGACTCACCTGCAGCAGCTTGAAGCAGAAAGCATCCATATCATCCGCGAAGTGGTCGCCGAATTTGGCAACCCGGTGATGCTCTATTCCATCGGCAAGGATTCGGCGGTCATGCTGCACCTTGCCCGCAAGGCCTTTTACCCGGCGTCCCCTCCCTTTCCACTGCTGCATGTGGACACCACCTGGAAGTTCCGCGAGATGATCGAGTTCCGGGACAAGATGGCTGCCGAATGCGGCCTTGACCTTATCGTGCATGTCAACGAAGAGGGTGTGCGCCAGGGAATCTCACCCTTTACCCATGGTTCATCGCTCTACACCGACATCATGAAAACCGAAGGGCTGAAGCAGGCGCTGGACAAGTACAAGTTCGATGCCGCTTTCGGCGGTGCCCGTCGTGACGAGGAAAAATCACGCGCCAAGGAACGGATATTCTCTTTCCGCGGTGCCAACCACCGCTGGGACCCGAAGAACCAGCGCCCGGAGCTCTGGAACCTGTACAATACCCGCATCAAACCGGGTGAAAGCATCCGCGTTTTTCCGATCTCCAACTGGACCGAGCTGGATGTCTGGCAGTACATCCACCTGGAGAATATTCCAATCGTGCCGCTCTATTATGCCGCTGTCCGTCCGGTGGTGGAGCGCGACGGCATGCTGATTATGGTGGACGATGCCCGGTTGGAGCTCAAGCCGGGCGAAGAGGTGCAGTACAAATCGGTCCGTTTCCGCACCCTGGGCTGCTACCCCTTGACCGCTGCCGTTGAATCGGAAGCGACCACACTGCCGCAGATCATCCAGGAGATGCTGCTGACCCGCACCTCGGAGCGCCAGGGACGCCTGATCGACCATGATTCGGCCGGTTCGATGGAAAAGAAAAAACAGGAAGGATATTTCTAATGGCACATCAATCGGAACTGATCGAAAAAGATATCCTCGCCTATCTCAAAAGCCATGAAGAAAAAACGATGCTCCGCTTCATCACCTGCGGCAGTGTCGATGACGGCAAGAGCACGTTGATCGGACGGCTGTTATGGGATTCGAAGATGGTGTTTGAAGACCAGCTGGCCTCGCTGGAAGCGGACAGCAAAAAGGTCGGCACCCAGGGCGGCGCCATCGACTATGCCCTGCTGCTGGACGGGCTGCAGGCTGAGCGCGAACAGGGAATCACCATTGATGTGGCCTACCGCTACTTCTCCACTGAGCGGCGCAAGTTCATCGTCGCCGATACTCCCGGCCACGAGCAGTATACCCGCAACATGGTTACCGGTGCCTCCACTGCCCAGGTGGCGGTGATCCTCGTGGATGCCCGCAAAGGGCTTCTGACCCAGACCAGGCGCCACAGTTATCTGGTCTCCCTGGTCGGCATCCGGCATATCGTGCTGGCGGTCAACAAGATGGACCTGATCGATTTTGACCAGCAGCGCTTCGAAGCGATCCGGCGCGACTACGAGCAGTTCGCGGCATCACTCGGCTTCGGCGATATCACGGCCATCCCGCTCTCGGCCTTGGGCGGCGACAACATGATCGAGCCAAGTGCCAATACCCCCTGGTATGACGGGCCTACCCTGATGAACTATCTGGAGAGCGTACAAATCGAGGGGGAGGACCGGGAAAAGCCGTTCCGGATGCCGGTCCAGTGGGTTAACCGCCCTCATCTCGACTTCCGCGGTTTCTGCGGTACCGTCGCTTCGGGCGTTATCCGCCCGGGAGATGAGCTGCTGGTTGCCTCATCCGGGCTCACCAGCCGGGTTACGCGGATTGTCACTATGGATGGCGACCTAAAGGAAGCGGTAGCTGGCCAGTCGGTGACCCTGACCCTGGTGGATGAGGTCGATATCAGCCGGGGAGACATGCTCTCAGTAATCGACGCCCCGCCGATTTATGCCCGGCACCCGGAAGCGCACCTGGTCTGGCTGCACGACGAACCGCTGCAACCGGGACAGGTCTACCTGGTCAAAACAGCTGCTGCAATGACTCCCGGTCGGGTCACCGCCGTACAATATGCGGTGGACGTCAATACCTTGGAACAGAAGCGGGCACACACACTCAGGCTGAACGAAATCGGTGTCGCCAGCCTGGAGTTTGACCGCCCGATCTCATTCGACCCCTACCGACAGAACCGGCATACCGGCAGCTTTATCCTGATTGACCGTATCACCAACGCCACTGTCGCTGCAGGCATGGTGATTGCGGCTTTGCCTCTTGAACCGGAGTCGGCTTCGAAGGCAGGATTCCGTTCGAAACTATCAGACACGGAACGCGGCCTTCCCCGGCGTATCATCCTGACTGAGGCCACCGCCAGCGGTACCGGGGTAAGCGTGGTGGACCTGACCGGAGAAGTGGGTGCTATTGAATTCGATGCATCAGCCAGTTTCCTCGAATGTCTTGGTAAGGCAAACCGGATTCTCTTCCGCCTGGGGGATTTGGGCCAGCTGCAGGCCGTGGCTGCCATGGCTTTTGAGCACACCCTGTCGTTTGAATTTGATCGCACTGCGGAAGGGATTAGCGTCCTGCTCTTCAAACGGGTCACACGGTCCGCTAACGTGGGGACCGATGATGTGGGGACCGGGATATGACGCCTGTCAGCCGCATGCTTCACCGTACTGTTGGTCAACTACTGAAATATAATGTTGACAATATTGCTGTGCAATTGCTACATTCGTGACACACATATACTTATCCAGAGCGACTGAGGGACTGGCCCTTTGACGTCGCGGCAACCAGCCCCAATAGGCAAGGTGCCAATTCCAGCGGGATCGCATGCGAACCCGGAAGATAAGGAAGAGCGCCATCCAAAAGATCCTCTTCCGTACCCCGGAAGGGGATTAACTATTTTGGAGGGGCTCATGAACATCGCAACGCAGGCGGTACAAATCGGACTTGAATGGGATACCCGCACCGGAGCAGTCACCGTGCCGATTTATCAGACCGCCACCTTCAGGCACCCGGGACTCGGCCAAAGCACCGGCTATGACTACAGCCGTTCCGGCAATCCGACCCGGCAGGCACTGGAAGACGGGATGGCACGACTGGACAACGCGGCCAGGGGCTTTGCCTATTCGTCCGGCATGGCCGCCATCACCAACCTGCTGCTGCTATTCAGAGCGGGTGACCATCTGGTCGTAACTGAAGACCTTTACGGCGGCACCTGCCGGCTGTTTGACAGTATTTTCACCCGGTATGGTCTTTCTTTCAGCTATGTGGACACCACTGACACCCAGGCGGTACGTGCAGCAGTCCGGCCATCAACAAAAGCGGTCTTTGTCGAGACACTCACCAACCCGTTGCTCAAATTTGCGGACCTGGCAACCATCTCAACCGTCTGTAAAGATAACAATCTGCTGCTTATTGCCGACAACACCTTTTTGACCCCGTATCTGCTTCGTCCGCTCGACCTGGGCGCCGACATCGCAGTATACAGCGCGACCAAATACCTGGCCGGACACAATGACACCGTGGCCGGACTGGTTACCGTCAAGGAGCCGGCTCTGGCAGAGCAGGTGTACTTCCACCAGAACTCGGTTGGCGCCGTTCTGGGACCGCAGGATTCATGGTTGACAATCCGCGGCATCAAGACACTGGGCATCCGGCTGGATCGTCAGCAGAAAAATGCAGCGGTGATTGCAGAGTGGCTGGCTGCTCATCCCCGCATAAAAAAAGTATTTTATCCCGGGCTCGAAAGTCACCCTGACCACGCTCTGATGAAGCGGGAATCACGCGGTTTTGGCGCCATGATCGCTTTTGAGGTTGACAAGCACGAGTTAGTCGAACAAATACTGCTGAAGACGAATCTGATTTCATTTGCCGAAAGTCTCGGAGGGGTTGAAAGCCTGATAACCTTCCCCGAGGTACAGACCCACGCCGATATCCCGCCTGATCTGCGGGCCAGACTGGGTATCAACGATGTACTGCTGCGGCTGTCCGTCGGAATCGAAGATTGCAACGACCTGATTGAAGATCTGCGCCAGGCATTAGAAAGTTAGAAATTGTTTTCTGCGCATTTTTTGGCAGAAAACAAGTTCGTTAACGCACTTATCCTGTTTATCAGGGCTGGAGGGAGAACTATGAAACTCGCAACCAAACTGATCCATGGCGGCCCGACGGTTGACCAGCAGACCGGGGCGCTCGGGGTGCCGATCTACCAGATATCCACCTATCGTCAGACATCTGTTGACCATTTCAGCAAATACGACTACGCCCGTGGCGACAACCCGACCCGCGAAGCGCTTGAGGAGACAATCGCCGTGCTGGAAGGGGGTACGCGCTGTCTGGCCTTCGCCTCCGGCATGGCGGCAATAGCGACTACGCTGATGATATTCTCCCCCGGCGATCATCTGGTTGTGTGCGACGATGTCTACGGCGGCGCCTACCGGGTGCTCTCTACAATATTCAGCCGGATGGGAATCACCTCCACCTTTGTCGACGCCACCGATCTGACCGCCATTGAAGCCGCCATCCGTCCGGAAACAAAGGGGGTCTATCTTGAAACACCTTCGAACCCGCTCCTGAAAGTCACCGACCTGCGCGGGGCGGCTGATATTGCCCGCCGTCATGGTATCATCACCCTGGTTGACAACACCTTCATGACTCCATATCTGCAGCGGCCGCTGGAACTCGGCTGTGATATTGTCCTGCACAGCGGCACCAAGTTCATCAACGGCCACAGTGATGTTCTCTGCGGCTTTGCCGTCGTCAAGGACCACGAACTGGGCAAGCGCATCCGCTACATCCAGAACGCCTTTGGCACCGGGCTTGGCCCACAGGATTCGTTCCTGACGCTGCGCGGTGTCAAGACTCTCAAGGTACGGATGGATCAGAGCCAGCAGAACACGCTCAAGATCGTCGCGTGGCTTAAAGAGCATCCGCGCGTTACCGCCGTCCATTACCCGGGGCTTCCCGAGCATCCCGGTCACGCTGTGCACGCCGGTCAGGCCGACGGCCCGGGTGCGGTCTTTTCGTTCGAACTGGACTCCTATGAAACGACCAAGCGGCTGCTGGAAAATTCGCACCTGGCAGCTTTTGCCGTCAGCCTTGGAGGGGTTGAAAGCATCATTTCCTATCCGGCAAAAATGTCGCACGCCTCGGTTCCAGAGGAAGAGCGGAAACGCAAAGGGATCACCGACACGCTGGTACGGCTCTCGGTCGGTCTGGAAGATCCGGACGATCTTATAGCCGACCTCCGGCAGGCGATCGGGTAGGCCATGAATATCCGTATCAACGAAAAACCTGCCATTATTGCAGATGGTATGACACTGGGAGATGCTGCAGAGAGGCACAAGGCCGGTGCCGACGTACTGATCCTAAACGGCTTCCCGGCAGCCATGGATACAGCGCTGAGCGAAGGTGACGAACTGTTCCTGATCCGGCGCGGCGAAGTGCCGACAGAGGGAGAGCTCGAGGGGCTGATGGTGTCCCGACACACCCCGGGGGTTCACCACCGGCTGAAACAGGCCTCTGTCGGCATCGCCGGTGTGGGAGGGCTCGGCTCGGCGGTGGCGGTGGCGCTGGCACGTATCGGAGTCGGCAGGCTGGTGATCGCGGACTTTGACGTTGTGGAGCCTTCCAACCTCAATCGCCAGCAGTATTTTATCGACCAGATCGGCCACAATAAAGTCGATGCACTGGTAGAAAACCTGCAGCGCATCAATCCGTACATAACCGTTGAGCCGCATTGTGTGCTGCTCGGTCCGGAAAATATTCCGGCTGTTTTCTCAGGCTGTTCGGTCCTGGTTGAAGCGTTTGACCGCGCCGAGATGAAGGCCATGCTGGTAAACAGGGCACTCGAATCGCTGCCGCAAAGCACCGTTGTAGCCGCTTCCGGGGTAGCCGGACACGGTCCGAACAACACCATTTCAACGCGCCGGGTATCAAGACGTCTCTACCTGGTGGGGGATGACGTATCGGAAGCGGCACCGGGCAACGGCCTGATGGCTCCCCGCGTCGGTATCGCCGCACATCATCAGGCCAATCAGGTGGTCAGAATTTTATTAGGGGAAGATTGATGAGCACGATTGCCGTAGCCATGAGCGGAGGGGTAGATTCCTCCGTTACCGCCGCTCTGCTGAAACAGCAGGGACACACCGTGATCGGCATAACCATGAGCCTCTTTACGCCTCACAGCAGCGGTATCGGTTCGGCCGTCCACGATGCGGCAGTTGTGGCGCGGCATCTTGCTATACCGCACCACGTTGCGGACTTCGCCCCGGATTTCGACAGACTGATCATCAGCGACTTTATCGATGAATACCGTGCAGGACACACGCCAAATCCGTGCGTGCGCTGCAACCGCTACATAAAATTCGGGCTGCTGCTTGAGAAGGCGCGTGAATTGGGGGCCGAGCTGCTGGCAACCGGGCACTACGCCAGGAAGACGGTTGATCCGGACGGCACCTGCCATCTGCGGGTTGCCAGAAACTGCCGCAAGGATCAGTCGTATTTTCTCTACACGCTGACCCAGCAGCAGCTGCGGCAGGTCATATTCCCGCTCGGCACGATCGAAAACAAGGATGAGGTACGCCGACTGGCACGCGAATTCGCTCTTCCGGTGGCGGAAAAGAGCGACAGCCAGGAGGTCTGCTTTATTCCGAATGATGATTATGTGTCATTTCTTGAAGGGAACGCAGCACTGGGCGCTGCAGATGGAGACATCATCCATCTGAACGGACGGATTGTCGGACGCCATCATGGCACACACCGCTACACGATCGGCCAGCGCAAAGGACTTGGGATCGCCTGGAGCGAGCCGCTCTATGTGACAGGGATTGATGCCAAACGTAATATCGTCCTGGTGGGGGAACAGCAGCACGTATATGCGGCCGGATTGCAGGCAGAGGACGTCA
This sequence comes from Desulfuromonadaceae bacterium, assembly GCA_028686055.1. Classification (GTDB taxonomy): domain Bacteria; phylum Desulfobacterota; class Desulfuromonadia; order Geobacterales; family Pseudopelobacteraceae; genus JACRCG01. The sequence continues at coordinate 13,108 of JAQUCU010000060.1, forward strand.
CCTGGATCGGTACCCCGGCGACAGAGGAATTTGTCTCGACCTGCAAGATCCGTTACCGCCACCAGCCGGTCGGCTGCCGGGTGCGACCGTTGGCAGGGGGCGCCTGTAATGTACTTTTTGACCAGCCGCAGAAAGCGGTCACTCCCGGGCAGGCACTGGTATTCTACCGCGGGGATGAGGTGCTGGGCGGCGGGCGGATCGTCCGCTCCATGACGTAGTCAACGCATTTATCTAGTGCATCAGGATGCAGATGAGATCGTATTCCAGGTGGCGGACCCCTTAAGCGTTTTTATCTTGGATTCCAGATACTGCGCCGCGTTTTTCAATTTCTCGTTCAGCATCGCCATTTCCGAAAACGTCGCGAGAGCACCAAGCACAACCCTTTCCGCATTCTGACTGGCAAACCCCTCTCCTTCAGCAACACCCCTCAGATAGGCGAGCAGAGATTTTTGTTCCTCTTCACCCTGCAAGCGCCCGGGATCGGCAATAAACAACAGATACCGGGCTTTGTCACGAACCGGTACTCCCAGGTACTTTTCAGCGAGAAGCAACTCGATAACCGTCGCAATGCTCCCCTGTTCGGCATAATTGAGGTTTTTGTCCTCAAGGTAGGAGGCAAGATATTCAAGAGCAGCCAGACGACTTGCAGGATCTCCGATTTTAAACAGCAGCAGTTGCGCTGCCTGTAACTTCAAGAGGTCCGGCTGTTCCGGATGAAGAAAACAGCGAAGCATCAAGGCCAGTTTTTCGCGGGCCGCGGGTGTAAGAGTAACATCTTCCACCCTTGAACAAATATTTTCCAGTAATCCACGTTTATCGGCATGTTCGCCGAAACGGATCTGGACGATCAGAGCCCGCACCTGAGGATCTTCGCTCACATCCCACAATTCATCGACGCCTCGCAGAATCCTGGTGCAGATGGTACGGATCTTTTCCTCCTTGGGCAGTTCTTCCTGATTCCAATAATCCGGGT
>JAQUCU010000262.1 GCA_028686055.1 Desulfuromonadaceae bacterium
TGTACCGTCCTTTCTCGGCCAAATACTTCCTGCGCGTCATGCCCAAATCTGTACGGAGTATTGCAGTTCTTGACCGGACCAAAGAACCTGGCGCCCTGGGAGAACCCCTTTACATGGATGTAAAGATTATCAGATGACCAACGTCCAGGACCGGGAGTACGTATTCGACAATATGGAGCGGATGGTGGTCAAGGCGGTCAGTGAGTCGGGGGGATACGGCATGCTGATGGGCCCATCGTCTACGCCGGTCCTGCGTAAGGAGTTCATGGACCTGGTGCTGGAAAATCCTCGCAACTACATTGCCCAACCGGTGGTCTACCTGTCGCGCCATGTCTGCTATATGGACGGCGAATTGGAGGCACGTCATCTCGACCTGCGTCCCTTTGTGATTTATGGCGAAGATATCGAAGTCGTGCCGGGCGGATTGACCAGGGTAGCGCTGAGAAAAGGGTCGCTGGTGGTTAATTCGTCACAGGGGGGCGGCAGCAAGGATACCTGGGTGCTTGCGGAGTAGGGGAGATGCTTTCGGGACTCCTTGTCTTGACGCAAAAGTCCCTCCCTGGAAATTCTGGATGTTTGAAAAAACCTGCCGGATTCGTTAAAAGGATGAACTCATGTTAAGCAGAATAGCTGATTCAATGTACTGGATGGCCCGTTATCTGGAGAGGGCCGGTGAGACGGCGCGCCTGATAGAAATAAACCTGCTCTACCTCGTGGAAGCTGAAGAGGACATGAGCGAGGAAGACAAGTGGCGGCCGATCCTGCAGATCAGTTCATCTGAACAGCCGTATGCCGAGCAGTTTGGCGATGGCAGTATCACCACGCCGCGGGTGCTGCAGTTTATCAGCGCCGGCCACACCAATTCCAGCTCCATCAGAACCTGTCTGCGTTTGTTCCGCGAAAATGCGCGGGTAGCGCGCGACCGGATCTCCAAAGAGATGTGGGAGGCGGTTAACGAAATCTGGATGGGTTTTAACGACCGGCTGAAAGGGCCGCTGACTGCCGAGCGTGCCGGTGCCATCTTTGTGGAGCTGCGCGGCCAGGTGGCGCGCTTTAACGGCTTGGTTGCCTCCAGTATGATGCGCGGCGAGGCCTATGCTTTTTACCAGTTGGGGGGCTGTTTTGAGCGGGCGGATATGACGGCCCGTATCCTCGATGTCAAGTATCATATTATCCTGCCGGACCTCTCTATGGTCGGATCGGCCCTCGACTATTACCAGTGGGCGGCGTTGCTCAAGTCCCTGTCCGGCTTCGAAGCCTTTCGGCGCAGCTATCACTCCGGATTCATGCCGGCGGACATTGCCGAGTTTGTGGTGCTGAACCATGACTTTCCGCGCTCGATCGTCTTTTCGGTTAAGCGGATGGGAGCCGCATTGAACATCATCGGCCTGGAACACAAGGACGCCACCAGGGCAGCTTTCTCAGCCCTCTCGGAAATAGACAGCGTGACGTCGCCGCAGATTTTTGATAATGGCTTGCATGAATATCTGGAACTCCTGCTGGGACGCCTGAACATGTTTCATGCCGCGCTGGCGGAAGAGTTTTTTCAATAATGCCTGCGTCGCCTCGATTTTTGCCGCCAGGTATTTTAGTATGGATTTGAAGTTGGAATAAGGGAGACCTATGCGGTATCTGATAGAGCATGAGACGGTGCTGGAGTATCCCCGCTCGGTTCGTGAGCACCATGTTGAGTTGCGTTTGGCCCCGCGCTCCGATGGGCACCAGCAGGTCATCTCCTGCAAAATAGAAACGGAACCGGCGGGAAAACTGGCGTCCTATACCGATTATTACGGCAATCGGGTCGATTACTTCTGCGTGATCCCGCCGCATGAGCGCCTGGTGACGCGCCTGACGTCGGAGGTTGAAACTCTGAAGGAAAACCCCTTCAATTTTGAATCGGTCCCTCCGGCCGAAGAACATGAATGGCTGCGCAAAGCGATACGAAACGCGCCACCACTGAATGATTTCGTGCTTCATCGCAGCCAGTTAACTCCCACTGCCATGAAACTTGGTGATGTCATCACGCGTGCATTCCCGCGGCCGGACAAGAATAATCCACTGCTGGAATCACTTCTGGAGTTGCTGGCCTGGGTGCCGACGGTACTGGAATACCACTCCGGTTCCACCGAGGTCCATGGGGCACTTACGGCAGCTGTCCTTCAGGGATGTGGTGTCTGCCAGGACTTTGCCCATCTTTTCATCACCGTGGCACGATCCTGGGGAATCCCCGTCCGCTATGTGATGGGGTATCTGGATCCCGGTATCTGTTCCACCGGTGAAGAGCTGGCAACACATGCCTGGGCCGAAGCCCTGATACCGGGTGCCGGATGGGTCGGCTTTGACGCCACCCACAATCTGCTGGCAAATGATCATTATGTGGCTGTTGCGGTCGGCAGGGATTCCTATGATGCTGCGCCGCAGCGGGGCAGCTTCAAAGGTGATTCAGCTGGGGAACAGCCGAGCGTAAAGGTGACGGTGCAGGAACAGTAGGTATATTCTCTTCTGAAAGGACGATGATGTCCGAGCATCAAGCAAAAACGGAAACATTTTTTACCATAGAAATGCCCTATCGGGAGCGGATGGAGACCCGCCGCACCGTCTTTGCCGGCAGCCGAGGCCCCCGGGTTGCAGTTGTTGCCGGGGTTCATGGCGATGAGCTGGAAGGGCTCTACGTCTGTCATCGCCTGGCTGCCTGGCTGGAGAATCTGTTGCAGAGCTCTCCCGATGCACTGCTCGGAAGCGTTGAACTGTACCCGGCGGTCAACACCCTTGGGCTGGACACTCTCTCGCGCGGCCTGCCGGTCTACGATACCGATCTGAACCGGGCGTTCCCCGGTTCAGCCACGGGACCGCTTCCGGATCGTTTATCGGCAGCGCTTATGACCGCTCTTTCCGGTGCGGCCCTGGTCGTTGATATTCACGCCAGCAACATTTATCTGCGCGAGATTCCGCAGGTGCGTATCGATCATGAGTTTGATGATCTGCTGGTGCCGATCGCCCGCCGGATGAACCTTGACCTGATCTGGCTGCACAGTGCGGCGACGGTTCTGGAGACCACTGTTGCCCATAGTCTCAACTGTACCGGCACTCCCTGTCTGGTGGTGGAGATGGGGGTCGGGATGCGCATCACTCCGGAGTTTTGCGATCAGCTGGTTGCCGGTATAGTGACGGTCTGGAAGGAGATGGGGGTTCTGGCGCCGGATGTTGTCACTCCGCAGACATCGCATGTGCCGCTGATTGCCGATGACAGCAACGTTCATTATCTCAATGCCCAGACGTCCGGCATGTTCATCCCGACAGCCTCCCACTGGACCGACGTCCGGCGCGGGGAGCTTCTCGGG
>JAQUCU010000061.1 GCA_028686055.1 Desulfuromonadaceae bacterium
CTGCACGACGAGCGCAAGGTCATCGCTTTTCACCGGTGGGACAAAGGGGGACCTGCGGACGATGTCGTGGTTGTCGCAAATTTTTCACATGAGCCGCAGGATGGCTACGTCATCGGTTTCCCGGCCCCCGGGAACTGGAAGCTTCGGTTCAACAGCGACTGGCAGGGTTACAGCGACGACTTCAGCGGTCATCCGAGCACCGACATCGTCACCGAACCGGGTGAGACAGACAGCCTTCCCTTCTACGCCGCGATTTCACCGGGCCCGTACAGCGTACTGATTTATTCGCAGTGACTGACGGTTGAATGAAATTTTGCATGACAAACCACTTTGGCGTCTTGCAGGTGCATAACCTTAGATTTGGATTGTGTAAATTACTCCGACACAAGTGCAAGATTCATCTCACAGCGTTCCTGCGCATTAAAGCCCCTGTCCAACTGCTGGTCGGCATGCCTCTTCCGTGAGTGCCGGATTGGGACACCTTTCACACCTCAGGTGATAGCGCCTGTAGAGCCGTACGTCTGACCACATATTTTCGCGTTTCGTCAATGACAAGCAGCATGACTGCAAAAGGGATCAGCAACAACCATACGTCTGCGCCGATCGGGGCAGACGCGAACAGGGAATTACCGAAAGGGGTATAGATGATGAACGCTGCCAGTACTACGTCGGTGGCAATTCCTGCCAGCACGAGCCGATTTGAGAAGATCCCCAGGGTTAAAATGGAAACGCTGGGTGAACGACAGGCTAAGGCGTTGGCGATCTGTGCCGCTATAATACCGGCAAGACAGGCCGTGGTCGCCTGCAGGTAGAGTGTTGTCGTGGTTGCCAGCGGCTGACCCCAGCTCCAGCCACCCTGGTACATGACGTAGAAGTAGGCGCACATTCCTGCAAGAGCCTCCAACATCCCCAGATAGAGATATCCTCTCAATAGCACTTTTATAGTTAGCAGGTGTTCGTTTTTGGGCCGCGGAGGCCGCTGCATGATATCCGGTGAGGGCCTCTCTGCGCCGAGGGCCAATGCCGGGAACATGTCGGTGCCGAGGTCCACTGCCAGTATCTGCATGATGGTGAGCGGCAGGGGGATGCCGAACAGGATATAGCCGATAAAGGGGATCAATTCAGCTATGTTGGAAGCGAAGATATAGGTGATGAAGTTGCGGATGTTCTCGAAGACCGCCCTCCCCTCATCTATGGCATGGACAATGGAGGCAAAATTATCATCCAGAAGCACAATATCAGCCGCCTCTCGGGCAACACTGGTTCCGGACAGCCCCATGGCTATGCCGACATGGGCCTTTTTCAGAGCCGGCGCGTCATTTACGCCGTCCCCGGTAACAGCGACCCGGTGTCCTCCCTCTATCAGCAGACTGACGACACGCATCTTGTTCTGGGGGGACATGCGGGCGAAGATCAGATTTTCCTTTTTCAGTTCTTCGTGCAATTGATCATCCGGCATGCTGGCGCTCTCATGCCCCTCGATGATGACCGGATCTCCGGTTATCAAGCCGATGTCCCTGGCTATGGCCGCTGCCGTTGGTCCGGCATCGCCGGTAATCATGATGACCTTGATGCCCGCGCTGCGGCAGTTTTTCAGTGCCTCCGGCACTTCAGGACGCGGCGGGTCAAGCAGCCCCATGAACCCGGCAAAGGTCAGTCCCTCTTCGGGGATATCACCAGTGGGAACGTCATTCAGTTCCCTAAATGCCAGCGCGATCACCCGAAGCCCCTCGGAGGCCATGGCCTGCAGTCGGCCCTGAAGTTCGGTGATGGTGGCATTCTCCAGCGGGACGGTGGTCGAACCGTTTTGAGAGAGCAGTGTGCAGAGCGGCAGCACGCTTTCTCCCGCCCCTTTGACAAGTATGAACAGCTTCCCGTCAACCCGGTGGAGTGTGGCCATCCTTTTTCTGTCGGCATCGAACGGGTTTTCACCCAGCCGTTCACCGGCGGCGGCGCCATGTTCGACGGCATAATTATAGAGGGCTGTCTCGGTCGGTTCTCCATTGATCCCTTCCGGCCCCTCGGTTACATTGCTGCAGAGACGGGCAACCGTGCAGGCCATCGCCCCTTCATCGGGAGCCCAACTTGTTTTTACAGTCATCAGGTTTTGCGTCAGCGTCCCGGTCTTATCGGTGCAGATCAGGTCAACCGAACCGAGCGACTCCACGGCGTTCAGATTTTTCACCAGCGCGTTCCGGCTTGCCATTCGCTTGCTCCCCATGGCCAGTGCGAGGGTCACGGTCGGCAGCAGCCCTTCCGGTACGGTGGCTATAATGATTCCGATGGCAAACAGAAAGTTGTCCCAGAATCCTCGGCCGATCAGACTTCCAATCAGGAAAAAGCAGGCACCGCAGGCCACTGCAATGATGGCAACAATACGGCTGACCCTGGTAATCTCGATATGGAGCTGACTTTCCTCCTCCACAACCTTGCCGGTTATCTGGGCGATCTTGCCGAACTCCGTCACCATGCCGGTCGCATAGACAACAACCGTGCCGCTGCCGCTCACCACGAGCGTGCCTGCAAACGCAAGGTTCGGGCTGTCAAGCAGCTCCCCCTCGAAGGCGTCAGCGGTGAGCAGACGGGAATCTGATTCGCCGGTCAGAAGAGAGTTGTTGACGGTCAGTCGGCTTGTTCCCACGACCCGCGCATCAGCGGGTACTTTATCCCCTTCCTTCAGCAATACCAGGTCTCCCGGCACAACCTCGACGGCATCGATTTCAAGCTCGGCTCCCCCTCTTTTCACTACAACCCGGAATGGGAGCATCTTGCGGAGTTCTTCAATCGCTTTTTCGGTACGGTACTCCTGAATGAACGTGAAGATCGCGTTGATGAAAATGACGGCCAAAATGGCAATGCCGAGACGCAGAAGTCCTTCGCCGGGGTGGAGGTACTCGGATAGAAAACAGAGAGCGGCGGCAAACCAGAGCAGAAGGGCAAGGAAGTGAGTGAACTGGGCTGCAAGGCGCAAAATCATGGGGCGGCCATGCAGCTCCTTGATTTCGTTGAGCCCGTATTCGCTGCGACGACGCGCCGCCTCTTCAGTCGTAATCCCTTCGGGACTACTGAGCAGGGTGGAGAATACTTCGTCGTGAGAAAGGGTTTGGATCTTCATAGCGCAGGTCTGAACAGGATGATGTTACAGGGAGGCTGATGCATGACATCACCGGCGGGGTTGCCTGAAAACAACCTCCGTAGTATTCCCCGCCCACTCGCACCCAGCACGATCAAATCATTGCGACGGGTGATCGCCTCAACGGTGAGTGCTTTTTTTAACGTTCCTCTGCCACTTCTCTCCATCACCGTAACGTTTTGCAGTCGCAACTGTTCCTGAAACCAGAGGATGTCGTCAGACATCGCCGTTGTTTCATGCTTCTCAAAGAGATGAAACAGCGTGACGTGTGAATGAAAGCTCTTGGCCAAATCTGCGACAAAAATCAGACGACGCTCCTTGTCGCTGATAACCTTCCCGAGCGGCACGAGGATACGTCCGGGGTGAGGCCTGGCCATGGTGATGGCCCGCATGATTGCCAGGTCGGCCTGTACTGTCCGCAGCAGGGTATGAACCGTATGCTTCTGCAGGGCAGCTCCGTACCGCTCGCCTGGCGCCATTGGATAAAACACAAGATCAGCATGTTCAGCCTGCACCCGTTTGGGCAACATCGTGCTGAGATTCCCGGCCTCAACTGTGCGGGTTACGGGGATGTTCAATGCAGAGGCGATCATGGAGAGATGTTCAAGATGGCGCTCAGTACGAAGGATGAGTACCTCGCTACACCCCTCGACGTGGCCGGCATACAGCACAAGCTCGGCTTTACATGCTGCCGCAAGCGAGATGGCATAGCGGGCGATTATGGTGGATGCGGTGTGTTCATCGATGACAATAATTATTTTGCGGTAGCTCATGGCAGCAGAGTAGCGCAGCCTTAAACGGATCAGCCCGGACTGCGTGTCTCCTTTCAGTGATATGAGAATACAACACCAGTATATCGTCTTATCGGCATATTCGCAGCTAATTCCTGAATGGGCATCAAGTTGCGCCGCACCAGCGGTTTTGAGTATACTGTTGTCCAAAATCCATCGCAGAGCGCGCTATTTATTCGTTACTGCCTTCATCTTCATTAATTTTATCGGCGGGCTTCATCTGCCCGGCCGACTCGCTGCGCTCATCCAGTGCGGCAAGTACCAGCTCCGGATTCATTGACTTCTGCAGTGCTGCCGCCTCGGGATCATGACGGTCTCTGACATTTGGCAAATCACGCCTCAACTCTTCCAGCAGGTCGATAAGTTTGGCAGTTTTCTGTTCTGTCAGCAGATTAACTTTCAGGTCCAGATGTGCCCGCTGTTCCTCGAGCTTCGCGAATCGGTTCTGCTTGGCCAGAACTACGGTTGCGGTAAGCAACGCCCCCAGGCCGACAATCCCTTGCAGCCAAAAATACGGCTCCGGGTCGAATTCGGAAATCCCAAACTGGCGCAATGCGACATTGGTAAGTATCCAGAACGTAACAAATAACAGAATAATGCCAAGAAAAACCGGCCGGCCGACAAAACGGCTGATGCGCTCCATGATACGTTGCGAGGAACTTATTTTCTGGTCTTCACGCGCGTAAAATTCCAGAACGGCCTCGATATTTTGGCTGATCTGGTCTCGTTCGGATTCAGCTGGTGAGTCACTGTAATCCGTGAGCGTCTTTTTCGGAAGTTCAGATTGTGTTATCATCGCTGTGCACAATTCCTTTTTGGTTCACACGCACGGCCGGATCCTGGCGCTAGTAGGACTGAAGACGCGGTAGAAATCGGGTGCGTGCCACTGAAGAAGCAGAGGACGGTCGAAGAACTCCTCGGTGGCCGCGGCACGGATCCAATTGAACATGGGTGTCACCCCTCTTCAAGTCGGATCAATCCCTGGTGCGGGTGCGAGTCACACCGGTTAAGATGGCGATGCCGATAAGTATGACAACAGCGATCATTATGTAGAGGGTACTCACTTTTGCAACAACAAGAGCCCACGCAATGCCGCCAATGACAAAAGCAAAACCTATGAGATAAATTATTAGTGACATGCCGCTGCCTCCCTGATCGCTCCAGAATCTGATAATACGTTACAAACTATTATGCTCATACAATGGATGTCTCTGCAGTGAACTCTTTCAAAAATGGCGCTCATGCAGGTTTTTTCCATAATTGTTTTTTTTGTTATTTTCCTCCGACATCCGTTATCAGGATTGATCCTTGACGAATTGCCTCGGGAGTGAGCAGCTCCTGGAGCAAATCATCCTGCCGAAGTATGGCACGAATCTGCACCCGGTCTCGTGCGACCGCAATCCCGTAGTTCCTCAACCGTAGCGGATCTCTTCTTTTGAGGCAATCCTGATACAGCTCCCTGTCAATGCCACTGAGTTGCTCAGCATCGTTGAATTGTTCCAGAGCGGCAGCCTGTCCGACAAGTGGAGTACAAACAAGCATGAACTGCTGCAGAGCGACGATTATTATTTTGCTGTTCATTGCAGAATCCTCGTTCACAAATGATGTCATTGCCCGATACGGCAGAAAGGACGGTACTGATCATCTTCTACCGATAAGACACTTCGCAACTAACATGCCAAATACTGCTGCGGATTCCAGGTACGTTGATGCCTTCTGATAATAACAGTATAAAATCTGGATCGGTGCAGGGAAAAGGGAGGATCGTCAACAGAATCCCGTCGTTTATTGCACAACTGTCATATGTGACAGACTTTGTTTACTCAACCCCGGGAAGGCCGACGCGGATCAGTTTCGAAAAATCCGAAGATTTGTCCACCATTTTAGCCCGGGCATTGATGATGCTCCGTTTTTTTAGTTCCGGGAACAACAAGCTTGTATCTATAGCCCTTCTCTCGTAGAGCATTTTATCGATGTATCCATTGGCGATAAGCCGCCAGTCGAGACGGGCATCAGGGTTGTACGGTGCTGTATTTATGCGGAAGCTGGTCATGCAATTGCCGGTGAGGGCGTTGTACCATTGCGGGCGTTCCTTCAACGAGTTTACCTCCCGCAGGTAATCCAGAAAAACCCTCCGTGCAAGATTCGCCGATTCCTGGAGGCGGTACAGATAAACCTGTTCCCCCCGATAATTGGTCCGCAGTCCGATCAGGTCACGTTCGTCGGCAATAACATAGGTCAGTTCGTACTGCCTAAAGAACCCCTTGATGGTCGAGTACTCTTCGCCGATCTCTTTGCGGGTTTCGATGGAGAACGTAACGAAGCCGCCACCCTCGAAGCCGAAGCTGAGCATGGTGTGAGCAATATAGGGAGACCCCCAGTAGACCAGGACGAGGTCAATAGTCTTCAATCCGGCCAGGTCAAAGGTCCTGTCGTAGTGGTGGACGGTATAGTCGGTTTCGCTCCGGTAGTCGCAGTTGCGGATGTTGTGGATGGTCACCCTCTCCCCCTGGATGTCTGCCCAGGGAAGAAGAGCCACGTCCGGCTGCCAGTTTCTGCTGTTGGATGGCGGCATGAACAGCCACCAGGCGAGAACGGCTGCAAAAGTGGCCATAAAGCCCAACCGTGACTCCAGGCTGCTGTACCTGCCGACAAGGGCAACCAGGCTGCCGACGCCGAAGATCGCGGCGATCCAGGGACGCAGGAACGCGGGGAGATTTGAATACAGAATGGCAAGAGTACCCCACCCGGCCATCGCCAGGAGGGGGGACAGAGCAAGAAGAATTCCGAACCATGTGAAACTTCGAGTCATAGAGGTGACCGCCTGAATCTGCTGTTATCACTGGTACCGCGTACCAGCTTCTTGTTCATCAGATGGTACAAAGAAGGAATGACAGAAACAGACACTGGTGTGTTCTTTGTCCTGCACCTGTTGCTTGATGGAATCTACCTGTCACATCTGTTCTTCACCCATGTGTGCTGATTTTTTTCAGCTTCCCCCGTCATAGTTCTTGCCTGAATTACGATAGATCGTACTTTTTGCGGGTTCATTCCAGCTATTCTCTCTAACCCTTTTTCTTCTGCAGCAGCAACCTTGGCAATTGTGTCATAGCTGGACTCGACTAAACGCCGCGACAGGACGTCCCCTATCCCTTTGAGTTTTTGCAACTCTTTCATTTGTTGTTTCATAGCATCCTCCTCTGGTCGTTTATTAGCTTAAATATTAATACACAAGTTCGGCAATGTTCAAGTTGTACTACAAAGTTAGTTAGCAAATAGAGTGCCAGAGAAGAGCTGCGGATGTTAAAAATTCAACAGTCTGATTGTACGGGATATATTGGTTAGGAGGGGTACGAAAAGAAGGGGATGCCTTTAGCAGAATCCGACATGCATTGAATATCCGCCAAATATGAAAGAACTTTTGCCGGCCTGGTTACCCCGTGGCGGTGAAGCAGCTGGCCAGACTGGCACCCGGACTGCAGAAGCAGTCGTTGGAAAGAGACGTCGGCACAGCAATATTCGGAAGCCGACCCAGAAAAGCCACCTATTTGACCACATCAAGAACCTGCATCAGCCTTCACTTCATCGTCCCGGTCACATGCCAAGACAGAGAGCAGCGTAAATCCGGGCAGCGTTCGACACTTCTTCAAAAACGACCAGTTCATCAGGCGTATGAGCAGTCTCGAGGGAACCGGGGCCGAGAATAAGAGGCTTTACGCCCGCTGCAAAAAAAAGATTGCCATCGGAATGGGAACGAAATGCATTCGTCTGCAGCAGCAGGTCAAGCTTTGGGTAGATCTCTCGCAGTGTCTGTGCCAAGTGGTTGCTGGTACCCAGGTTGTACCCAGCAGAGGCAAAATCGAAGGAAACGGTCAGATCCAGTCCGGGAATGGTACGGTCCAGACCTGCAACAATTTCGCGGATCGCCTCCTGAAGTTCGATCGGATCATGGTCGGGGGGAAGATGCAGATCAATCCAGGTTTCACAACGATCCGGAACGACAAAGCCAGCTTGTGACGACCTCATTTCCCTGATTGAATAAACAATTTTCGATTTTGCCCGGTCGAACAGGGTGTCGTTTCCCAGGAGCAGCAGCACGCGCAGCATAGATTCAACCGCATTATGCCCGAGTTCGGGGAGAGAGGAATGACTGCGAAGGCCGCGCGTGACAAAACCGGCCTCCAGGTAGCCATAATGAGAGAACTTGGCCGCGAGGCTGGTCGGTTCTCCGATGACCACCCAGGGTGGGGTGCAGGATTTGAGAAAAGTAGCGCTGCCATCACCGTTCTCTTCCTCTCCCACAACCAGCAAAAGCCCGACTGATGGCCGCTCCGCTGGCTCCAGCGCCTCGGCCAGTGCCAGCCAAGCCTCGACCATGGCAGCACAGCCCCCTTTCATATCGGCACTCCCCAACCCACGTATGATGCCGCCATCCTGCTCCGGCCCGAATTCATCCAGATCCCAGGCCGGAACGGTATCCACATGTCCTACGAGGTAGAGTCGCGGTTCTCCGGGACCCATGGTCACGCGCAGGTTATAGCGATCTACGTCTATCTCTTGCCGTTCCACGCTAAACCCTGATCGTGTGAGAAGTTCTTCCAGATAGAGCTGAATGTCCTCTTCCTTACCGGAGGGAGAATAGATATCGAGCATTTCGAGGAATATTTTTCGCAGCCGGTCCGGATTGATAGCCTGCCAGACCTTGTCTAAGCGGACGCTCATGGTTTCTTCACCGTTTTTTTTCTGCTCTTGCGCGTCAGATTCAGAGACATATAGACGTGTTCCTGGACGTCACCAAACCCATGCTTTTCAAAGAAGCGAACCGCCGGAAGGTTGTCGGCGGATGTGTCAATGATCATCATGCGGACCCCCTGCTCTTTCATGCGGTTTTTGATCTCCTTGAACAGCCCGCTCCCCACGCCGCCCTGCTGGATGTCCGTGCGGATTCCCAACCAGACCAGATAGCCGTATTTCCATGGGGAGTTATGTTTTGTGACCGTTGTCCCCAGAGCAAACCCGAGAACAGTCCCTGCAGCTTCAGCCACAAGGCAAAGTTCGCTGTCAGAATTAAAGAAGGTGGTCACCTCGTATTCGTCCCAGGTACGGTAAAGAGTCCGGAACGACTCGGCGGTAAAAACATCCTCACCAATATGAAAAACCGCAGGAAAGTCGTCGATGGTCATCTCCCGGATACGGATATTATCCGGGTTTGTTGTCATCATTTCTGACATGAGATCACCTCGTGGTACGTGAGAAAGTATTCTGTTTATCTGAATTCAAAGTGATGTGCACAGGGCATGTATCTGTTCCGACACTAAAACCATACCCCCTGAACAAGCATCCGTCAAATTTCGGTTGCGGCACTCCCCGCTGACACCCCCTCGCCCGAATTAAAAGCTTTGCCTTAACGTGATCCTTCATATATGGCAGTTACGTTAACCATGACAGTTTTCTTTGACAGTTTTCCATTCCCCTCTCACCTCTTTATCAAATTAATATGTATAATTAAAAGGTTACATCCTCAAAGCGCACAGTTTATACCCTGGCACGTTAGTTGCGGTATAAATTCTCGGCAGTACACAATCACGAACGTGTTTTCTGCTGAATTTGCTTACAAAGGAGCGATGAAGATGAAAAAAACACTTTTAGTCGGAATGGCAATAATGCTTTTGATAGCCTCGACACTGTCAGGTTGTCTCCTGGTTCCGGTAGATGACGGATATGGTGGGGAGAATCATCATAGAAGAGACCATGGAGGTTATCACGAAGGAGGTTATGACCGCCGTTAACAGCGTCAGAAAATGAAGAAATTCCCGGGGTAGAGTAAAAGCCGGATATCATCCTGCCCGGTACTCTGCCCCGGATTCATCCGAGCAACGATCCTAAAAAATGCTATAATTGCGGATGCAGGAATTTACAGACTTTTAAATAGTACATCCTTGAATTTGGCGCACACTGTTTAATTCCTGATTCAAGCATCTTATTCTGAAGAGCACCTATGTATGCCTGATTCCACAACACCTTGCACGCGTGCCTCTGCCGAACGATATCACGGAATAATTTTTTCTGCCTTGGCATTCGTGGCGCTATGGCTCATTCTCGCTGTGCCCCTCCACGCCGCTGAACCGGTTGAGATTGTTGTCAGCGGCATTGAGGATGATGCGCTGAAGAATGTGCAGGAATCTCTCGTTTTTCCTGCCGGTTTGGTTCAGGGTGGAAAAGTTGACCGGCTCTGGCTCGAACGGTTTGCCAAACAGGCAGCAGATAAAACCAGAACTGCACTGGAGCCGTTCGGGTATTACAACGCCCTGGTCACCGTTATGGTCGAACCGGCCGGAAAAGTTACCCGCCTTCTGGTCACGGTGGTGCCGGGAGAACCGGTACGCCTGACCGACGTAACGGTGACCCTGACCGGACAGGGACACGAAGAAAAAGCTCTTCTCAGGCGGGTTGCAGCATTTCCCCTGAAGAAGGGAGACGTACTGCTGCACCAAAAATACGAGGCAGCCAAGGAGGCGCTCATTTCACGAGCCCGTGATTCAGGCTACCTGGACGCTGAATTTACCCGCCACGAAATCCGTATCGCACGCGCCGCAACAACCGCAACAATCGAGCTTGTCTTGAATACAGGGGATAAGTATTATTTCGGCGAGACACACATCCGGGGGGCCCCCGATTATCCGGATGGTTTCCTCCGCCGTCATCTGACCTACCGTTCCGGCGAGTCCTTTTCCTATATCCGCCTCGGCGAAGCCCAGCGCAACTTTGCCAACTCCGAGCGTTTTAAAGAAGTGATCATCACGCCGGAAAAACAGGACTCGGAGGCATTGAGGGTTCCGGTAACCGTACAGTTGAAGGAGGGGCCGGCAAAAAGCCTGCGCCCGGGGATAGGCTACGGTACGGATACAGGAGCACGATTCACCGTACGGTATCGTGATCTGAACATGTTTCACCGGGGACATGAACTGTATTCGTATCTGTTTGTTGCCGAACGGCTTAAGGGTCTGGCGACAGGCTACATCATACCCAGCCCGAAGGATGTCAGAAGTTCCACTTCGCTTCAGTTGAACCTGCAACAACAGGATACCTCCACCTACTCAAGCAAAATTGCCGCCTTGGAGCTGGATCGAAACCGGAGTTTCGGCACCGGCAAGCTCGGTACCGCCTACATCAAGGCCCAATATGAAGATTATTCCGTTGGTGACCAGAACTCCAGCGCACGACTACTGCTACCGGGTGTCCGTTTTACTGATGATCGTTACGACAATCCGGTACGCCCGCACCGGGGTTTTCGCTACGCTATCGATCTGCACGGCACGCATCAGCTTCTCGGCTCTGATACGGCACTGGTACAGATTGTGGCCGAGGGGAGTTATCTTCTGCCTCTTCCCTGGCGCCTTTCCCTTCATACGCGCGCCAAGGGGGGGACAACTTTTCTAAACGACCCCCTCCGCGATATCCCACCGTCGCTCCGTTTTTTTACCGGTGGTGACCAGAGTATACGCGGCTACTCCTACCAATCACTCGGTCCGCGTGATGCATCAGGCAAGGTCGTTGGCGGCACGCAACTGCTGACCTCCAGCATCGAGCTGGAACGTGCAATACTAAAAAAGTGGGGGGTTTCACTCTTTTTTGATGCCGGCAATGCCTTCAATTCATTCTCCAATGTCACCCTGTACAAAGGTGCGGGCGTCGGCCTGCATTACTATACCTCGGTAGGGGCTTTGAATCTGTCAGTGGCCCGGCCGATCGGTGTTGAAAACCCGTCAATTCATATCCACTTCACGGTGGGTTTTGAGCTATGAAACGACTGACCATAAAAAGTTTTGCTGCGATGACGGCAATTACCATGGCGGTAGTGGCAGCCGCCGCAGTTGCAGCCTTTGTCTGGGCCGCCGCCACAACGGGGGGCACCCGCTGGTTGCTGACATCGGCTGCCCCACTGGTGATTGACAACTTTTCAGCCCGGAAGATAGATGGAAAAATCATTGATCATCTGCTCCTCACGGGGGTTAGATTTAACCTGGTACAGCAAAAGTTCGAGATAGACAGACTAGAGATGCGCTGGAAGCCGCTTGTTCTGCTGACGGGTACCGTAGCTGTCCAGGAACTGACCCTCAATGGAGTGCGGATTCAGGACAATGCCCCGCCTGACAACAAACCGCCGGTGCTGGCCTGGCCGCGGGTTTCCGAATTTGAACAACTGTTTGACGGAACAATCGCGCGATTGCGGGTGACAGACCTCATGTATCGCCGGCTGCAGGAACAACCGGTACGGGTGGCTTCGGTCGCCTGTTCGGCTGCCTGGCAGGACGGCGCCCTCTCCATCAGTGGTCTCGATGCGGTGTCGCCATCCGGATTCATACATGGCACCATCTCGGCAGGATTCAAGCGACCTTCCCTCACGGCAGACCTCGCCATCGCCCTGACGCGGCCCATCGCAGAGATGGATCGCTTCTCACTGCAGGCCCGGCCCGGCAGCGACACAGGCCCCGAGCAGTTTGTTGGTGCTGTAACAGTTGTCGGGAGTGCCGGCACACGGAAGCTGCTGGAACTAGGCGGCGATATTGGCATGGCACGGAACGCCATCAATCTGCGCCGGCTTCACCTGACCAGACCGGGCCAAAAAGGGCTGGTAACAGGCGATGGATCACTTATGTTCACAAACCGGGAGTCAGTTGTGGTGGTGCAGGTTAAGGCGACCGGCCTCAATCTCGCCCCCGAGCTGAACGTGCCGACAAATCTCTCCGGCACCCTGAAGTTTGTTGGAACCATGGATAGTTATCACGGTAATGTCACCATTGCCAACCAGTCACGCGGATGGCAGGCGGCTACAGTTACTGCTGCCTATAACGGTACACGTGAAGGGGTGAAACTGGCTCCGCTGACCGGCTCGGTTCTTGATGGATCTCTGGCGGGAAACCTGGAGATGAACTGGCGTGAAGGTTTTGCGCTGCAGGGGACATTACGCGGCAAAAACCTCAACCCTGCCAGAATTGCTCCCACCTGGAAGGGGATTGCAAATTTCACTGCCGCCGGCAAACTGGCCTGGTCCGGAAAGGGACCCCTCACAGGAAGCGTCAGCGGCGCACTCCTGGAAAGCAGCCTGCACGGGCAGGCGCTGACCGGAGAAGTCAAAGCGCACTTTGCCGGTAATGACCTGTCCCTTACCCGCCTGGCGCTGCAGGGTAATGGCTTTGACCTGCATGCCGCAGGAGAGCTGAAACAGCGGGTGGTCATCGCCGCACAGATCACTGATTTTTCCCGGCTCGTTCCGGGGGCGGCCGGAACACTTCGTGCCGATGGCCGGGTACGCTGGCGCAACCGGCTACTCAGCGGTTCTGGTGCCGCAACGGGAAGCAAGCTGTCCTACAACGGAATACAGATAGCAGCGGCCAACCTGACTGCCCGGCTTGATCAAGACACCGGGTCTCCTCTGCATATCGCAGCATCTCTGCGGGATGTCATCTACAAGGGATATAGGCTGAATGCCGTGACCGTTGCGGCGGACGGGACACTGTCACGCCACAGTGTGAACGCATCGCTGCGTTCAGCCGATGCTGAAGCGCGACTGACACTGGCTGCGGGATACAACGCCGGAATATGGAAGGGAAAGATCACCCGCCTTGCAGGCAGTGACCGTAGCGGGGCATGGGCCATGACGGCTCCGGCGGTATTCTCCGTCAGCGCCGAGAAAGTATCTTTCTCCCCCCTCGCCCTCTCAGCCGGTGCAGCGGAGCGTCTCGAAATTGCCGCCGATCTGACCCTGAATCCGCTGAACGGTCAGGTCCGGGCGCAGTGGGGCGGTTTGAACCTGTCCCGGGCCAATCGCTATCTGAAGGATGTGCTGATTACGGGCAAGAGTCACGGCACCATCCGGATTGGATTTCTGTCCGGGAAGCGCCTTACCCTGGCAGGGAGCGCCTCCGGCAGCGGAACCTTCTCGGGGCAGAGAGGCAGCATGACTATCCGGCAGAGCCGGGTAACCTTTGACGGCGGTGAACAGGGGATGCGCGCTGCTATAGAGCTCCGTACGGCGGACGGCGGAAGTTTAAAAGGGAACTTTTCATCAT
>JAQUCU010000062.1 GCA_028686055.1 Desulfuromonadaceae bacterium
ACTTTTTCATCTATTCTCCTTTAAAATAATTTAATTAATTATATATAAATTATTTTAAATATTATTTAAATAGAGAATTAATTATTAATATAATCTTTTAATTTTCGTAGCCTCATTATCTGTATTCACAACGAGGACGTTGGGAACGAGGGAAAATTAATTACATTTTGCAATCTTATTTATGAAACATTAGGTTATCGTTATCACCTGAGCCCTATTTTTTTATAAAAGCATCTTTTTAAATATTTATATTTGCAACTTTATATACTATAAAAAAAGCTATCCCTACTATAATAGTAATTAAAATTGATTTTAAACTAAAAAAATATAATCCAATTATCAACCAAATGATAAATATTGTAAACATACTTATTGATTTTAGATTTATTGTGATTTTTTTGTCTCTAACTAGATAAACAAGTGCCATAGGTATGATAAATATAGCTATTAATCCGACAGCAATACCCGCATAAATTCCTTTAAAAAATCCAAATTTGTAAATACATACTACAATAAGCAATAATATATAAATTGATAGCTTAGTTAAAAAGAAATCCTCTTTTCTAAATAATTCTTTAATTTTATTCAGCATTCTTTTCCTTTTTATCATCAGCATCAACGATTGAGTTTAATATTGGAGATATAATTCCTGAAGATGTAACAGATGCTTTTACATTTGTTCCGTTTAAAATTTCTATTTTTTTATTTTCAACTTCATTTAAAACATTTTCTCTAGCTTTAATTCTACTAGGGTTTGTCTGTTTTGGATTATTTATTTTTCTAGTTTGCCTATCTATAAATGTATCAACTACTTTCATCTCATCACTATTTGCTTTATTCTTTTTAGCCAAATCACCAACCAATCCACCAGCTTTTCCCCCTATTACATCAACTAAGATATTCTCTCCTTCAACATTCCCTGTTTTTAAATATTGACTTGATGCACTAACAGAAGCATCTATTACTGTTTCTGCTCCAAATTTTGTTATTGTTCCAAGTTTTTGTACTTTTGATACTAATCCTACTCCTACCAATCCTGTTCCAAAGGATACACCTAAACTATTCCAATCTACTTCATTCCTATTTCCAAACATATATTCTAATCCCTGTATTGTACCATCCAACCCTACTGAAATTGCTCCTGCAACAAGTGGTGCAAAATCATCCCCTTTAGCCTTATCCAAAGAAGCAAACTCACTATTATTTGAAATCAAACTATTATCTCTATTAAACACTGATGGCATTTGAGTTACTAATCCTGTATTATGATTATTTGTATTTGACATTGAGCTATTATAATAATTACTCATTACAAAGCTTATATCATCTACTGTATCTTTTGCTATTGAATTTTGATATTCATTATGTATATCTCTATTTTGTGTTATATCTATTCCATTTGCATTTTGTATTGCTCCTGCAAACTCTTGTCCTAGTGCAAATATTGTATCTTTTGTTGAAGTTTGATTTTTATCATTTGAATAAATTGTATCATTTTCAAGTGAGATATACCCTTTTACTTGTGTACCATTTGCTCCTGTTTCATCTGTTGATATTACTTTTACTTCTTTTACTAAAGAATAACCTAACTCTTTTTCCAATGCTTTTAACATTTGGTTTGCGTATATTTGTTTCTCTTCTAGTGGCAAATTTTCATCTTGCAACTTTTGAGCTAATTGGGGATTTTCCATTAGAAGTTTTTTATATGCGTTATATTGATCTACACTTTGTCCTGTTTGTTTAAAGAAATCTTGAATTCCTACATCATCCAATGTTGCTATTTTTTCAACTGTATCTATTATTTTTGATGCAACTTTTGCATCTTCTTTTATTTGATTCAATCCATTTACACTTAAAAGTCTAGTATCTAGTGTTGCATCTACAGATGTTCCTGTTGAACTTGAGTACAAATCTTTATTTATTTTACTTGTATCGGTATTTAATCTTTCTAAATCATCTGAGTTCTCTTTATCTTTAATATTAATATTCCCTTGTCCCAATGTTGCTAATGTTTTACTTGCATTTATAGAAAGAGATTTATCAGAGTTATATTTTACACTTGATATACCTTTTTCTATATCTTTCTTTTCTTCTGTATTCACTATTCTTGTATCAGTCAAGTTATAATTTAAACTTCCACCTATACTTTGATTTGAAAAGTAGGTTGTATTTGACAGGTTTTCAAAGCTTAGGGTATTTGTTGTAAAGTTTAGGTTTTTATTATCTACGAAACTTCCATCTTCTGTGAAGTTTCCAGCAGAAATAAGTGCTCCTTTTAGGTGAGTATTATTTCCTACATTTACATTTACTTTATCTCCTGTGATAGAAGAAAGAACTGTTTGTTTATTTAATATTATTCCATTATTTACTGAGAATCCTGCGTTTATTGAAGATTGTTTTCCAACATCAAAGCTTGGACTTCTTTTAGCAGGAGCTCCTGCGCTTCCAAATCCAATTCCTGCATTTACATTAAAGCCATTTGAGTTTGAAGAGTATTCATCTCTTAGACTTTCTAATACTAGGTTATTTCCTACATTTAGGTTTAGAGTATCATTTGCTCCTATAAAACTTGCATCATTTATCTCAATAATACTAATTTTCCTTTTGAAATATTTCATCAAATTTATTTTGATTATCTTTTATCAAAATTCTAAAATCTGTATTATTTTCCAATTTATTATAAACTTCTTGTTTTGACAAACCCATATTTTTTAGAATAATTATTTTCTCTTCTATTGTTCCATAATTATATTTGTACTTTTCTTCTTCTGACTGGAAAACTGATTTTTGTTGAAAAATTACTTTTGAGTTATTTAATTCATTTCTTTCATCATTTTTGAAATATTTAAACTGAAATTTAAATACAAGAATTAATAATAAAAGTTGAATAATAAAAAAAGCTGTAAAAAACTTTTCATTATTAAAAAATTTTCTTTCAAAAATAAAAATTATTGCAGAAAAAATTACATAGAAAAAAACTAATATATAAATATTTATTTGATATATTTTAGCTATATATGAAAATAAAGCTATTCCTATTAAAAATATAAATATCACTAACAAATAATAAAATATTTCTTTAATCATTTGACAATACTCCTTCGATTATTTCTCTTGGCTTTTGTGTTACAATTTGTTCAATAATAATTGGTGTTACAATTGTTCCAACTCTTTTCTTTATTTCAGAATCTATACTTGATAATTTTTTTTCAAGTTTTAATTTTTTAGTAGTACTAGTTAAATTTGGATTGTTAATTTGATTTAGAATTGTGTTTCTCGCTAATATTCTTTCCTTTAATTCTTTTATACCATCATATTTTGTATCAGCAAAAGAACCTATTGTACTTGCAATCATTGTTTCATTTAAATTAATTTTTTCTAAATCTATCTTATTATAAATTTCACTCAAAGTTTTAGTAGGATTATTATTAATTTGATTCAATATAGTTGGTTCATTATATATAATATCAAAAATTTGTAATCCAACTTAGTCTCGTTCCCAAGCTCTAGCTTGGGAATGCATACTTTTAGCAAAACAATATTTCAATTTATCTCACTTTTTTTATCTGCATTCCCAACGAGGACGTTGGGAACGAAGGAAATTACTTTAGCTTTTTATTTCTAAAATAGTCTTGAGCAAATTTTTCCCTTTGAAAGATTGATATAATATACCCAAAATAAACAAAAATGGAATAATAATTAATCCAAGATACGGTATCACTAAGATTATAATATGCCAAATAATTAAATTAACAAGAAAAAACTCAATAGTATCAAGTAGTATTATTTTAAGCACATTATTAGAATATTCTTGTAAATTATAATTCTTTAAATACATAATGCTATAAATAATTGTAATGAAAAACAAAAAACAAAATAGTAGTATAGGGAGATTTAAAACATAATTATAAAATGAAAAATAATTTTGATTATAATCTTCTATTTTTATTCCATTTTTATCAATTTTATATATTTTACAAAAATCAGCTTTTTCATATCCTGCATCATATTTTGTAAAATGTATTTGTATATGTTCTAAGTTTGAGTTATTTCTATAATAATTAACTTCCTCTTCGGTTATTAATATAAAACTATGATTTTTATTACTCATATTAAATTTAAATTTATTTTCTAAATCCATATTATGACTTGAGTTTACAAGTATTTTATCTTTGATATTTTCAAATATATAAAAAGAAAATATTGAATCTTTTATATAATCACTATATATTGGAGGGAATATTCCAATAAGTAAAAGATTGTCCATTTGAAAAAGTATAAAAAGTTCTACTTTGAGAAGCAAAAAGTATTAATGATATAAAACCTATTAAAATAGTTTTATAAAATCTATTTGATTTAAAATAAGCAAATATCATTTTTTTAAATCTTTATCTTCCTTTTTATCTTTACTATCATTCTTTTTTCTTTTATTATCAAGATAATAAATTAATATAACTATCACTGTTGAAATTGGAAGTATCCATTCAATATTTGCAAGAAAAAAAGGAATACTATTATTTCTTCCTGGTAAATTTAATAATTCTAAACCTTTCATTTTATTTATCTTCCATTTCTTTTTTTATTTCATTAATTATAATTTCTTTAGACATATCTGTTTTGTTAAATTTGGTTTCAGAAACACCTGGAACAGTAACTACTTTTAAATTTAAGTAATCAAACATAAGTCTTTGTTCAGGTGTCATTTTTGATGTATCCAAGTTATATAATTGATTTAAACTATTACCTAATCCAATAAACCCTTTGCTAATATCTCTTTGAACTCTATTTATGAAAAGTTTATTTTTTTCTTCTTCTGTTTTTCCACTCATTAGATAATCCATAGCTTGTTCAGGAGTTCCAACCATATATCCACCTATTTCATCAGGCTTTTTATATATAACCATTCCATTTACATTTTTTATCATATCCTTGGCTTCATTATAACTTAAATCATCAATTCTCCCATCACCACTATCAGCCTTATTCATATCTTTTTTATACAATACTGAATTTTGATATAGTGCATATAAATCATTTATTGAATTTAGACTATTTGTCTTATTACTATCTAATTTTACATTATTATAAGCATATGATGAAAAATTTAATCCACTTGAAGAATAACTACCAAACAAGTTTGCATATTCCTCTTGCAGTTGTGTTGTATCTCTTAGATATGTTTGTCCTTGGTTTTGTCTTACATGGGCTACTTCATGTCCTAGGGTATTTGCTGTATCTAAAGCATTTTGATTATTTAATTTATCTAGGTAAACATTTGAGTTTGTATTATCTTTATTTGTATATGTTGAACCATATTTACCATTTAAAACAGCCATTTTTGCATTTTCTATATTTACTCCATAAACATCTGCATAGATTTGTGCGTAATCATTTAAGGCTATATTTATTTGTTCTTGTGAGTAACTTTGTTGATTCTCTAAAATACTTATAGTTTGTCCTTTATCTTTTAGTGCTAGGGCTTTTTGAACATCTAAATCTTTTTGTACATCACCAATATGGTCAAATGTATCTGTTATAGTTAAAGAATCAGAACTTACTACATCACCTATTGCTTGTCCTAATCTTTTTGTTCGTTCTATATCTTCTGCTATTTGTTTTCTACCATCTTCACTTAAAAGTCTAGTATCTAGTGTTGCATCTACTTTTGTACCTGTTGAGCTTGAATACAAATCTTTATTTATTTTACTTGTATCAGTATTTAATCTCTCTAAATCATCTGAGTTCTCTTTATCTTTAATATTAATATTCCCTTGTCCTAATGTTGCTAGGGTTTTAGTAGCAGATAGGTTTATTCCATTTGAAGCAGTGTATCCTACAGATGATATTCCACCTTGTTGTGGAACTTCTTTTTTATCTACTATTTTTGTACTATCTTGGTTTACGTTAAAGTTTCCACCTATACTTTGATTTGAAGAGTATGTTGTATTTGACAGATTTTCAAAGCTTAGGGTATTTGTTGTAAAGTTTAGGTTTTTATTATCTACGAAATTTCCATCTTCTGTGAAGTTTCCAGAAGCTAATAATGCTCCTTTTAGGTGAGTATTATTTCCTACATTTACATTTACTTCATTTCCTGTGATAGAAGAAAGAACTGTTTGTTTATTTAATATTATTCCATTATTTACTGAGAATCCTGCGTTTGTTGAAGATTGTTTTCCAACATCTAAACTTGGTGTTCTTTTAGCAGGAGCTCCGGCACTTCCAAATCCAATTCCTGCATTTACATTAAAGCCATTTGAGTTTGATGAGTATTCATCTCTTAGACTTTCTAATAATAGGTTATTTCCTACATTTAGGTTTAGAGTATCATTTGCTTTTACATTTGCTCCTATAAAACTTGCATCATTTGAGGCATTTATATTCACATTATTTGCTTGAAGGATTGAGTTATTATTTATTAGGGTATTTGAATCTGAGTTTTGTTGTCCATATCCAAGACCTGCTGTTCCTCCTCCACCTCCATACATTGTGAATGCTACACTTCCATTTACACTTTTACTATCTTGTGTTGAAGTTATTGTATCTTGTGAGGCTTTTACATTTAGGTTTGTTGTATTTATATTTAGATTATCTTGTGCTATTAGGTTTGAACCTGTTATATTTATATTTGTATTTAGTGTTTCATCTGTATTTACATAGATATTTTTTGCGCTTAGGTTTGAGGCGTTTGAGGTTTGAGAAGTAGTATTTGTTTTTGTTTTACTTCCATTTACATCTAAACTTACACCAACACTAAATCCTGCTGTTACTGTTGAAGTTGCTGCTGCTTCTCCTTGTGTTGCAATTGCTACTGTTTTACTTGCTAAATCTGCACTTGCAGCTGCAATTGCTGCTACATAGTATTTCTCTTGTGATTTTACATTATCTATAATATCTACCAAATCTTCTATATCTGTATAATCAATTCCTACTTCTTTATTTTTGTAACTTTGTTTTAGATTTGAAAGGGTATTTTCTAATTTTTTTACTTCACCTTTATAGTTACTATAATCATCTTTTGTTTGTTTTAATTGTTTTGCTGATTCTAGGGCTGCTTTTACTGCTTGTGCTGCTTCTACATATTCATTTTGAACAGTTGCATTTAGTGTAGCTTTTGCGTGTTTTTCTTTTATGTCTTGGGCTGATGTATCTACTGAATTTAGTATATTTATATCACCTATTTGAGAATTTAGGGCTATATTTTCATTTGCTATTAGATTTGAGCCTGTTATGTTTATATCACTTAAACTGTCTAAGACTAAGTTCTCTTTTGCTATTAGATTTGAAGAGTTATTTGTAGTATTTTGACTTGCCTTATCCACTTCATCATAAGTTAGGCTTCCAACTTCAAATTTTAGTTTTGTTTGTTTATCTTTCAGTCCTTCTAATTGACTTTTTATCATATTTATTGGATTTGAGAGGCTTAATTCTATTTTTTTATCTAAAGAAGTTTCATTTGCAATATCTTGACTTGAAAGAATGTTTATCTCACCTGTATCTGCTTTGATTGCTATATTATTTGCTTCAAGATTTGAGCCTATGATATTTGTAGTTCCACTATCTATGATTATATTTTCTTTTGCATTTAAAAAACTTTGTTTATTCGTAGAGTTTACTTTATCATTTTTATGTATTCCTTGAGTATAGATGCTTCCACCAACTGGTGCTACAAGTCCAGCAAGTCCTACTATATTAAAACTACTCTTTTCATGAACTTCTTTTGTTTTTAGATACTCTTCTTGAGAGGCAATTAAAACATCATTTAATGCTTTTAATTGTATATCTGCTCCACTATTTATTTCACTAGCAAGAATATTTATATCTTTTCCAGATGTTAATACTACATTTGCTGCTTGAGTTTCTAGTAAAGCACTGTTTAGTTTTAGAGCATCACTTGATTTTATATCAAGACTTTTTTTAAGTCCACCCCATGATGATTTTTTTGTTGAATGCAACTCACCTTCTCTATACTCTTTTGCTAATATATTTACATCTCCATCTTTTGCATTTACTATGATATTATTTTGGGCTTTTAATTTTGCTGCTTCTAGTGTTACATCATTTTGTGCATTTATTACTATATCTTTTGCATTTAGCTCACTTGATACTACTTCTTCTTTGTAGCTCATATCTCTTTGTGTCTTTTTACTCATAAAGCCTTTTGAGCTTGTTTGCACATCTTTATAGTGTTCATCATTTACTGCTGTTATATTTACATCATTAGCTGCATTTAGGTTTATTTGGTTTGTAGCATTTAGTTTTACTGCTTCTAGGTTTATATCATTTCCTGCTTTTATTATTACACTTTCTGCATTTGCATTTGAAGAAAGATGTTCTACATCTGAAGCTTTATTAAAGCCATTATTTGAATAAAAGTTATGACCATCTTCCAAAGAAAGAGTTTTTAAATTTACATCTCCATTTATTGCGTTTAAAGATAGAGTTTTTGAGGCACTTAGGGTTGAGCCTATATTTTCTATATTATTATTTGCTTGGAGAACTAGGTTACCATTTGTTGTTTCTATTTGGCTTTGTTTACCTAAAAGAGTATATGTTAAATCATCATTACCACCAAGTTGAGATTTATTAGTTTGAGCAAATGTTTCATTTATTATATTTCCATTTATACTTGCTATTTGTATATCAGAAGCTTTTATTAATCCACCATTTTTATTAATAAAGTCTTTCCTTGTGAATTTGTTTTTAAATAATTCATTGCATTTTCTACATCTTTTGTTAAAAAATTTAACAAATATTATTCCTCTTTTTCTTCTAATTCATCAGGGTATTTTTTAAAGTATTCATCTAAATCTATTGTATCTACATCTTTACAGTTTTTACATTTTCCATCTTTTAGTTCATTGTAGTTAAATACTTCTTTACAGTTTGGGCATTTGGTGTATTGAGGTGTTTTTGGTTTTCGTTTAAAAAATAAAAATAAAAATAAAATTCCCAACACAAAAAATAAAACTCCTGCAAAAATTCTCAAAAAAGGTGAACTAAAGTCTGCAATCATACCTCTCATTGGAAATATTTTAGCAACTATTATTTTATATGTCATGTAAAACATCGATATAGATAAAAATATAAATAAGATTCTATTTTTCATTTGCATTCTCAAATTTAAAGTTATTTATTTCATTTTTTAATTCTTTTAATATATCTCCTATGTCATTGCCCATTTTTTCATACCCATAAAAAGTTCCAAAAACTGATGTACCTAATCCAATAAAGTTGTTTGATGGAACACCTGGCAAATAACTATTAATAACATCAGATGTAATATCAATAATTTGTTCTGTTTTAGGAGTTATATTTAACATTTTATTTGTTATGCCTAAAGTAACATCATCATAAACCTGTCCAGTTTTTTGTATTATTATCGGACTAACTTCTTTTGTTGCTGTTCCTAAAGTTTGTGCTACTTTTGTACTTGGTAAAAACATTAATGAATTATCTTCTAATCTTATTGAACTATCTGGTTTCCAATTTGAATCTTTATATTGTTCATCTGTTGTTGTAAAATATCCTTGTGGTGTCATACTTTCTTTATAAGTATCTGTAAAATACAACCCTTGGGATTGTATCTCTAAAAACTCTTTTATATTTTGTAATAGTTGTTCTTTTGGAAATGCTCTTGAAGTTGTATTATTATCTATACTATTTTTCATATTCTCATCTACCAAATACTCTGCTCCTTGAGTTAGCAACTCTTCTGCATTTGCTGATATTATAGCTCCTTGGACAATGCTATATTTATTTGCTATATACTCTTTAAATTTTTCTATATTATTTTGTAAAAACTTTACTTCTTCTTTATGAAGCTGTCTATTATAAAGTTCACCTGCTGTTGCTATATTCATCCTTAGCTCCAGCTTCTCCATCTAGGATTCCTGTTAATTGAGAAACTAAAAGTTTCCCATCATTTGAAGAGTTTTGGGTTAATGAAGAAATTGCTTCTCTTACTCCTGTCAACACATCTTTATTTTGAATTGCTGATACTACTCCACCTACAAATTTATTCATTTTTATCTTGTAATTCCGTTGGATATTTTTTAAAGTATTCTTCAATATTGATAGTATCTACCTCTTTACAGTTTTTACATTTTCCATTTATTAGTTCTTTATAGTTGAATACTTCTTTACATTTGGGGCATTTGGTGTATTGGGGTGGTTTTGGTTGATTCTTTGAGAATTTAGGTGCTATATATTTTAAATATATAGCACCTAATAATATAAAAACAAATCCATCTCTAATCATTTCTAAAGATTTCTCATCAGTATGCTTAGTCCAATCATCCCATCTAGTAAAAAAAGGTACATCCATTAAAACTAATACACTACCTATAATATTTATACCTCCAACTAGAAGTAAGCAAATAAATATCACATTTAAAATAGTTTTTAACATATTAATCTCCTGAACTATTATCAAAATTCCACATATTTGTAATAGAATTCATTATTTCTTCTTTACTATCATAAAGTCCTTTTCCAATATTATATCCTGCACCTATTCCAGTAGCTGCAGGCATACTTTCATTAAATATATCATTGATTTCATCAGGACCAAAATGTCTTATTATTGGTATTTCTTGTTGTTTTAAATAAATACTTCTCCCTACATCATCATAAACCTGTCCAGATTTTTGTATTATTATCGGACTAACTTCTTTTGTTGCTGTTCCTAAAGTTTGTGCTACTTTTGTACTTGGTAAAAACATTAATGAATTATCTTCTAATCTTATTGAACTATCTGGTTTCCAATTTGAATCTTTATATTGTTCATCTGTTGTTGTAAAATATCCTTGTGGTGTCATACTTTCTTTATAAGTATCTGTAAAATACAACCCTTGGGATTGTATCTCTAAAAACTCTTTTATATTTTGTAATAGTTGTTCTTTTGGAAATGCTCTTGAAGTTGTATTATTATCTATACTATTTTTCATATTCTCATCTACCAAATACTCTGCTCCTTGAGTTAGCAACTCTTCTGCATTTGCTGATATTATAGCTCCTTGGACAATGCTATATTTATTTGCTATATACTCTTTAAATTTTTCTATATTATTTTGTAAAAACTTTACTTCTTCTTTATGAAGCTGTCTATTATAAAGTTCACCTGCTGTTGCTATATTCATCCTTAGCTCCAGCTTCTCCATCTAGGATTCCTGTTAATTGAGAAACTAAAAGTTTCCCATCATTTGAAGAGTTTTGGGTTAATGAAGAAATTGCTTCTCTTACTCCTGTCAACACATCTTTATTTTGAATTGCTGATACTACTCCACCTACAAATTTATTCATTTTTATCTTGTAATTCCGTTGGATATTTTTTAAAGTATTCTTCAATATTGATAGTATCTATCTCTTTACAATTTTTACATTTACCGTTAGTTAATTCATTATAATTGAATACTTCTTTACAGTTGGGACATTTAGAAAATATTTCTTGTTTTTCTTGTTTCTTATATCCATAAATAACTAAACAAAGTCCTATTATTATTAAATATAAACTTCCGTAATTAGTTATATTTATCCATCCACTAAACTTCAAAAAAATTTTATATCCAAGAAATGAAAAAATTCCTTCAAAAATAAAAAGTAATCCTATTAATATCCAACCATATTTATTTTTCATTGAATAAATCCTTTTTAATTTTTTGGTAGCTCTGTTTTAAATATTCTATTTTTTCATTAATACTTTGTTCATCTTCACCAGAAAAATTATTAATTAATCTTCCATAAGCACCTTTAATAGAAGATGGGAAAGGAGAACTTTCATTAAATATATCATTTGCAACATCAATTCCACCTATAATTTTTAATGAATTTGTTGGATCTAAAATATATTTATTAGTAATATTAGGTGCAATATTATTTATTCCTTGTATCATTCCTAAAGTTGCATTATCATAGAATTGTTCTGTTTTTTGAATAATAATTGGGCTTAATTCTGTTGTTGTTTTTGATAAAGTTTGTCCTATCTTCATGCTTGGCATAAACACATACGAACTATCTACTAATCCTTTTGAACTATTTGGATTATAATTTGAATCATTATATTGTTCTTTTGTTGAAGTGAACATTTTTTGCGGAGTCATATTTTCACCATTTACATCTATGAAATATTCTCCTTTAGAGTTATTTAAAAGATAATTATATGCTTTATCTAATTCATCTTTTGTATATTTTGTAGTTGATAACAATCCTGCTTTTATTTGTTCATCACTCAAAGCGGGTGTATTTTGTTGAGCATTTTTATCGTTATAGTATTTTGATGCTGTTGTTAATAATTCTTTTACTTCATCTTGACTTATTCCCATCTTTTTTGAAAAGTCATCTAATTGGCTATTGATTTTATTTACTTCATCTTGATGCATTTGTCTATTATAAACTTCTGCGCTTGTGGCTATTGTATATCCTTGTGTTGCTCCACTATCTCCACTTACTAATCCTCCTACAACTATCCCTGTTAATTGAGAAGCTAAAAGTTTCCCATCCTTTGAAGAGTTTTAGGTTAATGGAGATATTGCTTCTCTTACTCCTGCACTTAATACTCCCGAAAGTATATCATTATTTTGTATTGCAGACACAGTCCCACCAACTAAGGCATGGGTTATTGTTTTATTTAAACTTCCATCGCTAAAGTCTAAACTCCCTTGTTTTAATTGATCTACTTCATAATCTCCTACATTTTCAAATGCTAGGTTTGTTCCTGCCATTGCTAGGTTTGAAACCAAACTATCTTTAAAGTCTGTTTTAAATACTGCTGATTGTACTCCTGTTTTTAGCGTGGTATCTGTTACTGTTTGGGCTATCTTTTGTGTTGTTTCACCTAATCCTAAATTTGCTACTTTTACTAATCCATCTGCATAGCTCAACACTCCTGCTGTTACGGCACTTTTTGCTATTGAGTTTAGGTCTAATTTTAGTTTATTACCTGTTATTACTGAACCTGCTAGTTGTACACTAGCTTGGGTTGCTACAGATTGAATTACGGCTTGAATAGCAGCTTGTGTTGCAAGTTGTGTTGCAGTTGCACTTGTACCAGCAGCTGCTGCTCCTGATAAAGAACCAGCAATCCCAGCTCCTGCACCAGCAGTAAAATAAGTAACAATAGCAGTAACTATCAATGCTCCCATCCCACTTAAAGTTGTTGTTTTATCATGCCACTCTTGATTATTAGCTATTTGTTTTACTAGGTTTATTTGTTCATCTGTTAGATTCCCTTGTGAAGATAATATTTTTACTAGATTATCTGATTCTAATTGGGAAGTTATATCTTTTTTATTAAAGATTAGTTTATCATTTACTTCTATTGTACTTGGAATGACTATCTCTTCTATTTTTCCTTTTGTCTCTATTGTTGCTGTTAGTATTCCACCTTTATTTGAAAACTCATTTTCATACAAACTTTCTTTACTTGATACCATATTTAAAATATCAGTTGTTATTTCTATTTGATTTGCTTTTAATTTACTTGCTTCTACATTTATTGTTTTTGCATCTAGTATCATATTATTAGCTGTTATTTCTGAGCTTTTTATTTTTAGGTTATCTTTTTCATATTTATATTCATTTTTTATCATTCCACCCCATGATGACTTACTCGTAGAGTGTAATTCTCCCTCTTTATATGTTTTTGCTAGGATATTTAAAGAATTCTCTGCTTGGGCAATTTTCTCATTTTTTGCATTTATATTTACTGCTTCTAGGTTTATATTATTTCCTGAAGTTATATAAATATCATTTGCATTTAGTTCACTTGATTCTACTTCTTCTTTATAACTCATATCTCTTTGAGTCTTTTTACTCATAAATCCTTTTGAAGAAGTTTGAACATCTTTATAGTGTTCATCATTTACTGCTGTTATATTTACATCATTAGCTGCATTTAGGTTTATTTGGTTTGTAGCATTTAGTTTTACTGCTTCTAGGTTTATATCATTTCCTGCTTTTA
>JAQUCU010000063.1 GCA_028686055.1 Desulfuromonadaceae bacterium
TGTCTTTCGTCGGTGAGTAGCGCAGCCTGGTAGCGCACCTGCCTTGGGAGCAGGGGGTCGCTGGTTCGATTCCAGTCTCACCGACCAGATAATTCAGCGGCTTACGATCTCATTCGTAAGCCGCTTTTATTTTGTCATTTCATAAGCATTTTTAAAGCCTGTTTCAGAAGTCCTTCCACCGAAACCCCTCCGGCAGCATCCAGCCCGGCAAGCACCTTGCGTACCTGCGGTTCTTTATAGCCAAGATTGAGCAACGCTGAAACTACGTCCTCCGCAACGTCATCGGCAGGGAGTTGCCGGGTATCGGAAGCAGGAAGAGAGGTTAAATCCATCTTGGTAACTTTGTCTTTCAACTCCAGCACCAGGCGTTCAGCTGTTTTCTTTCCGATACCCGGAATGGTTGAAAGCTTGTTGAGATCGCCCTGCCCAAGTGCCTGGGCCAGCGGCCCGGGCTGAATATTGGAGAGAATATCGCGGGCCAGTTTCGGGCCGATGCCTGAGACGGAAATTAACAACTGGAAAAAGGATTTTTCCAGCCGTGTGCGGAACCCATAGAGCAATATCGCATCCTCTCTGACGCTGGTGTGGATGTGCAGCGCTGTAGTGCCACCTTCTTCAGGGAGTTCGTAGTAGGTCGAAAAGGGGATGTGGACCCGGTAGCCGACCCCTTGTACGTCGAGGATGATATGGTCGGGCGATTTGTGAGCAATCAGGCCGGTCAGAAGTGCAATCATAGCTTCATGTCCCTCCAGGATGTTTTTTGTGTTTTTGTACTGGTACGGAACCCGGATATCTGCTTAAGGCCGTATGAATTTATATGGCAGATTGCGACCGCGAGTGCGTCCGAGGCATCGGCCTGGGCTGTTTCCGGTAAGCCGAGCAATGCTTTCAGCATCTTTTGCACCTGACCTTTCTCGGCTCTTCCCTGGCCGACCACAGCCTGCTTTACCTGCAGCGCTGTGTATTCGGCGACCGGCAGGCCGCAATGGACTGCCGCTACGATGGCTGCCCCGCGGGCCTGCCCCAGTTTGAGGGCACTCTGGGCATTGGTTGAAAAGAAGATGTTCTCAATGGCTACCTGATCGGGTTTATATTGAGCGATAATTTCCAGAAGGCCGTCAAAGATCTTCTTGAGCCGGCCCGGAAAGTCGAGGGCTGTATCGGTAAAAATAGCGCCATTATCAATGTGAATCAGGCGACTGCCCACCTTTTCTACAATACCGTATCCGGTAATGCGTGAGCCTGGATCTATGCCGAGGACAATCATGGTACGGTTCCTTTATCTCAAAAAAACAGGCGCCCAATGTTACTGGACGCCTGATGCCAAAAAAAACGGTGCCGGATGCTACTTGCGCAGAACTTTGATGACCGCGGAGAGGTCCTCTTCGCCAAAGCCCGCATCAACTCCTGCCTGGTACACCTTGCTGGTCGCTTCCGCTGCCGGCAGAGTCAGACCAACCAGACGTGCCGCATTCATGACCATATGCAACTGGTCGTTCACATATTTCAGGGCTAGACTGCGGGAAAAGTCACCTCGCGCCATTGCGCGACCTTTCTGGTGGAAAAGCGGCGATGCTACTCCGCGCGTATCGAGTACCTCCAGAATCTTGTCGGCGTTAAAGCCCATTTTCTCCCCAAACACCAGGCCTTCCGCCAGTACATGAACCAATTCAGCCTGTACAAGATTGACGATGAACTTCATTTTAGTGGCCTCGCCGACCTTGCCGACATGGATCGTATTAAGCCCGAAAAACGAAAACGGTTCACGGCATTTACCTGCCAGCGCCGGATCTCCGGCGGTGATAATAGTCATGAGCCCATTGACCGCGTGGTCTTTGCTGCCCCATACCGGCGCTTCCAGATAAAAAATATTTTTCTTTGCGCATTCTTCAGACAGTTTCATCGTGGTTTCAAGTGAATGCGAACCCATATCAGCCAGAATTGTTCCGCTATCTATTCCTGCCAAAATGCCTTTTTCGTCAAAAAAGAGCGGACCGAGTTCATCACCTTCGGGAACGATGGCGATGACCAGATCGCGCCCCTTGGCAGCTTCCCGCGCGGAAGATGCTGCCTTGGCCCCCAGTGCAGCAAGTTCCTGCACAACGGCCAACTCGGTGTCATACACGGTCAGTTCATAGTTTCCCTTTGTCAAATTGGCGGCCATATGCCGCCCGACAGTGCCAAGTCCGATAAATCCGATTTTTTGTAACATGCAATACCTCCTATAGGTGGCTATAATATAAAATGGTGTTTAATTTATATGAGATTTTGTCAGCTGGCAATAATCAAATACATATTCCCATTGTTTTTCTGTTTGTTATGCATCATCGTGATGCATTGACGCCCATCCTGTCACATATGTTGAATAATCTGCAGTTCGAACACCGTGGCGAAACCGGGTGACAATGATTCTGGCCGAATGCGACAAGCAGGTTGTTAATCTCGATCCAGTATTCGGGCGGTAGCTGAGATCTTAGCACACGTTCGGTCTCATCAGGACTTTTTGTAGAAACATAGCCTAAGCGGTTGCATATACGGTGAACGTGTGTGTCTACACAAATTCCAGGTTTGCCGAAGCCGAGTGTCATGACAAGGTTGGCTGTTTTACGCCCGACCCCTTTAAATTCAAGCAGCCTATCAATGTCGTCCGGAACGGTTCCGTCAAACTCTTCAATCAGTCTTCTTGACAACAGGGCTATCTGTTCCGCCTTGTTGTGGTAAAAGCCGGCTGGGTAGATCTGTTGTGAAATCTTATCCACTGATAGTCGGGTCATCTCTTCAGGAGTCTGGGCAAGTGAAAAAATCCTTGCGGAAGACTGGGCCGTTACTTCATCCTTGGTCCGCAGCGAGATGATGCAGGAAACTAAAACCTTGAACGGACTGCCGTTACACTGAGCAACTACTGTAACTGCAGGTGTCTGCCAGTTTTTGTACTCTTCGCGTAGTGTCTCGATAACAGTATGAATCTCATCGGGTTTCATTAGCTGAATTCTATCCTAAGCTCAGTTTCTCTGCAATAGCGGTTTTACTTTTGTATCGTTGAGCGCTAATATGTGCATATGAATATTGACCTGCATATGCACTCCAGCTTTTCGGACGGAGCCTTCACTCCCTCCGAACTTGTCGCACTTGCCGTAAAACAGGATGTGCGTGTGATCGCCATTGCCGACCATGATTCAGTAGCTGGGGTTGAAGAAGCGACTGTCGCCGGGGCTGCATCCGGTATAGAAGTTATTCCGGCAGTTGAACTTTCTGTGCAGTTCCATGAGTATCAGGATGTTCACCTGCTCGGATACGGCATCAATTGCAGTGATAAAATATTTCTGCAGAGCCTTGATGGTTTCAGACTCCGTCGCGAGGGACGTAACGATGAGATAATCGGACGCGTGAATGACAGTCTGCGTGCTGAAGGGCGAAAAGTATTGAGCCGCGATAGCGTGCTGGCCTTTGCTCGTGATTCTATCGGGCGGCCGCACATTGCCCGGGCATTATTGGAACGAGGATATGCTGATTCGGTGGAAGATGCGTTTCGGCGCTATCTCGTGCCCTGTAATGTCCCAAAAAGCTACTGGCCGATGGATGAGGCGATAGCTGAAATTCACCGTATCGGCGGCGTAGCTGTACTTGCACATCCGACCAGCATTTCAAAGGATCCGGTTACGCTCGGTTCTGTCATAGCAGATCTCCATGAGTCCGGCCTCGACGGTATTGAGGTATATAACAATATGGGGTGGCCGCTTGAAATAGAGTTTCTGCGGCGTACTGCGACGGAGCGCGGGCTGTTGATGACGGCCGGATCGGATTTCCACGGGATTGAAGAAGGGCTTGAAATTGGAAAGGGACGAGAAGGTATGCGCTTTGACAGCACCCTGCTCGTCC
Organism: Desulfuromonadaceae bacterium; assembly: GCA_028686055.1. Lineage (GTDB taxonomy): Bacteria > Desulfobacterota > Desulfuromonadia > Geobacterales > Pseudopelobacteraceae > JACRCG01. The sequence continues at coordinate 3,880 of JAQUCU010000063.1, forward strand.
CTCTATATGAACGGATACAACTAGTCAGAAATGATTAAGAACCCGAATCTGCGTGCTATCTCTGCCAGTTACATTCTCTCTTTATAGACCTTGTAATCAAATACGTGAATATCTTCAGTAACTGACGTTACTCCTTTAACTGATTTTATAATGTCTATGGCGGCCTTTTTCTGGGCCTCGGAAACTATATACCCGCTGATTGACACGGCCCCTTTTTGGACTGAAATTGAAAATGGCCGATAGTCTTCTAAAAAGGGAGCGTTAAGGAGGGCCGCCTCGATCTTCTTTGTTAAAATAGCGCTGTCTATAAGGGCAACTGTGGACTTATCCGAGTCTTTTATGGACGGTTCCTTGGCTGCCGCAATAATACAGTCAATAATTGTCGGTGCTGAAAGGCGTGAGGTGTTAAATACCAGGTCATAATAATTCGGATCATCCCAGGCGCGGTCATAATAAAAATGGGTGAAGCCTCCTCGTTGATGATCGCTGCGGCGTATCAGGGAGCGGGCCATATCCGGGTCAATCCACTCCCGCTCTGCAAACCGCTCCACCCGCTCTTCAAAATCCGCAATAAAACGGAGTCGTAGAATGTTTTTGCAATCCTTCAACAAATCCTGGCCGCCCCGTCCATAAATAACAACATTCCCCTTACGGGACAGTTCGAGGATGATCAGTTCGATTACATTAAGTGCCGCTGCTCGCTTGCGGTCTTCTGCCGTAACATAAGAGGGCGGTTTTTCATCTACCATTGTAAGTACATCTGGAGTCAGGCTGTATTTGGCTGCGAGTGATTTGATCCGCTCACCGTCTACAAGGGTATATTTCAGCTTTTGGGCAACTTCCGAGGCAATGTGATATGCTCCGGTGCCCATTTCGCGTGATACGGTAATAATTGCCATTATTCAGCCTCCAATAAAGCGAATCAGTTTAGACGCTTATAGCATGTTATAGTTGTGTACACAAGACGATCGTGATAGCGTTTCCAACAAAACAACTCATATGGTGGTCTACGTGACTGACGCTACTCTTTTCTTATTCCGTTTTTTTCTGTTTGCTGCGGTTCACTCGATTCTGGCGTCACCGTTCATTAAAATGCAATTTATCGGGCGAAGCAGCCACCTCCGCCGGTTCTACCGCTTGTACTACAATATCCTCTCACTGCTGCTCTTCGGTTGGGTCATGGCCGTCTTTGCGAACTCTGCCGTTCTGTATGTTGCACCGGGAGTATGGCGTTTTGTACTGTACTTCATGCAGCTGGTATTCTTAATGATACTGTTTGTCTGTGTCCGCCAGACCGGTGTTGCAGATTTTATCGGAATTCCTGAAATATCCACTGATGACCTCAAAACTACAAGGCTTGTTACCACTGGCTGGTACCGGATCGTACGCCACCCACTGTATCTGTTCTCAATGTTATTTCTGCTGAGTAATCCGGTCATAAACGTTCGCTGGTTGCTATTGACCCTGGCTTCCGCCGTTTATTTTTTCATCGGCGCCCGTTTTGAGGAGAGCCGATTACTGAAGGAGTTTGGCAGCGAGTATGAAGCCTATAAACGTACGGTTCCTTTTATAATACCCCGCATCCTCAAACATTAGGACCGGCCATCTCCTGACATAGCTTGTGCTGCCGCTATTCTGACGCAACTGATACCGTTACTACCAGCCTGCGTTGAGTGTTGCCGCATTGTATCTCCAACGGTATTCTCAGGGTTGTCCCTTCGACGCTGAGATCTTCGGTCAGGAAAGCTACTGGTGGTCTTTCGAAAGACAGTTGTGCCGCAGTAATATATTCTGCATCCTTCTGAGTGGCGGTGCCTGAAGTGGATCGGAGGCCTGTGCCGCTGTCGGCAATGTCAAGAACCGGCATATCTGTACTGTTGGTCTGATCATCCTGCTGTCCTCTCGCTTTAACCAGTTCAATCACCTGGCTGGAAAGTGCTGTCAGGGCATCAAGCAGCCCCTCACCGCTGGCTGCGTTGGTATGACAGGTTTTCAGCGTGGAAAGGTCGAGTGCTGCAGCAATGTCGGACTCTTCAGCCGGATGGCTCAGGTGGGTAAAACTGTTAAGCTGCAGAACAGCAGGTGTTTCATGCAGGCCGACTCCATAAGCAGACAGAAAATCCCGCAACTGAGACACGCTTTCTCTGTTTTCAGCTGCCTGCCCGGCAGCCGCATCAACCATAATGATAATCCCGTCGGCGCCCTTAAGTGTCATTTTCCACGTTGCAGGATTGGTGACAATCCCGGTGAGTGTATAGACGTGCAGGCGGACACGGTACCCGTTTGCTAGCGGTGTTTCAAAAGGGCTGAAATCAAAAAACAGCAGATTGTCAGCACCGGCTGGAACACACTTTAACTCGCCGCGCAGCGAAGGTTTTATCCGTGAATAAATATAGGTGAGTGCGGTACTTTTACCGCTTCCAGACGGACCGTAATAAACAATCTTTGCGTTAATTTCTTTTTTGGCATGATTGACTAGTGCCATGTCGAACTCCAGGGTGAGCTACTTTTTTTTGTTCAGCAGAAGTCGTTTTGCCATGGTTGAGACAACTGAAGATATGTTTTTACTTTTGGCAAAAGAAGCCAGATCCTTCTCGCCCATGGTGCCCAGATAGCTCATGGCGCTCTGGACCGGTGTCCGGTTGTTTTCGATCAGTGCTTTTCGTATATTATAATTTTTTATCCATTCCTTGTTGGTACAAATCAGCCGCATGATCTCATCATTCTGAATGCCTGATTTAATAAGCGTCAGCACCTCAGCCTCGGTGATGCGCGGATTTCTAATGACGCTGCATGAAACCAGTTTATTTGCATCCTTCACAAGAAGCGCGCGCCATTCTTTGTCGCCTGAAAGCGCCATCTTGATCTTTTCGCCAATTCCCATTATCTGTGCTGTTTTGTATTTACTGAGAAACTCCCTGTCATCTTCATTGACCGGGCCACCTCCTTCAGACTCTTCGCCCTGCTCGGCCTGATCATCCGCAGCCTTCACCAGCCGGTCCTCATCCATAATGACTCTGGCTTCAGCTGTTTTGGGAGGCTCGGGATGATTATGACAGAGTGTACGCAGTGCATCCAGAATCAGGGGATGGGGATTTGTGGAGTCAATATAAACCCTGATTACGTCGCAAGGCAGGTCTTTGACGCGGGAAATAGCTGTAGCGCGGACGGTCGGTTCGGGGTCTTTTGAAAGACAGAACAAAAGCATCAGCCGATCGGCCGCTGCCATGTTCGCAGCAGCGGCGCAACCGGCCAGCCTGACTTCCAGAGCGACCCCCGGCCGGACGTATGCAGCCACAAGCGGGGATATTGTCAATTTAATTTTTTCAGCCATCAATAGGTTATTTTTGCAAGAGTTTCGCTCTTATACCTGTGTTTTTCAACCTGCCAAGGGCGGCATCAGCTTCTTTTTTGCTTTTGAAGGGACCGACTGACAGATTCTGAGATGGTATTGCGATGTCGGCGTACTTGATTGTTACCGTGAACCCGGCTGACTTCAATCGGTCTTTTTCGAAGTCTGCCGCTTCGCTTTGCAAGTATGACCCGGCGTATAGGGCAAATTTACCCCCCTGCTCGATAACAAAAGCATCTGAAGTATAACGGCTTATTTTTTCCAGTGACGACTGGGCTGCTGCCCGATTATCGTATTCAGATACAAACAGGCGACGCATGGAAGTTTTTTTGCGTGTGGAGGGTTTGATGACCGGTTTGAAACCGGCCTTCCGTACGCGGCCCATATCGGCTGACAGCGTCTCTTCCAGGACGTAATTGCCGACCAGGACCGACCAGGGGCCTGATGTGGCTTTTTTTGCCTTTATGGCAGCTTTGGGTTTTACCTGGCCGACTGAAACCGGTTTCTTTATGACGCCTTTTACGGGGAGGCTCTTTTTGTCTGCCGGTTTTGCTGCCAAGGCTTTTTGGGTTTTATCTTTCACCTTGATCGGAGCTGGAGCTGTTTTAGCTGCCGGAGCTGGAGTCGTTTTAGCTGTTGGAGCTGAAGAAGCTTTAACTGCCGGTGCCGGCGCCTGTTTATCAGGTCCAGCAGATGGGCCTGTCTTTGTAACCGGAGCGGTAGCGGCTGCATTAGAACCGTCAGTTTTTTCAGGTGATTTTCCAACCGCTCCGGCAGGTTCACCTTCACGGGCCGGGAGATGCATTTTTACAACCTGAGGCACTGGGGCAGGGGCTTCAGCAACTTTCTGAGTTTCCTGTGGCTTGATAAGGTCGGTGAAAAAATAGAGGTAAGTAAAACCGCCGACCAGTATCAGCAGAAGGACAAGAAGAGCACTTTGATTCTTTTTTTCACCGTGTGCTTCTTGTGGTTGAGAGCCACCAGAATCATTACTGATTTTAAAATCCATGAACATCCTCCATTACAGCTCAATGATTATTGAGAGTTTCTTTCTTTTCAGCCAGCGATTCGGATACAATTTTTTGAGAAAGGTGTGAAGGTACCTCTTCATAATGGGAAAATTCCATGCTGAACAGGCCACGGTCACTGGTCATCGATTTGAGATCGTTTGAATAGGACAGAACCTCGGACATAGGTACAATTGCCTTGATAATCTGTGAGTTTGCTTTTGGCTCTACGCCGACAACTTTGCCGCGCCTGGAGTTGAGATCGCCTATGACATCACCCATATTTTCGTCAGGCACAGTAATCTTCATGTTTACAATAGGCTCAAGTAGGACCGGCTTGCAAAGTTCCATCGCCTTCTTGAATGCCATCGAACCGGCTACTTTAAAAGCCATTTCGGAGGAGTCTACGGTGTGAAAAGAACCGTCATAGAGGGAAACCTTGAAATCAACTACCGGATATCCGGCCAGAAAGCCCTCCTGGCTGGCTTCCTGAATCCCTTTATCAACTGCCGGGATATACTGGCGCGGAATGACTCCGCCGACAACCTTGTCTTCAAAGACATACCCCTCACCGCGGCCGGTCGGGGACATCTCGATCCAGCAGTCGCCATACTGCCCGCGTCCACCAGACTGCTTCTTGTACTTGCCCTGCACCTTCGCTGTCCCGCGGACCGTCTCGAAATACGGGACTTTGGGAGTTTTGAGCAGTACCTCCACACCAAACTTGCGCTTCATCTTTTCAACGATAACTTCCAGATGGACCTGTCCCATGCCGGAAATGATAAATTCCTTGGTCTGAGGGTCACGGTGCGACTCAAGCGTCGGCTCTTCCTCGATCATACGGTGCAGCGCGTTGTGGATCTTGTCCTCGTCAGCCTTGGTCTTTGGTTCAATCGCATATGATATGACCGGGAGGAGCTGCTTTGCTGGCTCAAAGATGATCGGTTTGGCCGGATCACAAAGAGTGTCGCCGGTTACGGTATCCTTGAGTTTGGCAACGGCAACGATGTCTCCCGCTGCAGCCTGCTTGATCGAATGCTGTTTTTTCCCTTCAAGCTCGTAAATCTGGCCGATCCGTTCTTCAACCCCTTTCGTGGAGTTGAATATCGTCGAATCTGAGTTGAGTACTCCGGAGTATATCCTGAAAATGGTAATTTTGCCGGTGTACGGGTCGGAAGTGGTCTTGAAAACCAGCGCAGAGAAAGGTTCCTTTTCATCCGGAGCACGTTCAATTACCTCTTCTGTTTTTGGGTTAATGCCGATCGCCTTGGTCCGGTCCAGCGGCGAGGGGAGGTAGGCGCAGATTGCATCCAGCAGGTGAGCGATTCCTATGTTGGCCGTTGCCGCACCGCATAGTACGGCTGTAAAGGTGTTACGCATCGTTCCAACCCTCAGGCCGTCGATGATCTCGTCTACGGTCAGATCGCCGTTTTCAAGATATTTTTCCGTGAGCGCATCGTAGGCCTCGGCAACCGTCTCGACCATCTGCCCCCGCAAACGCGCTGCCTCTTCAGTGTATTCAGCAGGTATGGCACCTTCAGTATATTTACCTGAGCCGTCTTTGGCATAGAAGCAGGCTTTCATTGTTATCAGATCAATAACTCCTTCAAAAGCCGCTTCAAGACCGATCGGAATCTGTATGGCAACTCCCCGTGCTCCCAGCATCTTTTCCATATCGTCAATGGCCCGCAGAAAACTGGCCCGTTCACGGTCAAGCTTGTTGACAAATGCGATGCGCGGGATTTCAAACTCATTGGCCCATTTCCAGATTTCCTCCGTCTGGGCTTTGACCCCCGATATGGCAGAAAGGATGACCACTGCACAGTCCAAGGTACGCATGCAGGCACGGGTGTCGGCAATAAAGTTACCATAGCCGGGGGTGTCCACGATGTGAATTGAATGTCCCTGCCATTCGCAATGGTCAAGCGCTGAAGTTATTGAAATTTTACGCTTGATCTCCTCCGGTTCGAAATCCATGGTTGACGTCCCGTCATCAACCCTGCCTAGCCGGTCTATCATCCCTGTGTCAAACAGAATTGCCTCTGAAAGCGAAGTCTTGCCGGCGCCACCGTGCGCGACGATGCCCAAGTTGCGGATCTTGCTGGTTTCAAACTGTCCCATAGAACTGCCTCCTTGCGTGCAATATGGATTTCACTGTTTGTCCAACTCTAATTTTTACTCAGGATTGACTCTTCTGGTACAACAATCAGCGGTTTCGTTCATACAGTATGCGCAAACCTTCCAGTGTCAGGTTTTCATCAACTTCGTCAATTGTCTTAGACTCCGGTGCGATCAAAGCCGCCAGGCCACCGGTAGCAAGCACCCGGAATTCTTCGTGGGATTCGGCCCGTATATGCTCAACAATCCCGTCCACCAGTCCGACGTAGCCGAAAAAAATTCCGGCCTGCATGGAGTTTACGGTGTTCTTTGCAATTATGTTGGGTGGCTTGATTATATCTATTCTCGGCAGCTTGCTGGCTCGCTGGAAGAGTGCCTCCACTGAGATGGCAAGGCCGGGGGCGATTGCCCCACCACAGTATTCTCCCTTGCCGTTGACATAATCAAAGGTCGTAGCCGTTCCGAAATCAACAATAACCAATGGGCACTTATGCTTTTCATAGCCGGCCACAGCATTAACAATTCTGTCGGCTCCGACTTCACGGGGATTGTCGTAGTGGATCGGCATACCTGTCTTGATCCCGTGACCGACGACGTAGGGTGCCAGATTGAAGAAATCGTGAGAAATAGCCTCCATTACACCTGTCAGAGGAGGGACAACCGAGGATATTATGGAAGCCTTAACCTCGGAAAAACAGAGACCAGCCTGGTCAAAGAGGCTGTGCAGAAGAACCGCGTATTCGTCCGAAGTGCGCGACTTGTCAGTTGAAAGGCGCCAGCTGCGGACGAGCAGCGTATCCTCGTAGACTCCTAATACTATGTTGCTGTTGCCGACATCAATAACGAGAAGCATTCAGATTACCCTCACATCTCCACTGGTGATACGGTGCATTGCGCCATCATCGGATACGAGCAGCATCGCCCCGTCCGAATCAATACCGACAAACCTGCCGCCGATACATTCAGTCCCGGAGTCGTTGACGAGTACCTGACGCCCTTTGGCGTTGCATCTTCGTTGCCATTCTTCGCGTACCGGCCCGAAGCCGTGCAACAGAAAGTCAGCGTACAGTCGATCAAGCTCGTTCAGCATGGTGCCGGCGAAGTGTGAACGGTCAATCCGTGTGCCGGACTCCAACAGGAGCGAAGTTGCCGGGTGGCGTAAATCACCGGGAAACTGGTCTGCTGTCATATTCAAATTGACGCCGATACCAAGAATTACGAAGTTGATGCCGTCGGTTTCTGCACTCATTTCATTTAACAGGCCGGCTACCTTCTTTCCGGAGATAAGCAGGTCGTTGGGCCATTTGATTTCAGGGGGCAGTTTAGTTGTCAATTCGATGGCTCTTGCCACAGCAACCGCAGAGAGAAATGTCAGTTGCGGAGCTTCATGCGGCATTATAGAGGGGCGCAGAACCACTGAACAGTAGAGATTGACTCCGGCCGGAGAAGACCAGAGCCTGCCGCGCCGTCCCTTGCCGCCGGTTTGGGTGTCAGCCAGAACAACCGCTCCTTCAACCGCTCCATTTTCTGCCAGTCGGAATGCATCGGCATTGGTTGAAGTTGTCAGTTTAAGAAATTCCAGTTGTCGGCCGACTCGTGTGCTGTCCAGATAAGCTCTTACTTCATGCGGGTCAATGACATCAGGCGAGGAGACAAGCCGATAGCCGCGCGATGGAATTGCTTCGATATGATAACCGTCATTTCTCAATGCAGATATGTGTTTCCATATCGCGGTCCGTGATACTCCGAGCTCTCTGCTGAGATGCTCTCCAGATATATAACCCTCTTCGGCACGGAACAGGCGCAATATAATACCGGCTTTCTGGTGCATCCTGCTACCTCGGTGGATTTCTTGGAGTGCTCTGCTTACTAGTCGAGAAGCATCGATATGTCCATTGCCCGTGGCGAGTGAGTCAATGCTCCTACTGAAATAATGTCAACTCCGGTTTCAGCAATCGCCCGCACGCGTTCCAGGTTGACACCGCCGGAGGCCTCCACCAGTACCCGACCGCCAATGGCGGCAATGGCGGTTCGCATTTGGTCCAGACTCATGTTGTCCAGCATTATGATGTCGGCCCCTGCAGTGAGAGCCTCATCAACCTGGGGCAATGTCTCGGTTTCTATCTCTATTTTTAATGTATGGGGAATATAGGCACGAGCGCGGCGGATCGCTTCAGTGATCCCCCCTGCGGCGGCAATGTGGTTTTCTTTGATCAGGACGCCGTCATACAGACCGGTTCGGTGGTTGATTCCGCCCCCTACCCGTACGGCGTATTTCTCAAGCTGCCGCAGTCCCGGAGTCGTTTTGCGGGTATCAACGATACGGGTCTTGGTACCGGCAACCGCTGCAACGAAACTGGCCGTAAGTGTCGCGATGCCGCACATCCTCTGGAGCAGATTGAGTGCTACCCGCTCTCCCATCAACAGTTGTGCGGCTTCTCCGTGTACCGTTGCCAGAACAGTCCCGGTCGACGCTTTTTCGCCGTCAGTCAGGCATGTTTTGAAGCAGATGGTGGGGTCAATTATGCTGAACACCCGGGCGGCGGTAGAAAGACCTGCTACCACAAGATCTTCTTTGGCAATCAACCTTGCCGAGGCGGGACGCGCTCCCGGGACTACCGCCAGGGTAGTGATGTCACCGGTATGGATATCCTCAAGGAGTGCTTGCTCAATCAGACGGTCAATAGTTATCATTGTATGGTCACCTGGGTTCGAAAGTGTGATGATCTCTATATCACAGCGAAAGAAGCGTATCAACTGCAATACGGGGTTTACATGTGATGCAAACTGGCGGGCAATGTGAGCGAAAATACTACTGAATACGGGAAAATAAGTCAATTTATTCATTATAGGGCTTTTGATACATGTAGTGACAGTCAGTCGTTGTGAATAAGTCATGCTGATGCTTTAGAACAATTCCGTATGAACAGGCTGTCAATTGTTGGACTAAAACTGGCAGGAAGTCATGAACACGTTTTTGTACGGCAGTTAATTACTCTGATAGATTAACTGCTTGACAACAGACTTTCTTGGAGACTATTACTTTCACTTTTAGTAAAAGTTAAGTCGTAATTTTTTGGTACATTCCCCTTGTTTTTTAACCAAAATAAAATGGAGATTAAAATGGCCAAGTTTAAAGATTCGTTGGAATATCACTCAAGTGGGCGCAAAGGCAAGATTGAGGTGATTTCCACAAAGCCGTGCCAGACAGCTGAAGATCTTTCGTTGGCGTACTCCCCAGGTGTTGCCGAACCTTGTCTCGCAATCCAGAAGAATCCTGAGGATGCTTACAAGTACACTGCCAAAGGCAATCTTATTGCAGTTGTCTCCAACGGTTCCGCCGTCCTCGGCCTTGGTAATATCGGAGCCCTGGCCGGCAAACCTGTCATGGAGGGTAAAGGGATCCTTTTCAAGCGCTTTGCCGACATCGACGTTTTCGATATAGAGCTCAATACAGAAAATCCCGATGAAATCATCAAAGCCTGCCAGCTGCTGGAGCCGACCTTCGGCGGCATTAATCTTGAAGATATCAAGGCCCCGGAATGCTTCTACATCGAGGAAACCCTCAAGAAAACTATGAACA
>JAQUCU010000263.1 GCA_028686055.1 Desulfuromonadaceae bacterium
GGAGCTCGGTAATCTATTCATCGAAGAACTGAGAAAAGAAAATCAACTTGAGTTGAAGGGGATAGAAGAAGGAATAAAAGGAATTGTCAAAAAGGAACGTGCAAAATTCTCATGCGGTGCAGGGCGGGGGATGGTTTTGATTGATATTCATGGGAATATATGGCCATGCCATCGTTGGAATAAAGCTGCAGAAGGACATTGGAGGATTGGAAATATATATGAAAACTTTGATTCTTCTGTGCGGGCTCAGTTAGATAGCCACAATCAAACTGAGAAAGTTAAGAATGACTGCCAGGATTGTATTGCCAGATTTTTTTGTTTCGGAGGGTGCCCGGCGGAAAACTTGGAAGAAATGGGTGACGTCTTCTTGATGCCTCCCAATGGTTGCCGAATAGCGAGGATATGGGCAAAAGTTGCTCAACGGGTGCATGATGTCCTCTATGCTGAGAAAAACCCGTTGTTCATGAAACATTTTTACGGGGAGACAGAGAAAAAGGATATGCAGAATCGCAAAGAGAAATAAAAGGTGATGAAAACAGAGCTATTACAGAAACAGTTTCAGCAAATCGGACTTACGGAATCTCTTTCAAAAAACCAGGAGATTCGGTTCTTCGATAGGTCATTAAATATTGTTTGCGATGTGTGCCCATCGGAAGAATTAAGTGTTGAGTCGATCATTAACCAGGCTAGATCTTTTTTAGAGGCACCAGCCCCTTCTGTCAACGATCCCCTTCGTTTTATAATTCATTTACCTTTTGAACTCGTCCAAAACACAACTGTAGAGGAATCTCTGTTGAAATTGTCCGACCTTTTCTCAGGAAAAATGTTGTCCCATCTAATGATTCATTCTACTTCTCCACCACAAGACTGGGGGAGAGTTAGAGAAATGATAAAACATTTGCGAGAAAAATCGGAGAATCCGCGCAGTTATCATGTCGAATGTATTGCACCCTTTTCCTCTTTTGACGAAAAAGAGATGGAGGAACTTTTTAATTTGGGAATGCGTATTCGCTATGCAGCCGGTTGGTTAGGGAAATCTCCCTCCTCTGCATTACCACAAATTCAGAGAAATGTGCTGGGACAATTGTCACAAATGGGATTTCAGTGCCCTATTGAGTGGTATGTGCATGGAGAAAATATTTCAAAAGTCGAGTTATTATTGCCAGACTTGCTTTATGAAAATTATTCCTCCGGTTTTTCTTTGCCCCTTGTTTCAGAAAATCCTTTCTATCGGTTCGAACCCGGATTTCCCGCCTTACCCGATGCGTCAGATTACGCGGAGCTTTTAGTTCGTTGCTACCAGAAATATCACTGTTATGATTCAGTGATTGAACCGTTGGCAGGATTGGCAATGCAGACAAGGGTAGGGGCTTGGCACAAGGAACTTAATCAGCCCAGGACAATAAGATTGAATATAGATAGAGGGGGAAATGTCGGATATTTTTTGCAAACCCCTTCTTTGGCGAAAAATTGGATAACAATTGATACTCTTTCAAAATCAAGTTTGGAAGAGCTAAAGAATAATTTAGTCGAGATGGTGACCGCTGTGTTGAAAAGAAAGACCCACGCTGAATGCCGAGAGTGCTCCTGGGAGATGCTGTGTGGCGGTTTGGATGAAACCAATGCGACACAATGTAGAGACTTTCAACAGGAAACTTTATGCCTTTATCGAAAACTTTTTATAAAGCATTTTGTCTCAATGCGCACTGCGCATTTGAGAATTGAGAGAAAAGATTGTGAACAGGATGTGCTCATTTCTCAATCATAACTGATTTCCGTTATTCAAGTTAGTAATAACGGTATAAAGAGTAAAAACAACTAACTAAAACATAAAATGAAAGAAAATAAAAAGATAGATGAGCTTTCACAAAAGCTGGAAGCGATTGTTCAACAAGAAGCACAGAACTATCCTATGACTGGGACTCGTCGGTGGTTCTTTCGAGCGCTCACTTTTGGAATCGGGGGTGCTGTTTTGGGAAAGTCTTTTATAGCAGAAGCATCATCAGGATGTGTAAAAAACAATAAAAGTTGTGATAATGATACATGCTCTAGAAATACGTGTACAGATAAAAATATTTGTGAAGAATCTAATACTTGTGTAAGTCTTAATTATTGTTCTGAATATAATAGATGTGATGAAAATACTTGTATAAAAAATATCTGTCAGGCTGCAAATGTATGCTTTTCTCCAAATATATGTTCAGAAGAAAACAAATGCTATACAACTGATGTTGCTTTTCCGTAAAAAGTGTATATTTATAAATATGTTTTTAATATTGTTTATTAAACATATTAGAAAATTATATATTATATATATAATTTTTTTATTCAGCAATATCTCTATTGCACAAACGAATAATGAATCCAACTTGGAAACATTAAACACAAACGAAGTATATCCTGAAGCTACTTTCGAGTGGGATGATGAGGGCCGGAGAGAAAAAATGTGGATAACATGGCCCGATGGAAGAAAAGAACTTGTAAGAAGTTTTTATATTGATGATGACGTAACAAACGGAATTGATCGTTTTTATATTATTCTGACAAATGATATTGAGCAAACTTTTGTTATTAAAGATAAAAAATTTTTAGAAGAAAGAGAGAAACGAAAAGAGATTTACAGAAAAGGTGATGAAAAGTTGAAAGAGTTAAAAGAGATACAAAAAAAGAAAATGTTTAGAAAGAAGATTATAGTAGGCACCTCTTTATTGGTGTTGCTTTCTATTCCTTTTGTATTCACCTATTTTTCTAAATTTAGAAAACAAAATATTTAATTTGTATCTCATTAGAAATAAATTAAATAAATTGTATTCTGAGGAATTATAATATTTTTTATATTTAAATTTTTTTATTTTTTTCTTAATTCCAGTTGCCAGGAAGTGCACCTGGGAGATGCTGTATGGCGGTTTAGATGAAACTAATGCGACACAATGTGGAAACTTTCAAAAGGAAACTTTATGCCTTTATCGAAAACTTTTTATAAAGCATTTTGTCTCGATGCGCACTGCGCATTTGAGAATTGAGAGAAAAGATTGTGAACAGGAAGTGCTGAGTTCTCAATCGTAACCAATTTCCGTTATTTAAGTTGGAAATAACGGGATGATTAGTTATAACAACTAATAGATAATCAGAAAATGAACGAAAAAGAAAATCAAAAAATAGATGAGCTTTCACAAAAGCTGGAAGCGATTGATCAACAAGAAGCACAGACTCACCCTATGACTGGGACTCGTCGGTGGTTCTTTCGAGCACTCACCTTTGGAATCGGGGGTGCTATATTGGGAAAGT
>JAQUCU010000264.1 GCA_028686055.1 Desulfuromonadaceae bacterium
CCTGAACATACGCCAAGGTATTAATCAAACCGGCATGGGCGCAGCCCAAAATCACGACGATGCCACCTTCAACCTCAGCAAAGAGCGCTTGATCATCGTCGAGGGGATCGGCGGTGCGCGCTTCGCGATCTAGGAAGAAAGGGGTGGCGCGCGTTTCTACGGGATATTGGCGCGGGATCCTCCCCGTCAGCCAAAGTCCGGGTATGAGTTGACGCGGCGCCGAGGTCAGCAGCAGGTCCACCTGTGAAGAGTGCAAAAGCCGGCGTGTGGCTGCATCCACTCCCACCTCATGACAGATGCCATCTGAGCAACTGAATTTGGTCGCTAAAATGTCGGGATGCGCATAGATGGGCAAGGGCCGGGTACGCGCTTGCATCAGAGAAACGATGCCTCCGGTGTGGTCGTAATGACCATGACTCACTGCAACGCCCGCCAGAGCTTGCATCTCAAGTCCCAGTGTTTTAAGATTGGGCATCAAAACCAATCCCTGCCCGCTATCCAACAAAAACTGTGTGCCGGCATACTCCAGCCATATAGCCAAACCATGTTCAGCCATAAGACCGCGGCGTAAAGCCGTATTATCGGCGACGACCGTCAATGCCAACTCAGCACGCATGGTCAAAATTCCCCGTGCGTAAAAGCACCAGCGTACAAGCCTCTTCGGTAGTGATCCCCACTTCATTCAACCGTGCGGCCAAGGCCGGATTTTCAGTTCCCGGATTAAAAATCACATGGCGGGGTTTAGCGGCCAACAAATCATCCACAATTTGGGTTTGCCGCGCCACTCCCAAATAGAATGTAACCACATCTAAAGCCACCGGCACCTCCGCCAAAGTGCGATAAACCTTGACCCCCTCCACCGCTGTTAAAGCCGGATTGATGGGATACACCTCATGGCCCTTTTCTAATAGCATCACCAAGGCTTGGTGACTATAGCGTTCTGGTTTTAGGCTAACGCCAAGTACCGCAACTTTCATACTTACTTACCTCAAAATGAAACTTTAATACTACCTAGCACCATCGTGAAAGGCAAGCAAATGTGTGCTCCGGAATCTTCTGGCGTTTTTAAAAAACAAACCAGGTTCTCCCGTGACCTACAGGCGATAATGTGGCATAATAGGCGCAATTATTGATTTCAAGATTTGGAGGAAACGCATGGCCGAGCCTTTGCGACACACCATTAGCTACCGTGTGCCCTATGCCGACACCGATCAAATGCAGGTGGTTTACTATGCCAATTATCTGGTTTACTTTGAACGCATTCGTAATGAATTGCTCCGCGCCAGCGGTTTGACCTATCGTGAGGTCGAGGCGCAAGGTTATGCCTTACCGGTGCGCGAGGCGCATGTTAGTTATCATGCGCCGGCAACTTATGACGATTTATTAACTATTACAGGCTGGTGTACCGCGCTGAAAGGCGCGCGCCTAACCCTCAGTTACACCGTACATTGTGGCGATAAACTGTTGGCCGAGGGTTATACTCTACACGCCTTTGTCAACAAATCCACCTTGCGCCCCACGCGCCCTACCACAGCTTTTAGTGCCGCTTTAGGCTTTGCCTAAGCGCTTCTGGCTTGCAATCGAAATTTACCATTATGTCTGCTATTATCCCGATCAACTCTTTGACCACCCCCCTCCCCTTGGATGAATTATTTGAATCTTGCGCGCCCCTGGAAATTGAAATTGGTTGTGGCAAGGGACGTTTTTTAACAACACGTGCCCAAAAAAATCCCCAGCTCCGATATCTCGGCATTGAGCGTATGCGCGCGCGCGTAGGACGAGTTGAAAAGAAGATCAAACGCTTAAACTTAAAAAATGTCCGTATTTTGCGCCTGGAAGCCTTCTATACCTTCTACTACCTTTTACCGGTACGCAGTGTGCGTACCGTGTACGTCTTCTTCCCCGATCCCTGGCCCAAGCGACATCACCGCGGTCGCCGACTTTTTGAGCCTCTTTTTCTCGATACTTTGTGCGCGCGTTTAGAGGTTGGCGGCACGATTCAAATCGCCACCGACCACGCTGAATACTTTACAAAGATTCGTGAAACCTTCGCCGCCGACACCCGTTTTATCGAGACCGAAGCCATGGAGCGTGCCCCGGATGAGCAAACCGAATTTGAACATATTTTTCGTTCCCAAGGTTTAGCGATTGGCCAATGTGCCTATCAACTCTGCGACACCCCCATTCCACATTTGCCCCCGCTGACCATCCCCCCGGAGATGGAACCACGCGCCAACGCATAGCCCATAGGACTCGCCCCTGCCTGAAAACCTAACGCCTATAAGCGCCTTAAGCACTGACCGCCAGCGAATGCAATCGCAATTGCCGATTGAGAGTTTGCTTAAGCAACGTAATTTGCTACAGTGGTGCCATGAAAAAGTGGAATGTAAATAGTATCAAGGCGACCAAAGGTAAGCAGAAGTTGGCATGTATCACGGCCTATGAAGCGCACGGGGCGAAACTCGCCGATCGCGCCGGGATGCAAATTTTATTGGTAGGGGATTCTGTCGGTATGACCATGCTGGGCCATACCTCGACACTCCCGGTGACCATGGAAGATATGTTGCGCCATACCGCCGCCGTCACGCGTAGCGTTGTCGACGCCATGGTCGTAGCCGATATGCCCTTTCTCTCCTATCAGATTTCCCTGAGCGAGGCCATCCGCAATGCCGGGCGTTTTATGCAAGAAACTCAAGCCGATGCCGTCAAGATCGAGGGTGGTGTCTTACGCGCCGCCACGGTGCAAGCCTTGACCGACAATGGCATTCCGGTTTTGGGTCATATCGGTTTAACGCCACAATCGATTAAAGTTTTAGGTGGTTACAAGGTGCATGGACGCACGCGCGAGGCTTGTCAGGCCTTGATTGACGATGCCGAAGCCTTGGTGGCGGCCGGTGCCTTTGCACTAGTACTCGAGTGTACCCCGCCCGAAATCGGGGCCGCGATTACAGCTGCCGTACCGGTACCGGTAATTAGCGTGGGGGCCGGTCCGGCCTGTGACGGGCAAATGGTCGTGATGCACGATATGTTGGGACTAACGCCCAAACCCGCCAAGTTTGTGAAAGAATATGCTAATTTGTCACAAACCGTTGCCGATGCCTTTGCCTCCTATGTAAGCGAAGTGGAAGCAGGTCTTTTTCCGGCGGCGGAACATTGCTACAGCAATCCCCCACCGCCCATGGCCAACAAATAGGTAATTTGCTTGATTCACGATGATATAGTTATAACCGGCATGGCTTGCCGCTTTGCCAACACTCCCACCCCGGATAGTCTATGGC
>JAQUCU010000265.1 GCA_028686055.1 Desulfuromonadaceae bacterium
TTCTTAAAACTATTAACTCCTGGATTACTAAATTGATCGAAAGCTCCAACAATATTATCCAAATGCATTTTAGCTAACTCTTTACTAGGAGCACTCGTGACTATACGGATATCTGTTTTAAAACCCGCTTTAGATATCTTCTTGTTAACTGCCTGCAGTTTCTCTTGAGAAACTTCTATTCTCTTCTTCTCCGGATCCGCATTATTTGATTCAATCTTTCCTACATATTTCTCTCCATTCTTTCGCCATTTATTATCTGTAGGAGTAATAATCATCTGCACCATAGCACCCTCACCCTGGGACATTTTACTCAAGCTACTTAGCAAGTTGGATAGCGGATCACCTTCAAATCCTTCGGCTGTTCTAATTGGGAAGTAACTTTCTTCTTCTAACTCCAACCTCGTATATTCGACCTGAGTATTAGTATCAAAAATATTATAATCATTTGCCTGCTTAACTTCTGCATCTTGGTATGAACCTAATATCTGTTTCTCGACCATCTCTGCCAACCTTTTTGGGCAGTGTACATAGAACCTTATCTCTCCTGGTATGGCCATCAATTCGAAACTAATCGAGTTGTTTACTGTGAATTTACCGGCCAAACCATCGCCTTTCCCACCAATACTAATAAGATTAGCGAACATCTTTTCTGCCTCCCCTATCTCAATCTCGTTAGTTCTTGGTACTCTTACTTCAAATAGGGCCCATTTGCTAGCTTTATCATCTCTATCTTTTTCTTCGAGCTTCTTTTTAACAACAAAATAGATAGTTATTAAGGTAGCAATAAATATAAAGAAAAAGGTAATCCATCCCCAAGGGATGTGTATTTCTCTGTTGTTGTAAGAGTCTTTGGGATACTGTACCTGTGTGCCAGGCCTTACTTCTTCAGTAGGCATAGGGCCTACCTGTGAAAAAATTTGTTCTTTAGAATATTGCTCTGTTACCATACTAGGTATAGTTTATCACAGAAAATATGTGTTGAGAATTTTAAAAAGGTTAATTTTTTGAGACTTTAGTAATATCTACACTAAATCTACCACCACTTTTGTCATTTAGTATAGAAGCAAAACCGTTTGTAGTATCAATTTCTCTCTTCTTTCTTGTAGGCCCCTCCTGCAACGCAGACAGTGTCTGCGGAGAATCTGAGACCTCTGGTGATTCTTTGGTTGATGGAATAGGAGTAACTCCTTTCGTCTCTCCCATCTCAGGATTAAGACTATTAATTTCATTTGATTCGACAGGAAATGCAGGACCCTCCTCCTTTAGAGTGCCCATTTTTATTGGCATTACATTTTCTATTGTTGGATTCATACCATCAAATCCATCTAATTTATTATTCATAACCTATAACAATTATACCATGTGCTTTCTCTTTATTCTAGCCATCTCTCTCTTTACATCTCTGTCCTTCTCTACCCCCTTTCTTTCATACTCCCTCTTACCCTTGCCTAATCCTACTTGAACCTTTATCAGATTTCTAGTGGTATATACACTCAAAGGTATTAATACAAACCTACCCTGCTTAACTTTACCTCTTAATGTATCCATTTCTTTTTTCTTAAGCAAAAGCTTCCTACTTCTATTACTATCGTAATCCTCTCGACCGTCATGAGTATATCTAGCTATATCTGCATTAACAAGCCATAGTTCATTACCTAAAAATTTCACATATGCATCAGAAAGGTTACACCTCCCACTCTTAATAGACTTAACCTCAGCACCCGTTAAAACAATACCCGCCTCAAAAGAATCTTCAATACTGTAATTGCGATAGGCTTTTTTATTAACAATCTTCATTCCAGATTATACTACAAAGAGATTCTCCAAACATTATTACCATCCAATACATACATGTATTTCTCTGCTCTATCAACAGCAATTTCTTTTACATTATCCCACATCGAGTCGTTATCCCCTCTATAGACATACTGATTAAGCAAAACTAACTCGTTAGGATGTAGTTTGTCATTGTAACTATCTTTTGGCTTTTCCAATTTCAACACTCTCTTGTTTCCCTGATCAAACATATAGAATGCGAAATCCATATTCCCAGAAGTGTTTCCACACGTTAGTTCTCCCATTTCGCCATTAACTCCTACAACAGTAATAGGTACATAACTACCGGCAGAGTATCTCAAGACCCCTTCATTACCAGAGGTGAGTATATATATACTAAAGTCAGCAAAGAAATCATTGGCCTTGCTAAAGTTCTCATCATTTATGACTGTGGTTACAGTACTACTATACCCTGTTCCGTAATTAACACTCTTTACGATCCTAGCATTTTCTCTATCAAGATAGTAAAGATTGTCAGTAGCGGTAAGGACTGCAAACTCCACCACATCCTTAATACCTATATTGTTAAGACCTACTCCTGTAAGCTTTTTAAATGGACCCCAATCAGAGCCAGAAACCGCTGCCTTAAGCACGCCGACCTCTTGGTCATACACGAAAATATCTCCTTCATTACCTATATCTACATATTTAGGAGATTTTATTAGGCCCTCGTTATCAGCCATCCTACTCTTGCTTCTGTCATATATGGATACTCTCCATACAGAACCTGTCCCCTTATCTGTAATAAGCAATATTTCGTTACCAGAATCATCGAGAATATATTTCATATCTGTAAGCTCTGTACCATTTTCAAAAAACCCTACAAATGATTCAGGTGAAGCTACCACCCTTTTGTAGAGACTGTCTTCTACACCCAATACTTTTTGTTCTAATTCATTCATCTTTTTGATATGCTCTTCGTCTATCCCCTCTGGGACATCATTTAAAAGATTGCTCGCTGAGAAGACTTCCTTTTCTGCTTCACTTGTATTAGTAGCAAGATTCCCTTTAGCGCTATCTAGTTTCTTGTTTACCTCTTCAAAAACTTGGTCTGCTTGAGCATGCAACTCTCTTAGCACCTTCTGCTTCCTAGCATACTGATAACCGGCAACTGCAACTATTACAGCAACTGTTCCAAGTATAGCAACTTTGAATCTCTGTGCTCTCAAACTTTTAACCTTATATCCATCTATCTTAATTCCGGGAGCACGTTTCTTAAGTCTCATCTCAGAGGCTTTAGCCGCATATTTTTTAAACCATCTCTGATTACCCAGCTTTTTATTGATAAATGCCCCTACCTTTGCAAAGACTCTTTTAAAGAATAGGGCTACAGGGATGGAAATCTTTTTCAGAAATGTAAATATGGTAGAAAAAAATTCCTTAACCCTATTTAGTATCTCTTTCAGATCAATCTTCTTGTCTTCCTTCCTAATTTCCTTAG
>JAQUCU010000266.1 GCA_028686055.1 Desulfuromonadaceae bacterium
CGTTGATCGCAGCCTCGATGATGGCGCGGGTCTGCATGGCACCGATCTCGGGGTAGGTGACGTCCAGACGGCAGCCACGGTGACCCATCATCGGGTTGAACTCATGCAGCGAAGCGATGATGCTCTTCAGCTCCGGAACCTCGAGCTTCATCTCATCGGCCAGGGCGACGATGTCGTCCTCGTCGGTGGGCAGGAACTCGTGCAGCGGCGGGTCGAGGAGGCGGACGGTGACCGGGTAGCCCTCCATGGCCTCGTAGATTCCCTCGAAGTCGCCACGCTGCATCGGCAGCAGCTTGGCCAGAGCGGCCTCGCGCTGTTCGACGGTCTTGGACACGATCATCTCGCGGATGGCCGCGATCCGGTCGGTCTCGAAGAACATGTGCTCGGTCCGGCACAGGCCGATGCCCTCGGCGCCGAACTCACGGGCCTGCTTGGCGTCGGCCGGGGTGTCGGCGTTGGTGCGGACCTTCATGGTGCGGTACTGGTCGGCCCACTCCATGATGCGGCCGAAGTAGCCGCCGATCTCGGCCGGGACGGTCGGGATGGCCTCGCCGTAGACGTTGCCGGTGGAACCGTCGAGGCTGATCCAGTCGCCCTCGCCGTAGCTCTTGCCACCCAGGCTGAAGGTCTTGCCGTCAGCGGCGAAGGAGATGTCGCCCAGGCCGGACACGCAGCAGGTGCCCATGCCACGAGCCACCACGGCGGCGTGCGAGGTCATGCCGCCACGGGCGGTCAGGATGCCCTGGGCGTAGTGCATGCCCTCGATGTCCTCGGGGGTGGTCTCCAGGCGGACCAGGATGACCGGCTCCCCTGCCTTGCCGCGAGCAGCGGCGTCCTCAGCGGTGAAGGAGACCTTGCCGCACGCGGCACCCGGGGAGGCGGGCAGGCCCTTGCCGATCACCGCGGCGGCCTTCAGGCCGGCGGCGTCGAACTGCGGGTGCAGCAGCGCGTCGATCTGCTTGGGATCGATCATCGCCACGGCCTTCTCGGTGGTGATCTTGCCCTCGTCCACCAGATCGCAGGCGATCTTGAAGGCGGCGGCAGCGGTGCGCTTGCCGTTGCGGGTCTGGAGCATGAAGAGCTTGCCCTCTTCGATGGTGAACTCCATGTCCTGCATGTCGGCGTAGTGCGCCACGAGCTTGTTGACGATCGCCACGAACTGGTCGTAGACGGCCGGGTTCTCGTCCTTCAGCTGGTCGATGGTCTCCGGGGTACGGATGCCGGCCACGACGTCCTCGCCCTGAGCGTTCATCAGGAACTCGCCGAACAGGCCGGCCGCACCGGTGGCCGGGTTGCGGGAGAACGCCACGCCGGTGCCGGAGGTGTCGCCCATGTTGCCGAACACCATGGACTGGACGTTGACGGCGGTGCCCCAGTCGGAGGGGATGTCGTTCATGCGGCGGTAGTAGATGGCGCGCGGGTTGTCCCAGGAGCGGAACACGGCCTTGATGGCGCCGAACAGCTGCTCGACCGGATCGGCCGGGAAGTCGGAGCCGATCTTGGCCTTGTACTCGGCCTTGAACTGGGTGGCCAGCTCCTTCAGGTCGTCCGCGGTGAGCTCGGTGTCGAGCTTGACGCCGCGGGACTCCTTCATCTCGTCGATGAGCTTCTCGAAGTAGGCCTTGCCGACCTCCATGACGACGTCGGAGTACATCTGGATGAACCGACGGTAGGAGTCGTAGGCGAAGCGCGGGTTGTTGGTCTTGGCGGCGAAGGCCTCCACGACGGTGTCGTTCATGCCCAGGTTGAGGATGGTGTCCATCATGCCGGGCATCGAGGCGCGGGAGCCCGAGCGGACCGAGACCAGCAGCGGGTTGGCCGGGTCACCGAACTTCTTGCCGGTGATGGCCTCGAGCTTGCCGATGTAGGTGAGGATCTCGGCGCGGATGCCATCGTTGATGGTCTCGCCGTCGACGTAGTACTGGGTGCAGGCCTCGGTGGTGATGGTGAAGCCCTGCGGAACCGGCATGCCGAGCCCGGTCATCTCGGCGAGGTTGGCACCCTTGCCGCCGAGGAGGTTACGCATCGAGGCGTCACCCTCGCTGAATTCGTAGACGTACTTGTGGTCAGTCATCGTGAAGTCGATTCTCCTTCAATCCGCTCCACTGCCGGCGCTGGACGGCCAAGTCCACCTAGGGCATCGGCGGAGCTAGGTCCGACGCCTCGGCGCAAACACCCCCACAATACCGTGGTCGGAGGGCTTACTTTTACTCAGCCCACCACCGCAATTCGGCGGTACCACCGGACCAGCTGGACGGCCAGCAGCCCGATGTTCCCGACGGCGAGCAGCGCGTAGAGCAGCCGCCACCCGTCGAACCAGCCGATCAGGCCCATCGACAAGGCCAGGAAGCCGTAGTCGGCCGGAATGCCCAGCAGCGACATCATCGTCGAGGGGCGCTCCTCCTGGTGGGCCAGCTTCACCTGCTTGGCGCCGCGCTCACGCAGTACGAGGTCGGTGATCACGATCCCGAAGAACCACACCGAAGCCTGGGCTGCGAAAGCCAGCGGGATGAACACCGTAGCCAGCGGCCAGTCACCAAGACTGCGGAACCAGAAGACGGCCACCGCCAGGTGGAAGGTGGCCAGCTTGGTGGCGTCCACCACGTGGTCGAGCCACTCCCCCGCCGGGCTACCACCGCCGCGGAGCCGGGCCAGTTGCCCGTCGGCCGAATCGAGGGCGTAGCCGAGGACGAGCAGGCCCGCCACCAGAAGGCCCAGCCACCAGCTGGGCGTGCCGGTGGCCAGCACGCCGATCCCGGCGAAGGTGAACACCGCGCTGATGGCGGTGACCTGGTTCGGAGTGAGACCGAGTTTGAAGGCCGTGGCCGCGAAGATCCGGCCCAGCGGCCGGTTCACCCAGCGGGAGTAGGCCGGGGCGTTCCGGTTGCTCTTCTGCGCCTTGGCGAGGTCGTGCCGAAGCTGGTTCCAGGTGGGTTGGCTCACTGGCTCTCCGCGGGGTTGGGACGGCACCAGGCCGCGATGGCTCGGCGATAAAGGGCCGGGTCGTGGCGACGGATCGCCAACTCCCGGTCGGCTGCGATTGTTTCACGCACCTTCGGCCAGGCCGCGATGATCTCCTCGACGGCGTCGGCCAGTGCGGCCGGGTCGTCGGGAGTGACGAAGCGGGCATTGGCGTAGCCGGCCGCGGCCTCCCGCAACCCCGAGGTCCGCGACACGACCAGCGGACGCTGGGCCAGCATCGCCTCGACGGCGGTGTTGCCGAACGGCTCGTCGACCGTGGACGGCACGAGCACGATGTCGCTGTCGGCC
>JAQUCU010000267.1 GCA_028686055.1 Desulfuromonadaceae bacterium
GTTCACCAGATAACTGTATAACCAGAAATCGTAGTTGTCAAAATTATAAGATTATAATTCAATAGTGCACGACTGAGATCATGCAATATCACCGGTGAGGATTGTGTTTAGAGGGGGAAAAGAAACGGCGCATCTGAATGTTTCAGTGTTGCACTGAAAAATGGCAGAACAGAAAACTTGAAATCACACTTCACGTTTACGCCTTTGTGCTTCCGTCTTTGATGTGTTATTACTATCATCTTGATATTCCAACAACTTGCGGTGCATTACAGTCCGCCGCTATATCAGTGGGACTCCATGCAAAAACTTGGTTTAATATTCCTTCTTGTATTTGTCCTCGGTCTGGTTGCCTTTTCAACATGGCAGCTCTATGCAGGCAATTTGGCAGCGGCCTTTTCAATGATTCCATTTCTGCTGATCATCTACTTGTTTGTTCTCAAATTCCGACCGCCAGCAGAATAAACAGATTTGGAAACCATATTCAGCTTAATATCTCTATTTTCGAGAACTGTCGCTTCTGTCCTTCATGGTCAACAGCAACATACGTAAATGAAGCTTCAGTGACCATGAAGAATTCACCCTCTTTATTAGCATTCACCTCCCGTAAAACCGGCTTGGCCCAAACCTCCAACTTGATATTGATGGATGTGATACCAATCCTTACAACTTTGCCGTAACAGCAGACAACGTCTCCGACCTTAACCGGTTTAATAAATTTCATGGCATCTACGGCTACCGTAACCGCCCTGCCACCGGTCGTTTCCATTGCCATCATGCCGCCGGCAATATCCATTTGTGACATAATCCATCCACCGAATATATCGCCGTTCATATTTGTGTCACTCGGCCTTGGTGATGTTCTGAGGAGCAGATCTCCATCCGGGTATTTACTTTTACTGGTCAAAAATGCCTCCTGACATGATTTTTTGAATGTAGAAAGTCCAACTGCAATGCCCGCCAACTCTTGAGTGCCATAACACCGTTAACAAGACAGACATGAAACCAAAGGCAACAAGGCTCTGCCTCGAAACGGGTCTTGATAAACCAACGCTATTCGGGCGGAACACACTGAGCCGCTCTTCACAGTCGTGACAACCTTCGCTTTTCTGGTCATCTCAACCTTTTCGGGGGATCTTACAGAAAAAGCCCCAAGATAATTTCACAACCAACCTTAGGGCTTGCTTTTTAACCGGCTTTTACGCGCCGCGCAGACGGCCTGCGACACTTTCACGCTGCCTCGTCAGCGCCATGAATATTTGCTCCAGAGTACCGTTAGACCGTTCGAGCATCCGTCCTTTTTTCAGCATGTCCCGGAAAAGCGCTTCAGGCGTCCTTCTCCGAAGAAGGCTTGCACACCACGTTTTTGGATCCAGGCTGCATTTATTTGAGTATCGACAGGTTCCTCAACTGCGTGTTTACGCATACCCCAGAGCACGTATCAAAGAGCTACTCTTTCTACGATTTTATTGTACCCCTTACTATAAAAATAATCAAATATTCGCAGGGACTCCTTATGCCTACCACTCTGGAATTCTTGTGTTATTCAGGTGTTAGGTATTAAAGCGAATCAATAAGATTATGGCCGCCTTGACAGTTAAATCGTGAGTGATACCTTTAACCACATCAAGGCAGAAAAACAATATGCAAACTCAAACAAGGGGGTGTTCTAAATGACAGCTCAGTCTGATGAAAATGAGGCAAAAAGAATCGATGAACTGGCCAGAGAAACCGACATTTTGTTAGAGGAAGAGGACTCCAGAAAGGATCTCAAAGAAAAGCGGGGGATCATAAAGCAAACCTTGTATGATGGTTCAAAAAAACTAAAGCATATTATGCCAAAAGGAAAACGTATATAGACGGACAGTAACATTTGCATTAGGATCAAAAACTATTCCTCATCCAAATCAACATGCCGGGAGCTTCTGCTGGATCCCGGCTTTTTTATAACCTATTATTGGAAATGCAATGCCGGATCATTCAGTGTTGCCACGGCAAGATCGCTAAACTCGGGCCATAATAAGCCGATCCAGTTCCGGCATTTCTGAAATCTGGCGGTGACTTTCCACGGCTTCCTTGATCAGCCCTGCAATGCCGGTATCACCATAAAGAACTGCTCCCACAAGTTGCCCATCCCGACAGAAGAATGCCCGGTATGTGCCATCCTGTATATCTTCATGGATTATAGTACTGGCATCTTCCGGCTGAATCCGGCCGATACTGAACAGGTCGATATCAAGGACCTTGATCCGGTTTGATGGGGCCATGCCGTTAAACTCGGAATGTCCGCCAACAGCATTGGTACCGGCAACTACACCCTGGGCATAGCTGGCCGGCCAGATTCCATAGAGTTTGCCAAGATGCTCTGCAACATCACCAGCTGCGAGAATCGAAGGGTCCGAGGTAAACATAAGGTCGTCAACGACAATTCCACCGTGGACCTTGAGGCCACTCTGCCTGGCAACATGGCTATTTGGCCGAACTCCGGCGGCTATGACGACAAAGTCAGCCGGTAATTCATCTCCGTTGTCCAGCAGTACGCCATGAACGCTCTCATCTCCGGTTATTTCCATAACCTGAACGCCACAACGAATAGCGATTCCCTCAGCCTCAAGCCGTTGCTGCAGCAGCCTGCCGGCAGGAGGCGTCATCTGTCGCGGCAATAACCACGCAAAACCTTCGACAACGGTGACATTCAGACCGTGCCGGGCGAGTGCTCCCGCTGTTTCTAGTCCCAGTAACCCGCCACCTATACAGACAACGTTTTTTGCTGAAGCAAGTCGTGCCAATATGGCGTGAGCATCTTCCCTGGTGCGCAAAACTTTCACTCCCTCCCGCGTGGCACCTAAAATGGGTGGAATGAACGGGTGTGCCCCGTTTGCCAGAACAAGTCGATCATACGCAAGTTGTCGCCCGTCCCGTAAATAGACCAGACGATTTTCTCGATCAACAACCGTGGCCTCTGCTACCAGAAAATCGATGCGTTGTTCAACAAACCAGCAGTGCGGCTGCATACACATATCCGGCTCCGTTACAATACCGGCCAGAAAACGTGTCAGGTTAAGGCGAAAGTAGGGAGGAGCCGGCTCTCGTGACAGGATGGTGATGGAAACATCCGGCGACTGCCGGCGGGCTTCCGCCGCCGCTGTTACGCCTGCTATACCTGCACCTATTATGATGACAATGTGAATATCGGTCTCATATTCGTTCTTTGAGTCTCCGCCCGTCAGAGGTTCAAACAGGTTTCCCGGAGAGCCGCAGACAGGGCAG
>JAQUCU010000064.1 GCA_028686055.1 Desulfuromonadaceae bacterium
TACCGTACCGAAAGCGATCAAGCGTATCATCAAGATTACAGAAAGCATTTCGGTAGGGGATCTTGCCAAACGCCTCGGCATCAAGGCAAACGATCTGATTAAATCACTTATGAAGATGGGGATGATGGTTACCATCAACCACCCGCTTGATTATGATACCGCAGTTATTCTGGCGTCTGAGTATGATTACGAAGTTGAAAATGTAGCGGTTGACCTTGATGAGATCCTTGAACCTACGGTTGATGCACCGGAAACTCTTGAAAAAAGACCATCTGTTGTGACGATCATGGGTCATGTTGACCATGGGAAGACATCCCTGCTTGACGCGATTCGCAAAGCCAATGTCATCGCCGGAGAGGCAGGCGGGATTACCCAGCATATCGGCGCCTATGCCGTAGAACTGAACGGTCGCAAGATAACGTTTCTGGATACTCCGGGACATGAGGCATTTACCGCGATGCGTGCCCGCGGCGCCAAGGTCACCGACATAGTTGTCCTCGTAGTGGCTGCAGACGACGGGGTTATGCCGCAGACAAAGGAAGCCATCAATCACTCCAAAGCTGCCGGAGTGCCGATCATTGTTGCTATCAATAAAATTGACAAGCCGGGTGCAAAACCGGATCGGGTCAAACAGGAATTGACTGATCAGGGTCTCGTTGCTTCAGATTGGGGCGGTGATGTGACTATGGTCGAGGTTTCAGCCAAACAACGCACTAATCTCGACGGATTACTCGAAATGATTCTGCTGCAGGCCGACCTGATGGAGTTGACCGCTAATCCGAATAAACTTGCCAAAGGAACCATTGTCGAAGGAAAACTCGACAAGGGACGTGGTCCGGTTGCTACGGTTCTGGTACAGGAGGGGACACTCAAAACCGGCGATTACTGTGTTGTTGGCACTCACTCCGGGCGTGTCAGGGCGATGCAGAATGATCGCGGCGAAAAGGTTACTGAAGCCGGTCCCTCGACGCCGGTTGAACTTGTCGGACTATCCGGCGTGCCGGATGCGGGTGATATTTTTGTGGCTATGAAAGACGAGAAACAGGCCAAGGAAATTGCTACCTTGCGCCAGATCAAACAGCGTGAAATCGAGTTTGCCAAACATACCAAGCTGTCTCTTGACGATCTCTATAAACGGATTCAGAGCGGCGAAGTCAAAGATCTGAATGTCGTAGTCAAAGGCGATGTTCAGGGCTCTGTCGAAGCCGTCAGTGAATCCCTGCGCAAACTGGCTACTGATGCCGTCCGTCTGAATGTTATTCATTCTGCCGTTGGTGCGGTAACCGAGACTGATGTTAATCTGGCAGCAGCTTCAAATGCTATCATTATCGGTTTTAATGTCCGCCCTGAAGTCAAGGCACAGGCACATGCCGAGCGGGAAGGCGTTGATATCAGGCTCTACAGTATCATCTATGATGCTGTGGAAGATGTTAAGAAAGCCATGGAAGGGCTGCTGGAGCCGACCTTCAAGGAGAAGTTCCTTGGCCGTGTTGAGATCAGAGACGTATTCAGCGTGCCTAAAATTGGCAATGTCGCCGGTTGTTACGTTACAGACGGGAAGATGACCCGTAACGCTCCAGTCCGTCTGTTGCGGGATAACGTGGTTGTATATGAGGGTAAAATGTCATCACTGCGTCGTTTTAAAGATGATGTCAAGGAAGTTGCGACCGGTTACGAATGCGGCATCGGGCTTGAAAACTACCATGATATCAAGGTAGGCGACATTATCGAAGCGTTTGAGATGGAAAAAATTGCTACCAAACTGTAAATTGGGTACAGCGTTAGGGATGCGTCAGCAGAATCATCTGCTGCGCATCCATTTGTGGAGTTATTATGCATAAACGTTCGGACAAGGTGGCTGAAACAATTCATGAAATTATCTGTTCTATCCTTTCCCGGGGGCTTAATGATCCGCGGATCGGTTTTGTCACTATTACCGGTGTTGAGGTAACGGACGATCTTAGTCTGGCCCGCATCTATTTCACCGTTATCGGTGACGATACGGTTAAAAAAGATACAGAAGCCGGCCTGAATAGCGCTAAAGGTTTTATTCGCCGAGATATCGGCAAAAAACTCACAATTCGTCATACACCGGAACTCGTTTTCAAGTACGACAAGTCTCTTGATTACGGCAGTCGGATAGAATCGCTTCTCAAGGAGATACATACTGAGCATGACGGAAACAGTTCAGCAGATCATTGAAGTCATTCGTTCCAACTCATCCTTTCTTCTTACTACTCATGAAGGGCCCGACGGAGATGCAATCGGGTCGTCGTTGGCCCTTGCTTCTTTTCTCCGCAAAATAGGTAAGGATGTTACCATTCATTACCAGGATTCAGTTCCAGACCTGTACGCTTTTCTTCCTGCGGCAGATTCCGTTCTCCCCCACATTCCTGACCAGCATTTTGACGTCACCTTCGTACTGGATATCGGTGAGCGGAAGCGGGCCGGCAAGGAATTCTGTGAATTTTCACGAGTTACCACGACGGTCAACCTCGACCATCATCTCTCCTGCGATAATTTTGCAGACTATAACCTCATTGACTCACAGGCTGCAGCAACCGGCATCCTCGTGCACAGGATTGCCACCGCTTTCGGCTACTCCTTTGACCGTGAAACGGCGCTTTGTATCTACGTCGCAATCATTACCGATACCGGTTCATTCCGCTACTCCAATGCTAATCGTGAGGCTTTTACCGTTGCCGGCGAAATGATAGAATGCGGCGTTAATGCCTGGGATGTGGCAGAACAACTCTATGAAAACCAACCGCAAAAACGGCTTGAACTGTTGGCAAAGTGTCTGCCCACTCTTGAGATATTTAAAGACGGACAGGCCGCCTCCGTTACCGTGACAAACGATATGTATGCAGCATGTGGAGCCGATGCGGAACTCACAGATGGTTTTGTCAATTATCCCCGTTCTATCCGTGGTGTAGAGGTTGCGATATTTTTCAGACAGCTGGAAGACAGGAAATATAAGGTAGGTTTTCGTTCCAAGGGAAAGGTCAATGTTGCGGCTTTTTCTGCGGCACTTGGTGGAGGCGGTCACCATAATGCCGCCGGATGCACAGTTGAAGGCACACTGGATGACGTCAAGGCTGCGGTGTACCGCATAGTAGAAGATTCACTTTGATTAACGGTTTTGTGGTTATCGATAAGCCGGCCGGCATTACCTCCCATGACGTGGTTAGCCGTGTCCGCCGCATTCTGGGTACCAAAAAGGTTGGGCACACCGGTACTCTGGATCCTTTTGCGACCGGTGTTCTGCCGATTGCGGTGCTTGACGGAACCAAAGCCATTCCTTTCCTTGACGAAGGGGTTAAATGCTATGAAGCACTGATGCAGCTCGGCGTAGCAACCGACACCCTTGACATGACCGGTAAAGTGCTGCGCGAAAGTGACTGTTCTTCAGTTTCAGAACAGCAGCTGCAAGGAATTTTTAAGCGCTTCACCGGCCCGATTTTCCAGATCCCACCGATGTATTCTGCAATCAAGCAGGGCGGCCAACCGCTATACAAACTCGCCAGGATGGGACAGGAGGTCGAACGTGCTGCCCGCCCCGTGATTATACACTCCATCGAACTGCTCTCTTTTGCGCCTCCCTTTGTATCAATCAGGGTAACCTGCTCACGGGGTACCTACGTACGTACTCTGGCTGACGATATAGGTGCCAGCGCTGGTTGCGGTGCTGCTCTGAAGGAGTTACGCAGGACAGCCAGTGGTCCTTTTGAGATTTGTGCCGCCCATACACTCGAAGCTCTGGAGAGTGCGGCACACAAGGGCTGTTTGTCGTCTCTCTGCATCACTCCCTATGCGGCCCTGGCGCATCTGCCGGATATACCGCTCACTGATGCCGGGTTGGCAAAGATATCATTCGGCCGCTCACCACTCTGGGATGAGGCAACTATTCAGGATGGTGTTGAATATGGTAAAACATCATTCGTACGACTTTCTCATAACGGAATCCTCGTTGCAGTTGCCCGGTTGGCTGAGAGTGGCGATAGCCTTCCGGCCATTGTTCTGAAGCGTGTTTTTATGTAAGTTAGTACTTTACAAATGAGTTGTCACTGTGATAGTTATTACAACTCAGTTATATACGTTTCGGGGTTCCCCCCCTGATTTCGTAATCTCATCAAGCAGTTTTATGGAGGAGTAGACAGTGCTGGCTACCGAAAAAAAGCAGGAAATCATCAATGCATTCAAGAAGCATGAGAGCGATACAGGTTCACCAGAGGTTCAAATTGCCATTCTGACCGAGCGTATCACCTATCTGACTGAGCATTTCAAAACGCATAAGAAAGACCACCATAGTCGCCGTGGTCTTCTCAAGCTTGTCGGTCAGAGAAGGCGCCTGCTTGATTATCTGAAGGGTAAAGAGCTGGCCAGATACAAAACTGTAATCGAACGACTCGGCATTCGTAGATAGTATCCGGCGGTATATCTGTTATTGCAGGTATACCGCCGCACTGTTTGCGGAATGCTTTTTAGAAGAGGGCTTTGCGGCCCTTTTATTTTTTGTTGGGGGCGTGGGTAGAGTTCCTGCGGTGATTGTTCTGCCGTAGGGGTTGTAGCGACGGCCCCAACGCAACCGAAGAGGAGAATATAGAGTATGGAACAAAGTGTTCAGGTTGAGTTTGGAGGCAGAACAATTACGCTGTCTACCGGCAAAATGGCAAAGCAGGCTAATGGAGCTGTTGTTGTTAGTTGCGGCGATACAGTAGTGCTGGTCACTGCTGTTGCACAAAAAGAAGCAAAAGAGGGGCAGGACTTTTTCCCGCTGACTGTTAATTATACCGAGAAGGCCTATGCCGGCGGCAAGATTCCGGGTGGCTTTTTCAAGCGTGAGGCGCGTCCTTCCGATCCGGAAACACTTACCTGTCGTCTTATCGACCGGCCTATCCGCCCGCTTTTTCCGGAAACATTTTTAAATGATACACAGATAATTGCGACTGTTGTGTCCGCTGATCAGGACAATGACCCGGGGATCCTGTCGATGCTTGGAGCTTCGGCGGCATTGATGATTTCCGACATCCCGTTTGAAGGTCCGATTGCCGGTGCCAAGGTCGGCCGCGTAGATGGAAAGTTTATCTGCAATCCTTCTGCTGAGGAGCTTGAAAAGAGCGATCTGGAGATTGTTGTCGCTGCAAGTCGCGATGCGGTAATCATGGTAGAGGGTGAAGCCAAATTTGTATCCGAGTCTGACCTGCTGGAGGCGGTATTCTTTGCCAAGGAGGCGATGCTGCCGCTGATTGAAGCACAGGAAAAACTGCAGAAACTTGCCGGAGTAGCGAAGCGGGCTGTCAAACCTGCCGTGGTTGATGAAGCCCTGCTGGCGCGTGTGCGTGAAATCGCTTACGACCGGATCGGTGAGGCGGTCAAACTCAAGGCAAAAAATGAGCGTCATGATCAGATTGATCTCATCAAGGAAGAAACGATTGAAGCCCTCAAGGATGAATTTGAAGGCTCCGCCAAACAGATCAAAGCATTTCTGGGCGATTTTGAATATGAGCGCGTCCGTGCCGATATTCTCGATACCGGGATCCGCATCGATGGGCGTACCACCAATACCATTCGCCCGATCAGTACTGAAACAGGTCTTCTCCCGCGTGTTCACGGGTCGGCGCTCTTTACCCGCGGCGAAACACAGGCGCTGGTTGCTGCAACACTCGGAACCTCCAGTGATGAACAGCGTATCGACACACTCTACGGCGGCTCGCGTAAGCGCTTTTTGCTGCACTATAATTTCCCCCCGTTCTCGGTCGGTGAAACCAGCTTCCGTCTGGGACCTGGGCGTCGCGAGATTGGACACGGCATGCTTGCTGAACGCGCACTTGCCGCTGTTCTCCCGGCACACGACGACTTCCCGTACACGATCAGGATCGTTTCCGAAACCCTTGAAAGTAACGGGTCCTCCTCCATGGCGGCCGTCTGTGGCGGCTGCTTGTCGATGATGGATGCCGGCATCCCGGTCACCGCACCGGTAGCAGGTATCGCCATGGGCCTGATCAAGGAAGGTGAAAAATTCGCTATTCTGTCCGATATTCTGGGCGATGAAGATCATCTTGGAGATATGGACTTTAAAGTTGCCGGAACCGCCGAAGGCGTTACCGCTCTGCAGATGGATATCAAGATCGGCGGCGTAACCAAGGAGATTATGGAGCAGGCCCTCAAGCAGGCTCGTGAAGGTCGTCTGCATATCCTCGGGAAAATGGCCGAGACCCTTGCTGCACCGCGTGCCGAGATGTCACCGTTTGCACCGCGCATTACCACGATCTACGTCAAAACCGATCGTATTCGTGACGTTATCGGTACCGGCGGCAAAAATATCCGCAACATCACCGAAACAACCGGTGTTACGATTGATATCGATGATACAGGGCGCATCAATATTGCCAGCACGAACAAAGAAGCCTGTGACCTGGCGATCCAGATGATCCGTGGACTGACCGATGAGGCTGAAGAGGGCAAGCTGTACATGGGTACCGTCCGCAAGATCATGGATTTCGGTGCATTTGTCGAAATCATGCCCGGCACCGACGGCCTGGTTCATATTTCAGAGCTGGACACTGCTCGCGTCAAGGTTGTTACCGACGTACTGAATGAGGGTGACAAGGTTCTGGTCAAGTGCATCGGCGTCGATAAGAACGGCAAGATCAAACTCTCCCGCAAGGAAGCGCTTGGACTTAATCCAGACGGCAGCAAGATTGAGGCTGCGTAGATACTGCGCCGGTTTGAACACATTTAAATGATAAAGGCGGAGCCGGTAACGGCTCCGCCTTTTCTTTTGCCGGTAATTGAGGCATAGTGTCAATAGACTCAATTTCGGACGGAGGTACTGGGATGAACAGGAGACGGCTTGCCGCCATCGACATAGGCACTAATTCTATCCGCTGTATCGTTGTAGAGGTTGACCCTCAGGGGAGGTACATGATCCTTGATGATGAAAAAGCGACGGTGCGGCTCGGTGAAAACCTGGCTGTCAGCGGTGCCATATCGGCAGCAGCATTCGCCCGCGCGGTGGATGCCATGTCACGCATTCGTAAGCTGATAGACGGCCTGAAAGTCATGGAGGTTGAAGCGGTTGCCACCAGTGCCGTACGGAGTGCATCAAACGGCGAGGAACTTGTCGGCGTACTGACCCGTGAACTGGGGCGTGAGATCAGGATCATATCGGGTGATGAGGAGGCCGAGCTGGTGGCACTGTCGGTACGGCACAACTTCGACATGAGCGGCAAACGTTATATGATCATTGATATCGGCGGCGGCAGTGTGGAGATAATGAGCGCAGTCGGCAACCATGTCGAGAGCTGCTTCTCGCTTGAACTGGGTGCAGTACGCATGACCGACAGGTTTATGGTGTCTGATCCGGTTCGTGAGTCTGAGATCGCCAAATTGAGGCGCTTTGTCCGTGCCGAGCTGAAAACTGTTTTTGCCGAGGAGCGGCCGACAGTCCAGACCTTTATCTGTTCAGGCGGCACAATAACCGCCCTGGCAGGCATGGTTATGAATATGCGCAAACAGGCCTATTCCACCTCCCATGGTTTCGAGGTGCTTCGCTCAGAGGTCGTTCATCTGCTGGCAATGCTGGTGCGTAAGGACGTCAAGTCGCTCAGAAATATCCCCGGTCTCAATCCGGACCGTGCCGATATAATTATTGCCGGTCTCATAGTGATCGATGAACTGATGAAGTACTTCGGGGCCAATATGATGCTGGTCAACGAACGGGGTATTCGCGAAGGACTGGTAATCCGCTGCATGAGGCGTCTGAAGTTGCTTCCGGATTCAACTGCGCAGCGCAACTGGAAGGAATCGGTCCTTGAGTTTGCCCGTTCATGCCACTTTGACGAACCGCATTCACGCCATGTGGCCAAGGTCTCCCTGAGTATATTCGACGCCCTTGCTAAACAGTTTGGACTCAAAAAAAATGACCGGAGACTTCTTGAAGCGGCGGCGCTGCTGCATGACGTCGGCTATTTCATCAGCTACAACAGCCACCATAAACACTCTCATCACCTGATCCGGCACGCAGAGCTGCTCGGATTTTCACCACGGGAACGGGAAATGATGGCTCTGATTGCCCGCTATCACCGCAAATCACTGCCAAAGAAGAAACACCCGGAATATGACCGTCTGGAATTGAAGGATCAGCAGACCGTAAGCCGGCTTGGCGGCATCCTGCGGCTGTCGGACGGCCTCGACCGGCGCCGGAGCGGACTGGTTGAAGTAGTTGGTCTCAATCAGAGTGGATCAACTTTTATTGTCAAGCTACTCGGGACGGAAGACATTTCCGTGGAAATTTTTGGGGGTAACGCCAAAAAAGATCTCTTTGAAAAAGCATTTTTAGGTGAAGTGATTTTAGAAATGTAGCTGGACCACTGCCCTCTCTGCCGTGCAAAGCTGATATTTAACATCATGTTTTCCCGTCAGTGACTTCCGGTTGAGCCAAACCCACCCGTTCCCCGCACGCTTTCCAGGCTGAATTCCGTCACAATACTCAGGTCGGCCTGCAGCACCGGCACAAACATCATCTGGCAGACCCGTTCGCCCGGTTCGATTGTGTAGGGGGCTACTCCCCGATTGACGATTCCGATGCCGATTTCTCCCTGATAGTCTGAATCGATGACACCGACGGTATTCGCCAGCACAATGCCGTGCTTGATCCCCAACCCTGAGCGCGGCACAAGCAGGGCCACCAGGCCGGGATCGTGAATGCTGATGGCAATGCCGCTCGGAATCAGCACGGTTTCACCCGGCAGCACGGTTTGCGGGGCCTCCAGGCAGGCCCGCAGGTCCATGGCCGCAGCGCCGGGCGTCGCATACGACGGCAGCGGAATGGCTGTGCCGATCAGCGGATTAATGATTTTTGTTTCAATTTTAGGTCGCATCATGTAAATTTCCAGTTTTAAGATGAATTTTAGCGGCACACTCTAGCAGAATAGACCTATAGTACACAAGGAGCGTTTTACCATGAAGCAACGGGTTGTCAGCGGCATGAGGCCGAGCGGCAGGCTGCATATCGGTCATTATCACGGAGTTCTTGAAAACTGGGTCAAAATGCAGGACTCCTTCGACTGTTTCTTTTTTGTGGCCGACTGGCACTCGCTGACGACCGAATACGCCGATACAACCGGAATAGCCCAGAGTATACGCGATATGGTGCTGGACTAGATTGCCTTTGGACTCGATCCCCAAAAATGCATTATCTTCCGCCAGAGTC
This sequence comes from Desulfuromonadaceae bacterium, assembly GCA_028686055.1. Taxonomy (GTDB): domain Bacteria; phylum Desulfobacterota; class Desulfuromonadia; order Geobacterales; family Pseudopelobacteraceae; genus JACRCG01. Next base: position 9,218 of record JAQUCU010000064.1, read on the forward strand.
TGGTCCCGCATCACTCAGAACTTAACCTGATTCTGTCGATGGTTACCCCGGTTTCCTGGCTGGAGCGCAACCCCACCTATAAAGACATGCTCGAAAACATTGAGCAGCGTGATCTGACAACGTTCGGGTTTCTCGGCTATCCGGTACTGATGGCGGCCGATATCATTCTCTATAAGGCTACGCGGGTGCCGGTCGGACATGACCAGCTGCCGCACCTGGAAATAACCCGTGAGATCGCCCGCCGTTTCAACCATCTCTACGGCGAAGTTTTCCCCGAGCCTGAAGCGCTCCTGACCGAGACCCCCAAATTACCCGGTCTTGACGGGCGCAAGATGAGCAAATCGTACAATAACTCGATCTATCTCTCCGATAATGCCGAGACAACATCCAAAAAAGTTATGTCTATGGTGACCGACACGAATCGGGTCCGCCGGGCAGATCCGGGTGATCCGGACGTCTGCGTGGCCTTTAACCTGCACCGCCTGTATGTCCCGCAGGAAAAACTGGATGAGATAGTGCCGGCCTGTCGCGGGGCACAGATCGGCTGCGTCGAATGCAAGAAGATCCTTGCCAGCTTCATAAACGAGCGCCTGGCCCCTTTCCGAGCCCGTCGTGAAGAGCTGTCCGCCAATCCCGGCTTTGTTGATGAACTGCTGCAGGAGGGGAGCCGGAAGGCATCTCTGATATCGGATGTTGTGATGACCGAGGTTCGAACTGCGCTCAAGTTCTGATAAGATTGCAGATATGCAGCATCACCATGATGAGCATCTGCCTCTGCTGGACGGTTTTCATGAACAGTACAGTGTCCATCTGGACAAGTTTGACGGGCCGATGGATCTGCTGCTGCATCTGATCAAGAAAAACGAACTTGATATCTGCGATATTTCGATCGCTGTCATCACCCGTCAGTATCTGGATTTCATTAAACTGATGAAGGAACTGAATCTGGAGGTGGCGGGCGATTTTCTGGTTATGGCGGCGACCTTGCTGCAGATAAAATCCCGTCAGTTACTCCCGCTCGATGACCATGAAGAGGATGCGGCGGAAGAAGCTGATCCGCGCACAGAACTCGTGCGTCGTCTGTTGGAGTATCAGCAGTACAAGGAAGCGGGAATGGTTATAGGTGCGCGGGCTCTGCTGGGGCGCGAGGTTTTTGAACGTACAGCTGCGGAACCGCTGCTCGCAGCGGCACAAAGTGTGGAAGGGCCGCTGGAAGTATCCCTGTTTGAACTGGTGGATGCTTTTCGTCTGCTGCTGCAGAGGATTCCGGCCGAAAGCTTCCATGACGTTGCCCCTGACGACCCGCTCAGTATTGCCGACTGCATCAACGAGATTCTATCACTGCTTCAGGAACGGGAAACCGTCCAGTTTGACGATCTGACACGTGGAGAATTTACCCGTGAACGGGTGATCGTAACCTTTCTGGCGCTTCTGGAGTTATGCCGCCTCAAGCTGATCCGTATTTTTCAGGGAAGCGAGCATGGTTCGATCTGGTTTGTTCCGGCGGTGGCTGCCGATCCCTCCGAGGTTTGACCTTCAATGAATTCTGAACTGTCTGCTATCATAGAGAGTCTCATCTTTACCGCCGAAGCGGCGCTTTCCACCGATCGGATCTGCGAACTGCTGAACGAGTTTGATCGTAATGATATTACATACGCCCTGGCAGGTTTGCACACCGATTATCAAGGGAGGGGAGGGGGATTTGAACTGGTCGAGGTGGCAGGAGGCTGGCAATTCAGAACCCGTCCCGCATTTCACAGCTACATCAGCCGTCACATCAAAACCAGAACTGCAAAATTTTCACAATCCGCTCTTGAAACTCTGGCGATAGTTGCCTATCGACAGCCGGTTACCCGCGTTGAGGTTGAACACCTGCGCGGGGTTGATTGCGGCGGGATTCTCAAGTCTCTGCTGGAAAAACATCTGGTACGAATTCTGGGTAAAAAGGATATTCCGGGGCGGCCGCTGATCTATGGAACCTCAAAAGAATTCCTTGAAATCTTCGGCCTTAAGGATTTAAAATCTTTACCAACGCTCCGTGAAATACAGGCGCTGGATGCGGTACCGCAGTATGAGCGCCAGGAGGAGTTGCAGCTTGAGCCGGAACTGTCTTTCCCGGTTGAAGGCCAGTTACCGTTAGAATAGTGCCATGGAGGTGGATCATGCAGCGACAGCCAGCCGTAGCAGGTCAATTCTATCCGGTAAATGAAAACAAACTTCGTGCCGAACTGTCTCGGATGATGCCGGACAATATATCCCGGAAATGGGTAAAGGGCGTCATCTCACCTCATGCCGGTTATGTTTATTCAGGCGCGATTGCCGGCACGTTGTTTTCCCGGATTGCCATTCCGGATACTGTTCTGATCATCGGGCCCAACCACCATGGGACCGGTGCCGCTGCCGCGCTTTACCCGGACGGCGAATGGCTGACCCCGCTCGGGGCGGTTTCAATCAGTTCCCGCCTGAACTCTCTTCTGCTTCAGCACACCCCGTATATCCAGTCAGACGTTATCGCTCATCAGCTGGAACATTCACTCGAAGTACAACTCCCTTTCATTCAGTATGTTCGTCCTGATGTCACAATTTCTGCGATCTGCCTTGGACATGGCGATTATGCCGCGTTGCGGGATATCGGCCAGGGAATAGCCGCTGCCATCAGTGAATATGGTGAGGATGTACTTATCGTGGCCAGTTCTGATATGACCCATTATGAATCGGCCGCTTCGGCCCGTCGTAAGGATGAAATGGCGCTTGAGCGGGCTCTGGCGCTGGACGGCAAAGGGTTGCTTGACGTCTGCCACAGCAGGGGGATAACGATGTGCGGTGTCGTGCCGGCCACAGTCATGATCGAGGCGGCGCTCGGGTTGGGGGCGCACCAGGCCGAGCTGGTGGCGTATGGCAACAGCGGCGATGTGACCGGTGACAACAGTCAAGTGGTCGGTTATGCGGCGGTGGCAATCAGCTGATTATGTAGCGGCACCGTGATAGAAATAGGGTTGGTTCGGAGAAATCTGGCAGTCCTGTCGCACTCCTGATTGTATTCCGACGCGTACAATGATAACTTGCACCGGTCAAGATATCTCTTAGAACTGGTTCCAGGTGGTTTCTTTTCGGGATTCAGCTGGTTAATGATGCTCGACGAAATGAGCGGAGCGGTTATGTCATATGGGCTATAAAAATCTGCAGGAATGTGTGGCAGATCTTCAGCAACGACGCATGCTGGTACGAATTGATGTCCCTCTTGATCCGCATCTTGAGGTTGGCGCGCTGCAGCGGCGCGTTTATCAGGCCGGCGGGCCGGCGCTGCTCTTCACGAATGCGCTTGGCAGCCGTTTCCCGCTGCTTGGCAACCTGTTCGGAACGCTGGAGCGGACCCGTTTCATCTTCCGCGATACGCTGGATGATATCCGCCGGCTTGTCGAGCTCAAGATCAACCCTTTTTCAATCTTCAAAAATCCTCTTGATATCCTCAAAGCCCCGGTCTCGGCTTATCACCTGCTTCCTGCCGTTACATCAAAGGCGCCGGTGCTGGAATGTTCAACGACACTTTCCGGCCTGCCGCAGATCGTTTCATGGCCCATGGATGGTGGTGCGTTTCTGACACTGCCGCAGGTTTACAGTGAAAGTCCGTCTCACCCCGGCTTTGCCAAATCAAACCTGGGGATGTACCGGATACAGATCTCCGGCAACAGCTATCAAGCTGACAGACAGGCCGGACTGCATTATCAGATTCACCGCGGCATCGGTGCCCACCACGCCGAGGCGATTGAGTGCGGCGATCAGCTCAGGGTCAATGTCTTCCTGGGGGGGGCGCCTGCCATGACCGTCGCGGCGGTTATGCCGCTCCCCGAGGGGATGCCGGAACTCTCCTTTGCCGGCCTGCTGGCCGGTCACCGTATACCGATGGCCAGGGTTCCCGGCCATCTGCCGGTCTCCGCAGAGGCCGACTTTTGCATCAGCGGCGTCGTCCATCCGGCCAGGACTCTGCCGGAGGGCCCTTTCGGCGACCACCTCGGCTACTACAGCCTGACTCACGAATTCCCCTATATAGAGGTTGATGCCGTTTATCATCGCCGGGACGCCGTCCTCCCGTTTACGACTGTCGGCCGTCCGCCGCAGGAAGATACCAGTTTTGGTGCCTTCATACACGAGCTGACCGGTCCGCTGATCCCTACCGTTGTTTCAGGGGTTCAGGAGGTGCATGCGGTTGATGCCGCCGGCGTCCATCCGCTGCTGCTGGCAATCGCCAGCGAACGCTATGTCCCCTATGCCGCAGTCCGCCAGCCGCAGGAGCTGTTGACCGTAGCCAACGCCATTCTCGGCCAGGGGCAGCTTTCCCTCGCCAAATACCTGCTGATAGCGGCCCATGAAGACGCGCCGGCGCTGCACACCCACGATATCGGCGCATTTCTGCGGCATATTCTTGAACGGGCCGACTGGCGCACAGAT
>JAQUCU010000268.1 GCA_028686055.1 Desulfuromonadaceae bacterium
TCTCGATGGTGCGGGTGATGTCGGACTCCACGTCGTTAGCCGCAGCTCCCGGCATGACCGTGATTACGCTGATCTGAGGGCGGTCGGTATCTGGGAACAGGTTGAACGGCATCTTGTGGTAGCCGATGACACCCACCACTGCAAAGAGCAGGACCACCGACAGCACCAGATGCGGCTTTTTTATGTACTGTTCAACAAACTTCATGGTTTAGCTCCCCCGGCGGCAGGTACCGGCGTGGCTGTGACAGCCGGCGCAGCGACCTTGTTCGCCATCGGAGTAACCGCAGCGCCCTCGACCAGTGTCAGCAGCCTGTTTTCCTGGGCCACGGCCACCTGTTCGCCGGGATGCAGATCACCCGTCACCGCAGCCGTGCCGTTCCCCGTGCCCAACAGCGTGACCGGCCGCAGATGCACCGTGTTGCCGGTCACAACATAGATGAACGCCTGCTGACCGTTTTTAACCACCGCCTGATCAGGAACGATCAAACCGGTTGCTTTCCGGGCCACCAGATCAACCCCGACCGTGGCATCGGCCGGAAGCCTGAAAGGGGCCGCGGACACGATCACCTCAACAGTTGCCAGCATGCTTTTCCCCAGCGCCGGATAGATCCTGTTTACCCGCGTGGAAAGGCGCAGATCGCCGTTTGTCAAATAAACAGGGGTTCCGGCATGGAGAGGTGCCAGTTCCTCCTGGGGCACCTGGGCCAGTACCTTGAAGGGAGCGCTCTTGTCAATTGTCAGAATCGGTTTGCCCGGCACCGCCAGATCTCCCGGTTCATTCCAGCGTTTTGAGACCACACCGGCAAAGGGCGCGTAAATTCGGGCATAGCCTGCCTGGGTTTTGGCCACTTTGGTATTCATGGCCAGTCCTTTCAGACTCTCGTTATAGGCGTCAACCACCGATCTGGTTCCGTCCAGGGCGGCACGGGAGTGCTCCAGCGCCTCCCGGGAAATGGCCCCTGACTTGTACAGAGTCTGGTCCCGTTCGTACACCGCGTTCTGGGTCTCATAAGCACTCCGGGCGCCGGCCAGTCTCTGACGGGTGGCAAGCACCTCGGAATTCACTGCCACGGTTCGGTCCTGCAACTCCCGCGCATCTATGGTAACAAGCAGTTCCCCCTTGCGGACCGGATCCCCCTCCCGTTTGTTTATAGTGAGAATATTGCCGGAGATACGCGCCGAGAGGTCGCTTCTGACAAACGGCGCAATTGTTCCAAGGTAATGGGAAGTTATTTCAAGAGTGCCCTGCTTCACCGGCACCACCTGCACGGCAGGCGGCGACATATGGGGAGGCGCAAGGCGGGCAATTTCCCTCTTCTTTTTGGCGACAAACAGGACTCCGGCAACAACGAGGACAATCACAATCAGAATAAAGATATTTTTCCGTTTCATTTGAGATATTCCTCCAGAGTTCCGTTCGACTTGCGCCAGGCAACCTGGGCAGCGGTGTAATCAAAAATGGCCTGACTCAGGTTTGCTTCCGCGGTTATATCCGCCGACTGGGCAAGCAGCAGATCGCTCATGGTGCCGGCGCCCGCCCCGTATTTTTCCTGTTCGATGCGGAACGATTCGTGCGCCTGTTCGATGGCCTGACGGGCCGTCGTCACCCGGTTGGCACTTTCGCGCAGAGAGGCGGCGGCTGTTGCCAGGTCAAGCCGCAGCTGCTGCTCCACCACCCGTTGCCGTACTGCTGATTTTTCCTTGAGGATCGTATCACGCCGGAAATCGGCATACAGTGAGCGTTCAAACAGCGGGACACTGGCCTGCAGCCCGAAATACCAGCTTGCATCTCTATACCAGGGGGAAAACCCGTACTGATCGGTGTAGCCTGCCACTGCGTTGACGGTCGGGAGAAACTTGCCGAAGGAAAGAGTGCGGGAAAGGTCGGCCTCCTTCACACCGAGTACGGCAGCCTGATATTCAGGACGGGCGCTCCAGGGCTGCAAACCTTCAGCAGCCGCAGCAGATCTTTCATCCGGCATGTCCAGGGTGTCAGCCAGCACGAGTGGCTCCCTGCTTGAGGAGGGATCATCTCCCATCAGGTACCGCAGCGTGGCACCCGTTGTGGCAAGTGCTTCGTCTACCGTCAACAGTCGCTGGCGTTCGTTGGCCAGCTGCACCTCTACCTTCAGCAGATCAACCCGGGCGCTGCGCCCCACGTCGAACAGCTGTCCGGCATTTTTGACTTGCGTTTCCAGAGCCGTGACAGTGGCTGCGGAGGCAACCCGGAGCTGCTGCAGCTGCAACAGTTTGTGATAGGTGTTGACCGTGTTGGCGATCAGCTCATTTCTGGTCAGGGTCAGGGAAATCTGCTGCAGATCACGCCGCACCTTGGAAATATTGACAGTGGTGACGATCTGCCCCCCTTGGTAAATCGGCAGCGACAGAAGTAATCCCAGCGAGGCATAGTCATCGCTGAAGTGGGCCGCAATCACCGTGGACTGGGCCGGTATATAGGGAACCGGATCCTGGAGCTGATTGTAGGCGAGATTGAGAGAAAGTCTCGGCCAATGTTTCCCTTGGCTACCGGCAATCCCTTCCACGCTGGCATCAACGCCCAGGTGAGCTTCGGTCATAAGCGGATTTCGCTCCAGGGCCCTGCCCAGAGCTTCCTTGAGGGTGAGCTGCTCCTGCGCCATGGCCGGTACGGTGAACAGAACAGCCAACAACAGTAAGACAAAAATCCGAGTAAACCCGATTATTTTCATAGAGTATCCAGTATGTTGAGATATGCTCAAATAGTCATGTGTGTTGATAAAAAAAAGAGGAACAAATCCCCCTCAATCCCCCTTTATTAAGGGGGAAGCTTTTAAATCCCTAACCCCTGCCAGAGGAACCAGCCGCCCACCACCGCGACAACAGCCCCGCTGACCCGCTTGGCCCAGAGGGAAAAATTGACTACACCTCGCGCCTTTATGAATCCCTCGACGAAACCGGTGAACGTACCGGCAAAAAGCATCAGCAGGCAGTGGCCGATGGCATAGCAGAAGAGGAGAGCGATGCCGTACAGCACCTGCCCCTTTCCCGCCACCAGCGTCAGCAGCACCACCAGAACCGGCGTGGCGCAGGGGGAGGAAACGACGCCGAAGAAGAGCCCCAGCAGAAATGCTCCGACAAGCCCGCCGCGCTTTGGTTTGAAATCCCGTTTGACCGGGAGACAAATCTCGTACAGCCCCATCAACTGCCCCCCCATGATCAGGGCAATGCCCCCCGCAATCAGATACCACGGTCCCCCCAGGGTG
>JAQUCU010000065.1 GCA_028686055.1 Desulfuromonadaceae bacterium
CGGTGTTGTTGTCGCCTGACCCGGTATCGCGTACCACCATCTGGAACTGTCCCTTGTAGTCGAGCTGCAGCGTCCCTTCGTCATTAGGGCCGAAGGTCATCTGCGGACCGGCGAAGGCGGTGCCGGCCATCAGGCTTAGGCCGAGCGTAAGCGCCGATAACTTTCCTGCTTTGCTGATTTTTATCATTTATTCACTCCTTTGCATCGATATGATCCCCCGCCCTGCCGGCGGGGGGAGTTTGAATGGTGAAAGGACTAACAACCACCGCCGCCGCCGGCAGCAGCGCCGCCGCTTGGGCTGACAACAACACTGCGATACGCTTTATCTGCTGTTTCAATCTGGTTTCCTTCGGCAAAACTCGGCTCTACACCGTACACACGAGAGGCATAGTTGACTATTGTTAAACTACGGTCAAGATTCCACGTCAGGCTGTCCATCAGAGAGGTGGTGTCCCAGATAGAGCCTACTGCCAATTGCCCGCCGGCATTGGCCCCGTTCACTGCAAGATGGTCTTTTGAGGCCATCAGGTTCCATTGGCCTAACGATCCGTCATACCATTTGACATCAACGCTGGAATTATAATAGGCGATGCCGTCAAGTACAAAATAAGCCTGAGAGGCATTGTTTCCTGCCCGGCACATCGCAACGAAGGTTTTTGCTGCATCACGATTGGCATCACCAATAGTTGTTGTGCTTGTTGCGCCATCACCGTAAAATGCGCCGCTGACAAATGTTTTTATTTCTTCAGCTGTTTTGAATGTTGTACCAGTTATCATATTACTGAGTATGAAACCGTAAGACCCTTTAACGAAACCATCGAAAGGAGTGTATGTTCCAGAAGTAATCAAGTCTCCTGTTTTGAATATACCGCCAGTTGGAGGTGCAGGACGAACAGTATCAAGAATATAAACCTTACCTGCGTTATTGGTATCGACGATACCTTTGACGGTTGCTATCATCTCGCTGAGCGAGACGCGCATGTCTGCATTTACGTTACATTGACCCTGAGAAACACCGTAGGTTGATTTCTGGACAACAGTTGGCTGGCTGGTCAAAGCGTAGCCTGCAGCTGTCCATGCAGGATTAGAACCCTGCAGAACTTTGATGCGGTTTTTAGGGAAACCCCAGTAACGGAATGTCGCATATGGTCTGGTTAAATCAAGGGCTGAACCGCTGCTGGTTGTCAGTACAATTGTTGTATTTGCGTCAATGCCGGCGTTTTGGATCAGGGTATCCATAACGTCACCGGTACAGACCATGGAACCTGTAACACTCAGTGGACCCTCGGCACGAGTTGCCTGGAAATAACCATTCCCTCCCGAAACCAAATAGGCGCCGGGGATGTGGCCGACAGAGTTGTATTTGTTTGTGCCATCAGTTGCGTTGGCGGTCACATCCAGAATCACGACCCGGTCGTAGCCTCCCGCTCTGTTCACCAGTCCGGCATCCATCCATCCTTTCAGGTCAGCTGCCGTAATCAGGGCAGTGGCGGTTTTTGTCGTCACCACTTGATCTGATGGGTTATCATAACTACTCGTCCCGCATCCCCAGATGGTAAGCGCGGCAATCATCACAGTCCCAAGCAGGACTGCAATCAGCCCTTTGCTCTTCTTCATCATCTTTTCCGACATAATTCCTCCTCGTAAAAATGTGTGAGAATACAACTGATACCGTGGCGTTTCATCTTGTCTGTCGTTCTGTTCCTACTCACCTCCCTTCGGATTGTTTTTACAGGCTGGACGTAAATGCTGCAAAAAAACGTAAAAAAACCGATGGCAATTATGCCGTCGGTCTTTTAATACAGAAAATTCTGTGGCAGGGGTCTTCTCTGTATCTCAGAATAAAAGTTGTTTGAAATAAGCTTGAACATCGATTTGTTGCTCCATTTGTCATGAATGGGTTATTTAGTTTAAGCCGTTCTCAAGCTCTTGCGCTTCTATTGCCCGTCAATCGGAGTTGCCCATTTGAACTTGACCTTTGGTTTTGCCGGGGTCTGCTGTTGCTGTGGCTGCTTTTCTTTATTCATCTGTGGTGATGTAGCACTGTCAGATTGTGGAACTGCTTGAGTCTGGTCGCCGGACGACAGATATTTCACTGCCGTTATCGATTTGATTGGAGCATCGAGTGGTACCGTTTGGGTTTTCCCGTCTGAAAAGGTGATGACAACGGAATCTGCTTGGCTTATTGAGCTGTATGAAAAAATAAGGATGGTTGACAGGATGATTTTGGAAATACTCATGGTCGCATGATTCCTTTTTGTTTAACCTGCCTGTTACAAGCGCCGCACAAGTGAACTGGTACACAATCTGCCAGCCGGCATACAGTCCAAATCCAGCGTTTAAAATTGCGTATACAGTTAATTTTGTCTGCACCTTAGTATGGGAGTGTGCTATTGTGAAAACGATTTTTAATCATAAGGCTATGAGTATTAGGTAATAAAACAAGGGTTTAGGGAGTGGCGCTATGAAATCCGAGTATTTACAGACACTTGTAGAATCGGTTGCTGTTGGCAGTTTTTCCAAGGCGGCGGATAATCTTTTTATTACCCAGTCTGCTGTATCCCGCAGAATCAAGTTTATGGAGGATCAATATGGTTGTTCACTTATAGATCGCAGTGGCCCGATACTTGTTGCAACCGATGTGGGCCGGATTGTGATTGAAAAAGCGGAAAAAATATTGCAGCTTGAAAACGAGTTAAAGAATGATATTCGTGTGCTTTCACCAAAAAACGGCATTGCTTTCTGCTGCACGCCTTCCTTCGGCATTACCTACCTGCCTGAAATAATGAGAGGTTTTATGCAGCTCAAGCCGGATATGCTTGAGTTGAAGTTTTCTTTTGAAATGCCGGACAAGGTTGTCGATGGAATGCTGAAGGGGGTGTACCATGTGGGTGTGATCGAGCATAATACAGATTATAATTTTGCTGAACTTGACACCTTTGAACTGCCGGGAGACGAGGTTGTCTTTGTCAGTTCAGCTAAATTGGGGCTTACTGAAGATGAAATGCCGATTGAAAGTCTCGCCTCCTTTGATCTTTATACCAGAAAAGAGGGGTGCTGTTCCAGCAAGCTGCTTGAATATAATCTGAAAAAAATGGATATGGATTGGTCGGTGTTCAACAGGGTGATTTATTATGACGATCTTCACCTTATCATCAGTTCGGTAGTGGAAGGTTCCGGACTTGCTTTCATATCCAGGTCCGTAGTTGGCAAGCTGGTGAGCGAAGGCGTCCTGCGCACCCATCACGTCACCGGCTTTGACCATGCTTACAAACGTACCCTTGTTGTCAACAATGCTGCCGCACCAACACCGCTGGTCGACTGCCTGATCGGCGAAATAAAGGGTGTATTTCGCCCTGGCAACCATTTTTGTTTTAACTGAGTGAAAAAAAAGCGCCTTCCGGGTTGTCCCCTTTTATAAATACAGCGTCCCTGATAATTAACAGAGATTCCGCTTGAACGACTACCTCGACCTCTTCATATCCTATATTACCGTGGAAAAGGGGCTCTCGGCCAACACACGGAGTGCCTACAGCCGGGATCTTGCCGGCTATCTGGATTTTCTCGATAAGTCTGGCCGCCAGAAACCATCAGATGTCAACACGGCTGATATTGCCTCTTTTATGGTTACTCTGCAGAAGCGCACCATCGGACCGCGCAGCCGGGCTCGTTGTCTGTCAGCCATACGCATGTTCCACAAGTTTCTGATGATTGAAGGTTACGCCGATTGCAACCCGGCCACGATTATCGAAGCGCCGCGCATGCTGCATAAACTGCCGCAGTTTCTGGACGTACGCGAGGTCGATGCACTGTTTGCGGCCTGTTTGGGGGAGGGCGGCGAGGATCTGCGTGATCTGGCGATGCTGGAACTGCTGTATGCCACCGGTCTGCGTGTGTCTGAACTGGTTAATCTCAAGCTGCGTGAAGTCAATCTTGATTCCGGTTATCTGATGACGGTGGGGAAGGGGAACAAGGAACGTCTGGTACCGATTGGTGAATCTGCCCGCGTGAGGCTGGCGGTCTATCTTGACACCGTTCGGCAGGAACGTGATCCGCTGCGGCAGAATGCTTACGTTTTCCTCTCTCGTCTGGGCGGAGCGATGAGTCGCCAGGCTTTCTGGAATATCATAAAAAAACGGGCGGAGATGGCGGCAATCCGGAAAAACATCTCACCGCACACCCTGCGGCACTCTTTTGCGACACATCTGCTTGAAAACGGCGCAGACCTTCGCAGTGTGCAGATCATGCTGGGGCACGCCGATCTGGCAAGTACCCAGATTTATACCCATGTTACCCGTGAACGGCTCAAACGCCTGCATCAACAGATTCATCCACGCGGATGAACAGTCCGGCACTGCCCGGGGCAGATCCGTGGCAGGGAAAGAACCCGTATAACCGCTTCCCGGATCACCCGTTTGCCTTCAACCAACAGAGCTTACCTCTCCCTCCCTGGTACCCTGTCTGCAGGTTAAATTCTGTCCCGGCATCCCGCCTCTCCAGCAAAACAGCCGCAAGTAGCAGTCCCGTCAGATATACGATGCCCCAGGCCCAGATAATGTCACTCAAAAAGTGTCCACCCTGGGCCAGTCTGGCATAGCCCATCAGCAGGCCGAACACGACTCCGCCGACCAGCCACCGGCGGGCAAGCCGTTTTTTACTGCGACGGTAGATGAAAAAGGGGGCGGACAAGTAAAAGGCTGCCGAGGCATGACCGCTGGGGAAGGAGCGACCCTGGCCGTTAATGCCGGGCTGCCAGGGTTGGAGGAACGGTTCGGTGCCACCTAATTGTACGACCTCCCGTGGTCGAGGACGGCCCCAGTGATCCTTGAACACCATATTAACCATAAGCCCCGGTCCCAGGGCCAACAGCAGCACCAGAAAGAGCCCCTGCCGGCGCCAGTTCCGCCACCCTGGTTTTAAACTGCCCGAGCAGGCGGCGCAGAGGCCGATAATCCCCAGGACCGCCCCCGGATAACGGTCAATCTGGTAGAGCAGATTCCAGGGGAACTGTTCGCCCACCGGCCAGCCGCCGGCGACGTAGAAATGAGATGCTATTGCCATATCCGCCCCGGTGGCTGCAATCACCGCCGTTGTCGCCAAAAGAAATGCCACTACCAGCAATGCCTCACCCCACAACTTCGACTGCATGGAACCTCCGTTTTTTTAATCAATGTCGTGGTGTGTACGTTTATTCTGCGAACCAGTGCGGTAATCAGGTTGTGTTTCGAATCTACAGCCGGAAACTTAGCTGATACTTAGTGGACAAAAAAACGGCATCTGTGGAGTCTTCCGCAGGCACCGGCTGCCATTCGTCCCGCTATTCGTTGTCCACTGTAGTTTTATTGACACATTTGCGTAATCAGACTACAATTCAATACTTATTATAAGTGGGTGAAATCCAATCATACAGCGGCGCATGTACCTATGTTCAAACAATCCGGCGGCAAGCAGGAGCAGCATACACTGACATATTTGAGTCAGCTCGGATCAAACCTGCTTGATTCCATGATCAAGAAGTTTTCCAACCCCGAAACAGCCGGCCGTAACCGGTTTATTCTTCTTGTTTCAACCGCACTGCTGCTCACATGGGCGATACTTCCCAGCCAGCAGATCACAAAACCTCCCTATAAAGTCGGTGATATTGCCACCTCCGACATTCGTGTAACCCAGGACCTGCTTGTAGAAGACATGGCATTAACGGAGCAGCGGCGCGAAGATGCCGGCAACAACGCTCCGGTTGTTTACAACCTGAGCGACCAGGTATCGGGCGCTATTTTTGATAAGCTGCAGCATGCCCTCGCGGTGGCTCATTCCGGTCGCTATGAAAAATATGGGAAAGCTATTCCCCAGTTGCGCGCGCAGTTGATGCCGTTGCTTGATACGGATCTGAGCGAAGCTGAAATTCTGGCGCTGATCCGGATCAAGTCAGACAAGATTTTTCTGGCGAATGCGGCGGAATTGCTGAACGGGCTCTATCAACAAAAGATTGTGCTGGACGGGAAGGTCTTTCATGCTGACATCAGTCGGGGCGTTGAACTGTCTGATAACAACGGTCGCCGCATCGGGGGAGGGGACTCCACCACCTCTTTTACTGATATTGGCGAGGCGCGCCGAATCGTCAACACATGGAAATTCAAGGGGGTTGGAGCCGCTTCTGACAATGCCCGTATTTCGGCGGTGATTTCCAGGATCCTTCTTCCTAACCTGTTTCATAACCGTGAGGCATCAGAGGTCCGTGCACGAAGAGCTATGGAGGCGGTGCGTCCGGTTCTGTTCAAGCTGCAGAAGGGAGAAATGATTGTACGGGTCGGCGAGCGGATAACTCCGGAAGAGGCACATAAGCTTGACGCTGTATTTGGAAGCGTGCGCAGTGGAAGTCGCCTTTTTTCCGCATTTGGAACCTTTGGGCTGATCATCGTGTTGTTTTATTTTCCATACCGGTTCGCCGGCAAAAATATTCGAAAATTCAATCCGACGAATAAAGATGTTCTCATCATCTCTCTTCTGATTACCCTCAGCTTCATCTTCTTCAAGACCGCCCTGCTGATCACTCATAATATCGGGTCAGTATTTCCCTCCATAGAAACAGCAAATTACTTCTATTTGTTTCCGTTCGCTGCCGGAGCGATGATTGTCCGTATTTTTATGAACTCGGAAGTTGCGTTGGTTTATTGCGCCATTCTGGCCCCGCTGCTTGGTATCATGTTTGAGAACAATATGCTGGTGGTAATCTATTCACTGCTCGGGAGCATTGTCGGCGCTCACGGCGTCCGGCATTGCACCAGCCGCGGAACGGTCTATGCCGCCGGATTCAAGATTTCGACCGTTAACCTGGCTCTGGCGCTGTCATTCCAGGTTCTTAACAATGTTATCTTTACGACGCAGACGTTGTACGTATCCCTGTTTGCTCTGCTCAGCGGGTTTATCTGCGCTGCTTTTGTTTCGAGTTTTATTCCGCTTGTTGAGACGCTCTTTCAGTACACTACCGATATCAAGCTGCTTGAACTGTCAAACCTCAACTCCCCGGTGCTTCGGGAGCTGATGATAAAAGCCCCCGGGACCTATCACCACAGTGTTGTAGTTGGAAACCTCGTAGAGGCGGCTGCCGAATCCATCGGTGCCAACCCTCTGCTGGCACGTGTTTCGGCCTATTATCACGATATCGGCAAGGTCTCAAAACCGCATTACTTTATTGAGAATCAGGCCGGTGAAGAGAATCGTCATGACAAGCTTACACCAAGCATGAGTGCGCTGATTCTGGTTTCGCATATCAAGGAAGGAGTCGAACTGGCCCGTGAAAACAGGCTGGGACAGCCGATTATAGATATAATCCGCCAGCATCACGGCACCGCGCTGATCAAGTTCTTCTATGATCGCGCCAAGAGTCAGGGAGCATCATCAGGGCAGATTGTTGAAGAAAGGGATTTCCGCTACCCGGGTCCCAAGCCGCAGACACGCGAGGCGGGCATTGTCATGCTGGCAGACTGTGTTGAAGCGGCCTCCCGTACCCTTGTGAATCCGTCACCTGACCGTATTCAGGGGTTAGCCCAGAAACTGATCAATAATATATTTATCGATGGTCAACTGGATGAGTGTGAGTTGACCCTTAAAAACCTGCACGAAATTGCCAGGAGTTTTACCGCGATTCTGAACGGCATTTTTCATCATCGTATTGATTACCCGGAGCCGGCCTACAAGGTGGGTGAACGTTCCAAAAAAACGGAAGTCCGCGATTTAATTGAAACTGAATATGGAGTTTTGCAAGATGTTGATATTGATGAACAACCGTCAGAGGCGCCATCGCTTCAAGAACCGGCAGCTCAAAAAGGTGGCAGCGAAAATCTTAAGCGCCTTGGGATGTCCTGAGGAAACGGAACTATCCGTTACGATAGTGGGGGATCGCTCGATCAGGGTCATTAACCGTGAGTATCTTGCTAAAGACCGCCCGACCAATGTGATCTCTTTCTCACTGCAGGAAGGTGACTGCGGGGGGGTAAATCCCCATGCTCTGGGAGATGTTTTGATATCTGCAGATACCGCGGCCCGGGAGGCCGAAGAGGGTGGTATGGAGTTCTTTGAGCGCCTGTCATTTCTGCTGCTGCACGGGATATTGCACCTCTGCGGCTATGATCATGAACGAAGCGGGGAGGCTGAAGCGCAAAAAATGCAGCAGAAGGAGCAGCAGCTATTCAAGATTCTGAAAAAGGAAGGGTTGTTAAGCCCGACCGGTTTATAGAATCAGCCAACTACGCCGTTGAAGGAATACTGCACGCGGCCAGAGCTGAAAAGCATATGCGCATTCATTTCATTGCGGCCATTGTCGTACTGCTGGCGGTTTTGTTTCTAAAAGTCAGCCCGGTGGAGTTTGCACTGCTTGCACTATCCATCCTGTCAGTGCTGTGTGCAGAGATGTTTAATACTGCGGTAGAAGCGGTTGTTGATCTTGCTTCTCCCGACTATCATCCGTTGGCTAAAATTGCAAAAGATACGGCCGCCGGAGGCGTGTTGATTACGGCCTGCGGCGCCGCCATCATGGGGTACCTGATTCTGTCAAAATATGTTATGCCGCGCTACGGGGAGGTTCTTGCGATGTTTGGCACCGTTTCAGACATGGGTACGGTCATAGCGATTCTGATTGTAGTTATCGCCGTAATAATCGTAAAGAGTGCCACCGGTACCGGCACCCCGCTTCGAGGCGGAATACCGAGCGGGCACGCTGCCGTTGCCTTCTCGATCGCCACGGCGGTATCGCTTAATACCCGTGATCCGCTAATATCAGTACTTTCACTGTTACTGGCGGTTATGGTAAGCCATTCGCGACTGCTGATAAAAATCCATTCTCTTCGCGAAGTGGTTATCGGCGCATGTATCGGTTCCGGGATTACGCTGCTGGTTCTTCAGCTTTTCAAAATGTACGGGTGACAGGGGCTGGCAGATTGTCCTGCAGACTGCTACTTCAAACGGGCTTTTTGCAACGTTTCCTGAAACAGTTCAGGAGTAAATCCTTTCATAACTATCTCATCTGCACCTTTGCCGAAAACAACCAGCGGAACTCTTGTACTGTTGTACTTGACGGTTAAATCTTCCATCGCTTTTGTATCAAGTTCGACATCACGGTTGATAAACGGGATGTCGTTTTTTTTCAGATATTCCTTTGTTTCACGGCAGTGGGGACACCAAGCGACCGAGTACAACACGATCTGTGGATATTGTATCGCCGCTTTGGCTTCGGTGGCGTGCGCTTCGCCTTGGTGATGTGATACTTCTGCAACGGCAGAAAAGCTTGTGATCAGGGTTAATGCAATGGCTGCACAGACTGATCTTGTCATGGTGGATTCTCCTTTTGTTGATCGGAAACGATATCCCGGTAACTATGTCGCAGGCATTATAACCGTAAATACATATCACATTGCAAACTGCAAGGTCAAACAAACAAGCTTATTTGGAGCGTTATGATGAGAATCCGAATCAAACAAATTCTTGAACAGGGAGTCGGGGCCGGAATCTGCTCCTTTTCAGGCTGGGTGCGTTCAGTCAGGTCGTCGAAAGAGATCTGTTTTATTGTTCTTAACGACGGTTCGACAGTGGATGGTATTCAGGTCGTAGCTGAGTCAGTTCTGACCAATTTCAGTGATATCTGCCGGATCGGAACCGGAGCAGCATTGACCGTTGAAGGTTGTCTTGTCGAATCTCCTGCCTCCGGTCAGAAATGGGAGTTGACGGCACGTGTAATTGAAATAATCGGCGACGCTGATGCTTCCTACCCGCTCCAGAAAAAACGCCATTCATTTGAATACCTGCGGTCGATAGCTCACCTGCGCCCCCGCGCGAACACATTCGGGGCGGTATTCCGCCTGAGATCCAGGCTTGCCCAGGCTGTTCATCGTTTCTTCTCCGAAAACGATTTCCTCTATGTACATACACCGATCATTACCTCCAGCGATTGCGAAGGCGCAGGCGAACTGTTCCATGTCAGTACACTGGATGTTGCAGATCCACCCGTTCTGGACGGGAAACCCGATTTCACTCAGGATTTCTTTGGTCAGAAGACCGGACTGACCGTCAGCGGACAGTTGGAAGGGGAACTGTTTGCGCTGGCTTTCGGAGATGTCTATACGTTTGGTCCTACGTTCCGCGCGGAAAACTCCAATACCGCCCGGCACGCCTCCGAGTTCTGGATGATCGAGCCGGAGATGGCTTTTGCCACGCTGGCCGACGATGCCGACCTGGCGGAAAAATTTGTCCGCTATCTCTGCCGGTTCGCCCTCGAAGAGTGCGCCGACGATATGGCATTCTTTGACAGACATATTGAAAACGGTCTGATTGAACGCGTCAGCAGGGTGGCTGATGCCGATTTCGTCCGGATGGAATATTCGGAAGCGATTGCCCGCCTGCAGCGTTCCGGTGCCAGTTTTACTTATCCGGTGGAGTGGGGGCTTGATCTGCAGACCGAGCACGAGCGCTACATGACCGAGCAGATCGTGGGAGGGCCGGCATTTATTCTCAACTACCCCAAAGACATCAAGGCATTTTACATGAGGCAGAACGATGATGGCCGTACCGTGGCCGCCATGGATCTGCTGGTGCCGAAGGTTGGTGAAATCATCGGTGGCAGCCAGCGCGAGGAGCGGCTGGATCGTCTGGAAAAGAGGATGGAGGAGATGGGAATAGCGAAGGAACCGCTCTGGTGGTATCTGGACTCCCGCCGCTGGGGGAGTTGCCCGCATGCCGGCTTCGGTCTCGGCTTTGAACGACTCGTCATGTATCTCTCAGG
Organism: Desulfuromonadaceae bacterium; assembly: GCA_028686055.1. Classification (GTDB taxonomy): domain Bacteria; phylum Desulfobacterota; class Desulfuromonadia; order Geobacterales; family Pseudopelobacteraceae; genus JACRCG01. Next base: position 10,775 of record JAQUCU010000065.1, read on the forward strand.
GATGGAGAATATCCGCGATGTTATTCCTTTTCCACGTACACCGAGGCATTGCGAGTTCTGATGTGTACTGATTCCATTGTGTTAGGGTAGAGCGTTTTAAGCGGTAAGTACAACCTTGATCGAGATGTAGTGCTGTCGTATCAGCTTCTCGCCACCCGGTATGTCAGGGCGCTGCCGGTACGGTAACCACGGTATCCGCCTGGCGTTATAGTGACGACAGGTCGCTGCTCTTTCATTGATGACAGTAGTGCCGTCATAATACTGCTTCTGAAAATTGCTCGTGCTACTTTTAGGATTACTGGTTCAAGCTCCACCCACAAGCCAAACAAAACAATTACTGCGCCGCACAGGGTAATCGGTTCCATTATTCACGCTCCCGTCAAATGATTTATTCATAACGTGTTAAATCTGCTGAATCCTGCCAAACTAGTTCATACCTTTTTACATCCGCCGGTAAACGCCGATCACCTTGCCGACGATGCTCACCTCGCCATCTTCGGGACGAATGATGATCGGCCCCATGTTGGGGTTCGCCGGCTGCAGTCGAATGTGATCCTGCTCGCGATAAAAATATTTGAGGGTCACCTCGCCATCAAGCATGGCAACGACAGTATCCCTGTTATCGGCAGTCGGCTGCGGCCGCACCAGCGCCAGATCGCCATCTAAGATACCGGCATTGATCATTGACTCACCACTGACCTTTAGAAAGAAGCAGCCATTACCCTTGACGGCCATCGGGTCAACGGAGAAGTACCCCTGAATATCCTCGATAGCCGGGGCAAGATGACCGGCGCGAACGGTGCCGACAATCGGCAGCGACACCGATGGAATAACCGGTTCCTTCGCCGCCGTCGTCAGGGTAATCCCCCGGTTGACATGATCCCGCCTGATGTACCCCTTCCGCTCCAGAGCACCAAGATGCTTCATAACCGGCAGCGTTCCCGAAACATTCAGGTGGCCGGCGATTTCCCGTTGGCTGGGTGCATAGCCGTTATCGCCGCTGAACGAGGTGATGAACTGCAGCACCTGTTTCTGGCGCTGAGTGAGTGTATTAGCGGCTTGTGGATCACAGGTAGTCATATGACTACCTATACTGATTTTGTATTCATCTGTCAACAATTTTTGTTCTTGAACAGTTCAGGTGTGTAAAAATCCTGATGCCGTAAAGATTAACAGACATTCAAACTAAAAGAGTTACCCATGGCTTTTCGGCACAATTTCTGGTATGAATCAGGCCGTTTCCGGCTTGATTGCTTGCAGGTATTTAATCAAAAACAAAGGAAGGGATCACTGTGCAGGTACTTGATGACAACCACTGCTTCATCTGCGGCAAGGACAACCCCATCGGCCTCAAGGCAGAGTTTACGATAGACCCCGAACGTCGCCGGGCGGAAACCCGAGTACGGATAGACGAGGTCTTCCAGGGGTGGCAGGGAATAACCCACGGCGGCATCATCTCGGCCCTGCTGGACGAGATCTGCGCTCAGGCCTGTATGGGCAGCGGAATCATGGTGGTCACGAGCGAAATAAAGCTCCGCTACCGGGCACCGGTCCCGACCGGATCGCTGGTAACCGTAATCGGCGAGGTTGTTGGCGAACGCCGCAGACTGGTGGATGTGAAGGGGCGGCTCGAACTTGACGGAAAGGTCATGGCCGAGGCCGAAGTGACCATGTACCGAACGAAGTAGAGGTAACAGCGTTGGTAAAAAATTCTGCATGACGGGCTATCGCGATAAATCAATGTGATCGTGGAGTATGAGTTGGGTTCGTGGTAAAGGTTGTGACGCTCGCAAATAAATAAGTGGGCCCCAGTATCATTAAGGTTTATTTTTATTCAGTAAGGTTGTTTTTATGGCATGTGAGGCCTCTATTTGATAAACCCTGTCACCCCCGGCATTTATGAAGCGCTTATCGATGAATACCTCCGCGATGCTCTGGCGCTACGACCAGAATTACGAACCGTTTTCGGCAAGATAGACCCGGAAGAGCAGCCAGCTAAGTATGCTTCTTTTGTGGCAAAGGTTTTGGAACAGGCACTCCGAGAAGAGTCTGATTCGGACAAACGTCTGGCACTCTGCAACTGGATTCTTCGTCACGTTGCCGATGAACCGGGCAGAGGCCACCTCGAAAAACATCGGCTCGTACCGCATTCAAAGCCGGTCCTCCTTGAAATTACCCCGCCGAATTACGGCACATCAGGTATCCCCCGTCCCCACACTTCGCTGGCTGAAAGTTCCCTCTTTACCGGTTCTCCCCAGGAACCGCAACTGGCCCATGAACTCCATGAAGAGATGCGTTCAGCTGACGCGGTAGAGATCCTCGTCTCTTTCATTAAATGGTCCGGGCTGCGCCTGTTGATGCCGGCTTTTGAGGACTTGCGTGACCGGAATATACCGGTGCGACTGATCACCACCTCCTACATGGGGGCCTCCGATGCCCCAGCGGTGGAGTGGCTGGCTCATCTGCCGAATGTCGAGGTGCGTATCTCCTACGATACCGAGCGGACCAGGCTCCATGCCAAGGCGTATCACTTCAAGCGTAACAGCGGTTTTTCTACGGCCTATATCGGCTCGGCTAACATGTCCCATGCCGCCATCACCAGCGGCCTGGAATGGAACCTCAAGGTTACTGCGCAGGATATGGGGCACATCCTCGAAAAGTTCTCCGTCGAATTTGAGACCTACTGGAACAGCCGCGAATTCGTGCCGTTCGATCCGGAACAGCCGGCGCTCTTTCGGACAGCCATTGACCGCGCTCGTAATCCCCGACAGAACGGCCCGGCAGTATTCTTCGACCTGCGGCCGCACCCATTTCAGGAGCGCATCCTTGAAGCACTG
>JAQUCU010000066.1 GCA_028686055.1 Desulfuromonadaceae bacterium
ACCAGGAGGGTGTCTATGCGGTTTCGTCAGATACCATAGCCTCGCTTGATATCAATGTCAGGCTGTTGTTGTGCCAGGCGCTGCATCTGGTTATTTTCCTTGATGTCCCGCATGAAGTTGCCGCGCAAGACACGATACAGATCTGTAAAGACCTGCAAAAATATCCGCAGGCATCGGTTATTCTGGTTGCCTGTTCGCGTTTTTGGGACACACTGGGTCTGCAGGCCCTCAGTTCCGGAATACGCTCCATCATTCCGAGGCCATGCAGGGAATGTACAGATGGATCGGCGGCGCAGCAGACACTGGCTTTCTGTTCGAGTCTGGGGGCCTTTCTCCGGACCCTGGCGTCAGAATGCAGCAGCAGCGATAACCAGCGTTTTTTTACCTGCATATCCCGGCTGCGCAGATGCAGGATACTTACGGAGATAACAACCGCCGTTCTCGCTTACCTGGTCGAAGTATTCGAGCGTGCCATCGTCTTTTCAGTGACAGAATCCGGACTCGTAGCGGAACAGTCTTTCGGGATCAAGATGGATAAAGGTGAGGGTTTGCCCCCCCTTTCCAACCTGCGTATCCCTCTTGACGACCAGCCTGTTTTTGAGGATGTCATAAAAACCGGACAGATGTACTATGGGTTCCATAGTGATTCAACCTGCCCTCACCATCTGTACCGGGTCGTCGGCAGACCAGATAATCCGGAAATGCTGGTATTCCCCCTCGTACGCGCGAATACCGTTATAGCGTTAATCTATGCCGATTTTGCATTTAAACCCGCCGTATCTCCATCCATTCACCATCTTGAGGCGCTATTACAATACACGACAGCCCAGATCAGCGTTTCGGCCTATCGTCACAAACTAAAATCCATGCTGGACCGGCAGAAGATGCAGGACCCGGACAGATCATAAAATTTGCAGGTGCGTGTGCATAAAAAACGGTACCCGACAGTTGAGAAGAAAAAATAATATGCTAGTATATAAAATACAATCGTCAAAACCGGTTGCTCCTGTCAGAGATTAATCAGAATCTAACTTTTGTTACAAGGAGAGGCTCCCATGAAAAAACAGTTCATTATTCTTGCGGCCCTGGCAACACTTGTTATTCCCACCGTCTGCATGGCAACGCCACCCCGTCCCGGCCCCTATGTATCCGGCTTCATCGGCGTAAACTTCCCCCAGAATGCCGACGTGGCAAGCTACGATTACTACACTGGTGATTCCTTTAATGACCGCGTTGAGTTCGATCCAGGCATAAACATCGGCGGAACCGGTGGTTTTGACTTTGGCTTCGTCCGCCTGGAGGGAGAGATGTCGTACAAGCATGGAGAAATGACGACGATTACAGACCTGTCTGGCGTCCGGTACCGAAATATAGATGGCAACCTGGGTGTGCTAGCCATGATGGGCAATATGTTCTTCGATCTGCGCAACCCTTCACCAATTACCCCCTACGTGGGTGGCGGCATCGGTTTAGCGGTCATGCATCTGAGCGATACATTCGGCACTTCGACTTTTGATAATACCCGGCCACTTCTTTATCGGGAAGATGATGACGCCGTCTTTGCCTACCAGGTTGGCGCCGGCCTTGAGATCGCCCTTAACCGCGCACTTTCCCTTGACCTGGGCTATCGCTATTTTGCCACGTCAAAGGCCAGGTTCGACTCAAACAATGACATAGCAACCGATCTTAAATTCAAGAGCCACAACGCGGCGATAGGATTCAGGGTGAAATTTTAATATTGTGTCATCATTTTTCCTGAATTTGGCTTGACCGGACAGGGCAACCAAGGAGCGGTTATGAGAAACAGACAAAAAGCGATCTTGACGAGCGCCGTGAGCCTCGTCATCCTTGTTATACTGGCTTTGGCTGTGCCATTGCCAGCCATGGCCCAGAATGACGAAATTGTTGAAGAGACTCAGCAGACATTCAACCAGGAACAGCTGGCACAGCTGCTTGCGCCCATAGCCCTTTATCCGGATGAACTGATCGCACAGGTTCTGCTGGCCTCAACCTATCCACTCGAGATTGTCATGGCTGACCGCTGGGTTCGGCAGAACAAGGACCTTCAGGGAAATGAGCTGGCCACTGCTCTTGAAAAGGAAACCTGGGACCCAAGCGTTAAAGCCCTGGTCAACTTTCCCACGGTACTTGACATGCTTAGTCAAAAACTCGACTTGACCACCAAGCTTGGTGACGCCTTTCTGGAGCAGAAAGAAGACGTCATGGACACGATTCAGGAGTTGCGTAAAAAGGCAGCCGATGCCGGATACCTGAAGTCCACCAGGGAGCAGAAGGTGTTGGTCGAGGATGACAATATCCTCATTGAACCGGCAGACACCAGCGTCATCTATGTACCCACCTATGATCCATATGTTGTCTATGGTCCATGGTGGTACCCCGCCTACCCGCCCTATTATTTTTATTCCCCACCCTATCCCGGTGTTGTCTTTTCCTTCGGTATCGGCGTAACACTCGGTCTGCCATGGGGTTACGCCTGGGGTGGATGGGACTGGTATGACGGCGATATATTGATAAACATGAACAGGAACCTCGGCTACAACCGATACATCAACCGCTCCCGCTACACCCGGTACTATGAGAGGCGTGGCCAGCCGATCCGGGACGGACAGATATTATGGCAACATGACCCCGGCCATCGGCGCGGTGTTGCCTACAAGGACAAGGCAACCGCCCAGCGATTCGGGCAGCTCCCGGCACGTTCAGGCGTGACGAACCGCGAATCACGGGGTTTCATCACGCCAAGCCGTACTGTCCAGGGGACACGCAGCGGCGGAGCTGTTTTAGATCAAGGCAAGAGGGCAACTGTCCCGTCAGGCAGCGTAGACCAGAGAATCCGCACAGAGAAGAACAGCGGCAGTCGTTTCACCACCACCCCCAAGGCGCCTCGTGAAAGTGCCTTTACCGGCGGTTACAGTAATGGTACACGGGTCAAAACGTTCAGTGAACGTGGCCGCCAGAGCATCGGCGGCAGCAGCACATACCGCGGTGTTGTTCCCTCCCGGTCTTTTCAAAGTCCCGGCTTCGGGGTACCCCGTGGTGGAGGTGCAGACCGCGGCGGAGTTAGCGTGCCGGCCATTAAAGGCAGACGTGGCGACCGATAAAAGCCGGCATCCTGGTGTTTAAATTCACGACAGACCACCGACAACGCTGTGGAGGAATAATCATGGGTTTCTTTAGATCTTATAAGTTGAACATATCCACGTACCTGTTTGCCCTTTTGGCCATTATCACGGCCCTGATAACGGTTGAACCGGCCTTTGCTGCTTCGGCCAAAATCAGGCAGAGCAGCTTCAGGTCCCCTACCGAGGCGGTGAATGCCCTTGCCCAGGCGGTGAAAAGCAATGACAGCACGAGCCTTAAAAACATTCTTGGCCCAGGGTCAGGGAAGCTCATCTCATCAGGTGACCCGGTAATAGACAAGACAGACCGGGACCGTTTCATCAAGCTGTACAATGAAAAGAACCGGCTTGAACGGAAAAACAGCAGCAGGATGATCCTGACCCTCGGCAAAGAGGATTTCCCCTTTCCGCTCCCGCTTGTACTCAAGGGGCGCATGTGGGTGTTCGACACCAGGGCCGGTCGAACTGAAATTCTGAACCGGCGGATCGGCAGAAACGAACTGGCTGCTATGGATGTGCTGAAGTGCTACCTTGAAGCCCAGCGCGAATATGCACGCAAGGATCACGACGGTAATGGAATACTCGAATTTGCCCGGAAGATCAACAGTACCCCCGGCACTCAGGATGGCCTTTACTGGGAGGTTAAAGAAGGTCAGGAACCAAGCCCGTTTGGTCCGTTGGTAGCCAGAGCTGATTCCGAGGGGTACGGCAGTCAGTTCAGGGCTGAACCGGCTGAGCCGTTTCACGGCTACTACTTCAAGGTTCTGATGAAGCAGGGAAAGAAGGCAGAAGGAGGTACATTCGATTATCAGGTCAACGGTAAAATGGTGCTCGGGTTTGCTCTGTTGGCCTATCCGGCCAGGTACCGGGCCTCTGGCGTGATGTCCTTTATTGTCAACCAGGGGGGCGTCATCTACCAGAAGGATCTTGGCAAAACCACTGCTGCAGCTGCAAAGGAAATGACTGGTTTCGACCCCGACGAGTCCTGGAAAAAAGTCGAACCGTAGCGCTGTGATAGCTTGCTAAGATCCCGGCCATACTGTTTCGCATGACAGTTTGACCGGCATCAGAAAATGAATAGAGCTTTGAATTTTATACTGATCTGTAAACTTATGATCTACCTTGTCAGCTTCTTAACCCAGAATTCACGTTCGAAAGGCCAAAAGTCCTTCATATAGTCTACAAGACCGGACATCCGGGCCTTAAAGTCGCCAATAAACGCTTCCTGTTCCGGAAACCTCCTCTGTTCCGCGATACAGCGACACAGTTCATTACCCAGAGTGCGGGCTCTCAAGTACAGGCTGTTCTCGTCCGGGAACGCTCTGACTCCAGCCATTGACGAGCCCACTCCGCCGACCGATTCCGCACCAAGCGAGTTAACAAAGCGTCCCATATAGGTGAGGACCTCTTCGTCCGGCCCGCCGCCTGAAGTCTCGACCAGAGCGGCATACTTTCCCTCCAGAGCCATGCAGTGAATCATGCCGTTGCAGCGATCGAACAGCGCTTTCATCTGAGCCGTGACGCTGAAGATATAGTTCGGGCTGGCCAGGATAAATCCGTCACTGGCAAGCAATTTACCCTTGATGCCCTCATAATCATCCTTGATGCTGCAGATGCCGGTCTTGTGGCAGACATCACAGCCAACACATGGTTGAACTTTCAAGCTCTTCAGGGATAGAATTTCCGTTTCTGCTCCTGATTCCTCTACGCCTGCAAGCACTTCCTCAAGCAGACGCCCGGTATTACCCTGCATCCCGCGAGGGCTGGCAATTATGGCGAGTATCTTCATTGCGTGATTCCTCTCAACTGTTCATAGTTTTTTAAAATCATCATGCCCGATCTGATAACACTGTTTTTTATCAGAGGTATGAGCGATTGCTCAAGAGAATCCATGCTCTCTTTGCCAAGCCGCTCCAGGGCGACCCGCACTTTATCAGAATCAGCAATAAGGTCTTCATTCGCCGGATCAAAGCAGCCTTGTTACGTGCCGCTTTTCAGTTTTTGCCTGCGCACACCCTACCTGTTTGTAATTTCCTTCAGTTTTTCCAATTGTGCCAGGGCGCTGCCATTGTCGATAGCCTCTGCAGCAAGAATCATCCCTTCCCGTACCGATGCAACCTTGTTGGCAGCCATCAGTCCGTAGGCAGCATTTAGAATAACGACGTCTCGCTTCGGTCCCTTTGCACCTGCAAGCACAGACCGGACAATCTCGGCATTGACAGCTGCATCGCCGCCGCGCAGATCATCCATCGACCCACGGTTGATGCCGAAATCTTCCGGCCTGATGGTGGAAAGCTTGACACCTTCATGGGTAACCTCGGCAACGAGAGTCTCGGTCGTAACGGTAATTTCATCCATACCGTCCATACCATGCACGACAAACCCGTGGCGGCAGCCGAGTTTATGCAGCACTCCGGCGAGCTTCTCCACCAGCTCTGGACAGTATACACCCATGACCTGACAATCGGCTCCGGCCGGGTTGGTAAGTGGGCCCAGAATATTGAAGATGGTGCGGATGCCGATTTCGCGCCGCGGCCCGATGGAATATTTCATGGCGCCATGCAGTGCCGGTGCGAACAGGAAACCGATACCCACCTGATTGATACATTGCTCAACGGTTTCAGGGGTGACGTCCAGATTAATCCCCATCTTCTCGATGACATCGGCGCTTCCACAGAGCGAAGAGACTGAGCGGTTACCATGCTTCGCCACTTTGACTCCGCAGGCTGAAACCACAAAAGATACGGTAGTGGAGATATTGAAGGTGTTCGTACAGTCGCCACCGGTGCCGACCACGTCCAGTATGGTCTCACGGTCTATGTTGATATCGTCCCGGTCGATATCAAGTACGTTTTTCCCCACACGTATCCGCGTAGCCCACTCGCGCATGACCCTGGCAGCCCCGGTGATTTCATCCACGGTCTCACCTTTCATGCGCAGGGCTGTGATGAGTGAAGCTGTCTGGGCCGGCGTAGCCTCACCGGACATGATCTGGCCCATCACCTCGATCATTTCCCCCTCGCTCAGGTTTATCCGCTCGACAACACGTGCAATAGCTTTTTTGATCATGGTATTGCCTTCCATAAAATTTATATTATTTCGTTCATTTTTTTAGCAATGAAGGACTAATCACTCGAATTTGCGCTTGTCAAAGATCCTCTTCGTCTTCTTTTCCGACCTTGGCAGTGTCCCCGGTTCCAACAGTTCGACACTGCACGACACCAGCATGGTGTGCTTGACGCCCGCAACAATCTGCTTCACAAGCTGGTCATCAGGCTGGGCTTCAGCGTTGCGCAGCCGCTCCACACGCACCAGCATGCCATCACGTCCGTCCGGGGTATGATCGAGAAGCAGCTGATATTCGCTGCCGATCCCCGGCACCCGGTGCAGTACCTCATCGATCTGGCCGGGGTAGATATTGACGCCTCGAAAGATGACCACGTCGTCCGAGCGGCCCAGGATGCGGCCGTGGCGAGGCATGGTGCAGCCGCATGGGCACGGTCCCTCCACCAGCCGGGTCAGGTCTCGAGAGCGATAGCGGATCAGCGGTGCCCCCTCCTTGCAGAGCGTCGTATAGACCATTTCGCCGATCTCGCCGGGAGCGACCGGCTCAAGCGTGACAGGGTCAAGGACTTCGAGGATGTAATAGTCGGCCCAATAGTGGATGCCGTTGTCCTCGCGACATGAAAGTCCGGTGCCGGGGCCGTAGACCTCGGTCAGTCCGGTAATATCGTAGATTTCTTCGATGCCGAGACAGTCGCGCATCGTGTCGCGCATGGCGCTGCTTGAGCGTTCGGCGCCGAGAATGATTTTCTTCAGACTGAGCTTGTCCCGCAAGCCCCGGCGCTGCACCTCTTCCGCCAGCAGGAGCCCCATGGATGCAGTACAGCAGAAAACCGTGGACTGCATATCAATAAGAAAGGTGGTCTGAATATCCAAGTTGCCTGGACCAACCGGAACCGCCAGGGCGCCGAAATGTTCACAGGCCTGCTGGAAACCGATTCCCGCGGTCCAGAGGCCATAGCCGACCGCGATCTGCACCCGATCCTCACACGTCATGCCCGCCAGCTCGTAACAGCGGGCAAACATATCCTGCCAGTCATCGATATCCTTCCGGGTATAGCAGAGTACCTTGCGCTTGCCGGTCGTGCCGGAAGAGGCGTGAATGCGGACCAGATCCTTGAACTCAGCCGCACGCAGGGCGAACGGATAGCCAGCCGCCAGGTCATCCGCGGTCAGGAGCGGGAGGCGGCACAGGTCATCCAGGCTGATGATATCTTCAGGCCTTATCCCTGCGGATGTCAGCCGGTCGCGGTAAAAAGACGAATTGTCAAAGGCGTGCCGCACGGTCCACTGCAGGCCGGCCAGCTGGTGTGCGGGCAGTCCGTAAGGTGTGGTGATCCTGGGCGGGAATTTTTTCAGCATACGCTATCAGCTCCGTGGAGTAGTGGTAATTCCGGCTGCAAAAGCCGCCAGTGCCGCTTCCAGCAGAGCAGGCTTTTGTTGCAGCTTGCGGCGGATCAGCTCTGTCACATCGTCCGGCGTGCAGAACAGCAGACCGGTTGACAGAGCGCGCCCCAGAACAATCAGATTGACCGCCTGCGGATTGCCGAGACCCATGGCGACCCCATCAGCATCAACCGTTGTCGCACCAGACCCTCCGGGTTCGATTGAGTTGGCGGCAATCCAGGCGCCCGGGCGCAGAAACAGGCGATGAAGCGCCACATTCGCGGGTTTGAGAGCGATCAGTCCGTCGGCCTGACCGGAGCGAACCAGTGGGCTGGAAAAATCACCGACCTTGAGATGGGAGATGACGATACCCCCGCGCTGGGCCATGCCGTGAGTCTCGGAGGTGAGTACCGACAACCCCATGGCAATGGCGGTTTCAGCCAGCAGGCGAGTGATGAAGAGAATTCCCTGGCCGCCGACGCCGGATATGATCAACTGCTGTGAGTTCATGCCTGTCCCTCCTGTTTGATGGCCTTCACCGGACAGACATCCAGGCAAACACCGCAACCGCTGCAGATCATGACATCCACTGTGACCTTGCCGCTGACCTCGTCATATACCAGCGCCGGGCATTCAAACTGGGCGATACAGTGCCGACAGCCAGTACAGGTAGCGTCCACCAGCGTCTGTGGCCGTCCGGCGTGGCGGACGCTTTTGTCCACCAGGCAGGGGCTCTTGGCGATCACTACCGCAACCCCCTGCGCACGGGAAAAAATCACCGCCTCTTTGAGCAGGGAGGTAAAGGCCGGCAGATTCAGTGGGTCGGCACTGCGGCAGAATTCGACGCCGCAACCGGTCACAATAGAGGCGATATCGACCGCTTTGCCAGAAGGAGTCCCCTGGGCAGGAGTCGGCTGATTTCCGGTCATGGCAGTAGTAGAGTTGTCCAGAATCACCAGCACGAAGCGGGCGCCCTGAACAACGGCGTCGATCAACGGGGGGATGCCGGCATGGAAAAAGGTCGAGTCGCCGACCGTGGCGATAATGTCCTTCTCCTGGCCGGTGATCCGATAGGCCTGGTGAAATCCGGCGGCCTGGCCGATGGCGGCCCCCATACAGAGAACCGTGTCCACAGCGCCCAGATTGACTCCCAACGTATAGCAGCCGATATCGCTGGGGTAAATTCCCTTGGGGGCGGCCTTCTTGATAGCGTAGAAGCTTGCCCGGTGCGGGCAGCCGGGGCAGAGGGTCGGACGTTTACCGCCTCCCGGAGCCGCATCCGGTAATGCAGCTGCACTTCGTCCGGCAAATTCCAACAGGATCCGTTCGACCGTTTCAGGGAGCAGTTCTACCGCTTCTGGTACGGCACCGGAAATCTTCCCCTTCACCCGCTGATAGTCACGCAGCTGCATCTCGATCACGCCGGCGGTTTCTTCCAGCACCAGCACCTCGTCATAGGCGGTCCGGATCTCCTCCATGAAATCTCTGTGCAGCGGATATGGCTGTAACACCTGATAGAGTGCAAAGTCATCCTGCAGACCGACAACGCTGACAACCTCACTGGCATGGGCCGCCGACACGCCAGAGGCAATAACCGCCCGGCGGCTTGTCGTCGTTGGATTGAGGCGGCGGGGGGCGGTCGGGGCGTAGGCGGCAATGCGGGACAGTTTCCGGTTTAGCTTAATGTGCAGTTCATAACGGTACTTGGGGGTCGCCGCCCAGCGTTGCGGATCCTTGCCAAAATCAGCCATGCGCCCCAGGACCTGAACAGGAGCAGGAGTTATGTCCTGGCAGGCATGGCAGACACGAGTGGTGGGACGGAGCATGACCGGAAGTTCGAATTCCTCGGACATCCGCAGAGCGATACCGACCAGCTCGCGCGCTTCGGCCGGCGATGAGGGATCGAGCACCGGCAGTTTGGCCTGCATCGCCATCAGACGGGAGTCCTGCTCGGTCTGGGATGAGTGAGGACCGGGGTCATCGGCGCTGATCACGACAAAACCGCCAATCGTACCGAGATAGGCGGCACTCATCAGCGGATCGGAGGCGACGTTCAGCCCCACCTGCTTCATGGCGGTGACGGAACGCAACCCGGATTGACTTGCGGCATAGGCGATTTCAAAAGCGACCTTCTCATTTACCGCCCACTCCACGTGCATGGTCACTCCCTCGGCTTTGCGCCAGGTATCAATGGAAGTGAGAATCTCGGAAGCTGGTGTCCCTGGATAGGAGGCGGCAACAACGCAGCCATTTTCCACGAGGCCGCGGGCGATGGCCTCGTTGCCCTGCATCAAGGTTGGTTTGTTTTCTGACAAACAGATCTCCTCTGACTCGAGTTATATCGCACAAAAACGTTTATTTTGATAAGGGCGTAGCGCTTTGTCAACACAAAACCGGGACTATAAAAAACAAGCGGCAGCCTTTAGGGCTGCCACTTTGGTGAATAGTGGTCAGGTTTTCAGGAGCGGAGATATGCCGCAAAACAGTCGCTTACTAAGCTCTCTCGGGGAATGCAAATGTTACCCAGCCGAAGGGGTCCGCAATTTTGCCGGTCTGGATGCCGGTCAGGGTATCGTACAGCTTCCCGGTGATCTCGCCGACTTTGCCGCCGCTCAGTTGGAGATTTTCATTTTTGTAGCAGAGATTACATACCGGGGAGATGACTGCGGCCGTGCCGCTGCCAAACGCTTCAGTCACCTTGCCGGTTCTGATGTCTGCCATCAGGTCATTAATATCAATCGGCCGTTCCTCGACCTCGTACCCAAGGGTTGGCGCCAGCTTGAGCACCGAGTCGCGCGTCACGCCTGGCAGAATCGAGCCGGTGAGAGGAGCAGTGACAACTTTCTTGCCATACACAAAAAACATGTTCATGGCGCCGACCTCATCAATATAGCGCTGTTCGCGGCCATCCAGCCAGAGCACCTGGTCAAAGCCCTTTTTCTTTGCCTCCAGACCGGCTTTGAGCGAACTGGCGTAGTTGCCGCCGGTCTTGGCCTCTCCGGTCCCGCCGGGCACGGCACGCACGTAGTGGTCTTCAACCATGATGCTGACCGGGCTGAACCCGGCCGAATAGTAGGCGCCAACGGGTGAAAGGATCGCATAGAAATAATAGTGATTGGACGGCTTGATTCCTAACGCCGGTTCAACCGCAATCATAGCCGGTCGAATATAGAGCGAGGTGCCGGGTGCGACAGGAATCCAGTCCCGCTCCAGAGCCACCAGTTGCTCGATACCCTTTAGAAACAGCTCCTCCGGAATGGCAGGCATGCAGAGACGGTCGGCCGACTGGTTGAAGCGACGGGCGTTCATATCGGGACGAAACAGTGCTACCCGACCATCAGCCCATTTGTATGCCTTGAGCCCCTCGAATATTTCCTGGGCATAGTGGAAAACCATGCAGGACGGATCGAGCGCAAAAGGCGCATATGGTTCTATACGGGCGTCACACCACCCCTGGTCGGCTTTCCATTCGATCAACAGCATGCGGTCGGTAAAATATTTCCCGAAACCGAGTTGCGACTCATCCTTGATCTTTGTTTTCATCCTCTCCGCAGGTAGCGGAACAATTTTGATATCCATAGTTATGCCTCCGAAAACGATCTGTATTTAACTGCCTTGTCTGAACCTGATTATAAATATTTTACCTTTGCCTCAAGCGATTTTTTAGACGGCATTGCCTTTGTTTTTTCGCTATAGCCAAGCGGTACTGCCGCCATAAATTCCCCATCACTCTCCTCAAAAAAACTCAACATGTCATCTTTTATTAGCATTAGTACGCCCAGCCACACGGAAGATATTCCAAGATCTGTTGCGGCCAAAAGAAGGTTCTGGATTGCCGCGGCAGAACTCTGGATCTCCATTACTTTGAAGAATTCCTGTGAATTCCGCCTGTCCAGGCTGAAAAGGTCGCTGGCATGCTTTATCATCTCACCCGTATTGACAACTCCTACGACAACAGGAGCACTTGATATACTTCGTGCCGCCATCCTTAGAAGTGCAGATGAAGTTTTTGGAAAATCCGCGGCTTTTCTGCTGACCAGACCTGCCAGATCCTGTTTTTTAGCCCCTCTGACAACAATAAATCGCCACGACTGCTGGTTATGTGCAGACGGAGCATGATTGGCAGCCTGCAGTACCGTCTGTATGTCGGATTCTGAGATATCCTTGTTGTCAAATAATCTGACGCTGCGTCGGTTCCGTATGTTTTCCAGGACAGCACTAAGCATTAACCCCCCTGCGACATCTTACTTCAGTAATGTGGTAATCAGTCATTTACCGGCTGCATACCTCAAGTGTAATTCACTCCAGGATTCAATTTCAAGCGCTGTAAGCTGTACACAACAGGAAATTCTCTTGCAAGCGTCTTCCACGGCAGGTGAAATGCTGTCTATGCGTTCGAAACAGAAGGGACGAAATCACCGTTTGCAAAGGAATAACCGTAATGCCGATGATCGCAGCAGGCTCCAGAGAGAATTGCAGCTACATCCTCGGCAATAACAAGTTCTTCATTTGTTGGAATCACGAAGGTCCTGATCAGCGATTCTTCACCGGTTATTTCCACCTCTTCCGGCTCCGGCCGTACAGCACGATTTTTGTCACAGTCAAGCCTTATCCCGAAGCAGTCAAGACTATCCAGCACCATCTCCCTCACAGGCCACTCCGACGCTCCTGCGCCCGCGGTAAAAACTATTGCATCCAAAGGCCCGATAGCCGCTAAGTATGCTCCAATGTATTTTTTGAGACGATAGGTTTCGATCTCAAGGGCTAATTTGCAGCGGGGTTCACCATCCAAAGCTGCCTTCACAAAACGCCGCCGCTCCATATATTGCCCGGTAATGCCAACAATACCGCTCCTGTTATTGAGGACCTGTTCCAGCTCCTTTGTCGAAAGGTTCAGCTCTCTCATCATATAGAAATGAATACCCGGGTCAATGTCACCGCAGCGTGTCTCCATGACCGCTCCCTCAAGCGGTGTCATTCCCATACTGGTATCTACGGAGAGGCCGTTCCTGATGGCACACAGCGAGACCCCCCTATCGAGATGAATGGTGATCAGGTTGCAGGCATCAACCGGTTTGTCGAGAAGTGCCGCGGCCCGCCGCGACAGGTAGAGGTGCGACGGGCCGTGAAAACCGTAGCGGCGAACCCCGTGATTTTCGTACCACTCATAAGGGAGAGGATATATGTAGGCGCACTCCGGCATGGACAGGTGGAAGGCAGTATCAAAAATTGCCACATGGGGAATCTCAGGCAGGTGTGTCATTGCCGCTTCGATGCCCGCGATGTTGGGAGCTAGGTGGAGTGGCGCCAGATGTTGAAGTTTTCGGATCGAGTTGAGGACACTGTCGTCGATCTGCACCGAGTGCCGGAATTCCTTGCCCCCATGTGCCACCCGGTGACCGACCGCTGAAATGTTCGAAGCGTTTGCAATAACGCCATGCTGCGGGTCAGTCAGAGTTGCGATGATAAGGGCTACGGCGCTCTGGTGATCGTTGTTATCCGACTCTAAAACGATTGGTTCCCGGCCCGGGACAACCTGGCGGATAAAAGAACCGCCCAGGCCCACACGTTCAATTATTCCCGAAGCAAGTATTGCCCGCCCACCCGAGCAAAGCAGGTAGTATTTTATTTTATGACTCCAGCAGGTGATAGTGAGAATTTTCATAATTGATCTTCGGTCCGTTTTCTTGATGGCTGTTCGCCAACCGGCAAAATAGTCAGGCACGTTTCAAATATACGTGAATCGGGTACCGCGATATCCTCTACAATTTTTCCGGAAGGTGAACCGGAGTGTTGGGCGGTGCCGAACGGACATACGGGGCAGGCCACGGAGCCGGGTACCCGAGTTCCCTGGCGGCCCTGAGCGGCCAATAGGGGTCCCGGAGCATTTCTCTGGCAAGCAGCACCAGATCGGCCTGGCCTGAACGTATAATGTGATCTGCCTGTGCCGGCGCAGTAATCAGGCCGACAGCACCGGTTTTGCTGC
>JAQUCU010000269.1 GCA_028686055.1 Desulfuromonadaceae bacterium
TGGCATCGAACCCTTAAGACCGCGGATCCAAAACCAAAAAATAACGTGGGCGCGAAAAAACGCGCCCACGTAATCGCCTCGTACAGCGATAGTTGTTGTCCTTCGATACATCCTACACCCCCCCTGCACGCATAAACCCGGCCGCGAGCTTGGGGTTCACGCCCGGAGCGGGAGCGTAGGGACTCACTCACAGCCATGTTTGGCGCTTGCATCGATCGCGATGTTCGGAACCTATTAGCAGGTAGCGGTACCACGCGGAACCTATACTTGTTATGAGTGCCATATCTGACCGCGACTTCCGAAGAACATAATAAAAGGCGCTTTCGCGCCTTCTATATGATATAATTAATTAACTCGGGGTACCGTTATACTTTCGCAGGTATCGATACCCCTCATAAAACAGGTGATTGATTATACCATATCTTAGTTTAAGTGCATCGAATTTTTCCATAGTGTCTAACATAGCATCAAGACCAAAACGAAAACCTTCACCGCTTCACGTTCGCGGGAAGGTTTTTTCTTTTTCTCGCCGTTCCGCTCGCAGACTTAAAGACCGTCTTAACGCGATACCGCTCGAAACCCCCCGCCTCATGTTAACGCTCACCTTTGCTGGAGATGCTCCAGACCTGATAACCGCTGATAACGCCCGGCGCATCTTTTTTAAGCGATTTTCCCGGCGTTTTCCGGACTCCTGCGGTGTGTGGGTTCGTGAGTATGGCGAGGAAAACGGGCGCATTCACTTTCACGTTTTGATTTACGGTTCGGACTTTTTCCCCGTTCGCGTTCTCCGCGAGTGCTGGCAGTACGGAGCGGTTCACGCCCGCCGGCTCGCACGTCCGGCGTACCTGTCGAAATATCTTAGCAAGCGTTCTCCGCGCCAGGACGAGCCCGGGCGTTGGTGGGGAATTATCAACCGGGATATGTATAACCGGCTCGCCGATGTGCAGGTCATCGAGCTTCCCCGGGACGTTGCGTGCCAGTGGCGGCGGTTGATACGTAACCACGCCCGAAAACAGATCCGTAAGAAGGTACACACCTCCCGGTCATTCCTCGACCCGCGCCCGTTCCTGCGCTGGCGTAGCGCCGGGAGGGTTGACATCCGCCCCCCAATTAGTTATAATATGATTAAGTTAGATATAAACTCATCATGTGATAAGGAGGATAACTCGAAATTGCCTACCGAACTTATTACCGCCGTAGCTCAGCAGGAAGTAAATACCATCAATTGGTGGGAGTTGATAAGCTACACCGCCGGAATCGTACAGGCTTTGACCTCGGAATCTCTCACCCATCAGGAAAAAAAGCAAAAAGCCACAGAACTTATCAAGCGTTACTATCTGTCTTTGCCTTATCAGCCTATACCCGTGTACCTCTTGGATTTGCTCGTTCCCGCCCTTATCGAGCAGGTTTACCGATGGGTCGTGAAATAGACTGGATGAAACGAAAAAAAATAAATGGTTTTGGCTCCGCTCTCTTATCGATTGGCTTCTTTACCTTGGCTCTATTATTTTATTTATCCTGAAATTACGAAAGGAGATAGATAAATGAAGATCAACCCAGAAAAACTGGTGGAATTGACCGGCCACCAACTTAATTTTTTCCAAAACAAGCTAAAAACCCGCCAGTCCCTGAAAAAGATCGCCAACTACATCATCGTGCCTGATAAGTCCGGGCTCCCCGATCAGATACAGATACCGTGTATCTTGGACGGGCAGCCGGATAATCTTACTTTTCGAGTGATCGAAGAGAAGGAGGTGATATAACATAGGTCTTAATGATCCCGCGACGATCGACCTGCAAACAGCGACCCTTAAGCTGACGCTCGACACCGGCATCATCGCCAACGACAAACCGGTCTTCACGAGCGTCAGCCTCTCAGTCCTGACCACCGCGACTGATCAAAATCTATATGACGCGGCATACGCGTTAGCCGAGTACAGCGACTATAACGTGTACTCGATCACCAAAACGGTCAGCTCAAACTACGACCCGATCGACTAATCCGATAACCGATCCTACCGGATCCACGCCCGAGGAGGTGATATAAGATAGCCCAAACTTTGGTATTACGATTTGACAACGAGGTCACGGGACGATCCCGGACGATACGCATCCCCAACCCACGCGAGGGGATCGCGGACTTAACCGCCGCCCTCAAAACCCACATGGACACATACGTCGCCCCGGTCATGGTTAACACTCTTACGTTTTCCGACGCATCCGTAGAAGACAAGACTGTCACTATTTTGTTAGCCGATCAAAATTAACTTATTCCATACCCTCCACCCCGACCCGCCGTAAGGCGGGTTTTTTTGTGCCGAATCCTGCCCCCCCGACCCGCCGCGTAAAACCGATCGGCGGATCCGTGACCTTACCGATCAGCGGTACCCGCCAACCGAGTTGGTCGCTCACCCCTACAATGCGGCGGCCTTACTACCTTGCAAGGCGGATGGTCGCGCTCGCAGACACGCGCTTCGCTCCCGCTCCGCGCTGGTCGCGCTCCTTTTATCGGGTGAGGATGCTCCGGACTCGCCACGCGTCGGGTACTCCTCGACCGGCTGAGGTTCGCCGTCCTCGTCCGTCCCTCCGCACGCTCGCCGTCGCTCCCCCGCGCCTCGCTGCCGCTCGGCTCCCCCCCGGGCTCGCTCGGTCGCACTCCGCCATCGGACGATCGTACTGGGATTACGTCCGATCGTCCTGTGCTCCGTACCGCTCCCGGCTCGCCCGGCCACCCGCCCACCCCCGCCCCGCGTACAATTCTGCCACCCTTGCGCGCCTTAGTCCGGCGCGCGGCAATGCCGGGATACCCTCCGTTCGCTCCGTCGCCGGCTGCCGGGAGACCGGTCGCACGCAAGCGTGCTCCCACCCGGCCGGCTCCTACGCTCTCTTCGGGATCCCGGCATCGTACGCGTAGGGGACAAACCCACGTGGTAGGTACTCCCCCCTGTCTCCACGTTGCCGGAAAAACCGAACCCACGCGGAGGACATAGGACATAGGACACAAACCGGGATCGATGCCACGGGTACACCGCCCGTGGCCTCGAACCCTCAAAACCAAACCGGGATCGATGCCACGGGTACACCGCCCGTGGCATCGAACCCTTAAGACCGCGGATCCAAAACCAAAAAATAACGTGGGCGCGAAAAAACGCGCCCACGTAATCGCCTCGTACAGCGATAGTTGTTGTCCTTCGATACATCCTACACCCCCCCTGC
>JAQUCU010000067.1 GCA_028686055.1 Desulfuromonadaceae bacterium
CAACGACCGGGGGTAATCTCCTTTTCCCAGATAGGCCAACCCCAGATTGATGGAAGCATTTACCGTATTATCGTAAAAAAGGTCATCCTTTACAACTTTGAACTGCTGAATGGCACTGTCCCAGCGTTGCATATCGAGGTATGCGACCCCCAGATCGTTGCGGGCGGCAGAAAAGTTGGGTTTAAGACGGATGGCTTTCAGGAATTTTTTTTCAGCAAGATCAGGGCGTTTTTTCCCGACAAAGGCCTTGCCCAGATTATAGAGTACATCAGGATTTTTCGGATCAAGCTTCTCAGCCTCCGTCAGATCAAACAGAGCCGAGGTATAATTTTGCTCTCCCAGATAGGAGATTCCCATCTGATAATGATAGGAAGCAGGATCCGGCTTGAAATTGCCCTGACCCCCGCGGGATCCGCAGCCGGAAACGGTCGAAATAAGAAACATTGCCGCTATGGTGCTGAAAACAATTTTCATTATATGCATGTCCATGGCCCTGACAGAGAGGATAAGTACGTCCTCCCTGAACAGGGCAAGCTCACAATCAAAAAGAAATGTCTCTGAAGCTTGTCAGCGCCTTGAAGTTGCCAAAACGGGCCTGTATCTCTTTATATTCCAGTCGTTTCATACGGTTAAGACTGAAATCCTCTACGTTGAAAGAGGCCATTACGCTGCCGAAGATGATCGCCTGACGCAGCCCCTCCTCCGACAGATCCCCCGTATTTGCCAGATAGCCCATAAAACCTCCGGCAAAAGTGTCCCCCGCGCCGGTTGGATCGAACACCTCCTCCAGTGGGTAGGCAGGGGCAGCAAAAACAGAGTCGGCAGTAAACATCAAAACGCCGTACTCTCCCCGTTTTACGACCAACCGCTTGCAGCCGAGTGCAATGATCTGCCTGGCTGCCTTGACCAGGTTGGCTTCTCCTGTGAACTGCCGGGCTTCACCTTCGTTAATGACAACAATATCAACCTTCTTAAACACCTTCTTAAGGGCTTCCGGCTTGGAGGAGATCCAGAAGTTCATCGTGTCGCAGGCAACCAGTTTCGGCTTCCGCACCTGTTCCAGCACATTCATCTGCAGGTCGGGGTCAATATTGGCCAGGAAGAGATATTCAGCATCGCGATAGTTCTCCGGCAGTTCCGGTTGAAAATCCATCAGTACGTTGAGCTGGGTGTCAAGTGTCTGCGCTTCGTTCAGGTCATACCCATAGCGGCCGCTCCAGTGAAACGTCTTGCCGGGAAGACGCTGCAGACCGGCCGTATCGATATTACGACCCTGCAGAAAACCGACATGTTCTTCCGGGAAATCTTCTCCGACAACCGCAACCAGCGATACATCGGTAAAGAAGCTGGCCGAGGTGGAAAAATAGGTGGCCGATCCCCCCAGAACGTTGTCTCCCCTCCCGAATGGAGTTTCAACAGTATCAAACGCCACAGTCCCTACGACAACAATGCTCATTGATTTCTCCATAAGGTGAATATTCTGCAAAGTACCACGCAGCTCTACATGAGTCAAAAGGATTGTAAATACTTATATGTCTGTCGGGGAGAAAGCGGACAATTCATCACGTGCTGTAGAACCGGACATTACTATTTGACGCTGACACCGTGCAATGACGAAGCCGTATTTATTTTAACCACCGGCAAGCATTACACCTTGGCGGAGGAAGCGCTCGACCTGATCCAGCGTTCCAGCCTCGCTGTACAGGCGCAGAACCGGCTCTGTTCCAGATGGACGGATCAGAAGCCAGTCACCGTTTTCAAAGATAAATTTAAAACCATCACTGAAGTTTGTCGCTACAACCTGCCGGCCGTCAATAAAAGTCGGGGGGGCAGAGCGCAATTTTGCAATCAGCTGTTCTTTAGCGGAATCTTCGATACGACGGTCAATTCGTTGATAATGGAAATGCCCGATATCGTCCATTGTCTCATTAAGTAACTGCCGCAGACCCTTGCCGCTGACCGCGACTGCTTCCAGAAGCAGCAGCCCGAGCAGAATCCCGTCACGCTCCGGAATATGCCCTTTTACCCCAAGTCCGCCGGACTCTTCACCACCCATGAGGATATCGTGTTCCAGCATCAGTTCGCAGATATGTTTGAAGCCGATCGGTGTTTCAAAAAGCTCCAGCCCGAACTTTTCTGCCAGCAGATCCACCATGCGGGTTGTAGAGACCGTCTTGACGACCGCTCCCGTCATTTTCTTGTATTCGATCAGATGCCGCAGAATAACGGTGAAGATGCAGTGTGAAGAGAAGAAGTCACCGTTTTCATCAACGGCACCGATCCGGTCGGCATCACCATCCAGCGCCAGTCCTACCCGGTATTTCCCGCTTTTGAGCAGCGCTGCCAGCTCCTGCAGGTGCTGGCCGATCGGCTCGGGGGCCTGGCCGCCAAACGAGGGATTTTCAGTATTGTGGATTTCTTCAACCCCGGGGAGTAGCCGCGGTATAAAACCGCTTCCGGCACCGTACATCGGATCAACCACTGCCACTATCCCTGCCTTGGAGATCAGATCAAGATTTACGTAACGGCCGATTTGATGAAAATACCCTTCACAGGGGTCAAAAAGTTCAATATCTCCCTTTTTAAGAGCCTCTTCATACGGCACCGCCACGACTCGCCGCCGGTTTTCCAGATTATACGCAACGATTTCTTCAATAATTCTGGTTGTCGCAGGAAGAGCGGAACCGCCAAAAGACTCCTTGATTTTAAAACCGTTATACTCGGGTGGATTATGACTGGCGGTGATCATCACCCCAGCCCCGGCCCCGGTTTCGCGCACTGCCCATGAAACCGCCGGAGTCGGGGCATAATCCTCCGTCAGACGAATGCGGATGCCGTTTCCGGCTGCAATCTCGGCAACCCGCCTGGCGAAGTCCCGTGACATAAAACGGCGGTCGTAGCCTATTACCAAACCTTTATTTCCCAACCCTTCACGATTCAGATAATCCATAGTAGCCTGGGCAACCAGTGAAAGATTTTCAAAAGTGAAATCCCGGGCAATAACCCCCCGCCAGCCATCGGTGCCAAACTTGATCTGCATCATTCCTCCACACGAATATATTGTTTCTGCCGGCTGCCCGGCCACTGGCGCAAGCTGTCCCAAGGCCACCGGGTCTGCAGCCATCACCAAAAGGTCTGTGGTGAAGTAGAAAAAACTTCCTACTTGATCAGCTGATTCAACTCGAAAATCGGCAACAGCACCGCCATCACCACGATACCTACCGCCACCCCCATTGCCAGAACCAGCAGCGGTTCCATCAGCGCCATCATACGGCCCAGGCGGGTGCTGAATTCACGTTCGTAGGCGACACCGGCCTTGACCAGCATCTCATCCAGATTGCCGCTTTTTTCACCGACACCGGCCAGATGTACCAGAAGGGGTGGGAAAAGCGGGCTCTTCTTCAGGCTTCCGGACAGGCTGCCGCCCTGGGCGACCTCCTCCATCACGCCACGCAGATACGTGCGATAGACACGGTTGACAACAACCTCACCGGTTATCTCAAGCGCCTTCATGATCGGCACCCCGCTTGAGAGGAGCAGCCCCAAAACACGGGCAAATCGCGAGAGAATAAGGCGCTGCAGCATACCACCAGCCATAGGCAGCCGCAGCAGCAAAGCGTCACGCTTCAGGCGAAGATCGTCGCGCTTCATCGCTTTGCGGTAGAGTGGAACAGCGGCGATAATCAGAGCAGTGGGAATCCACCAATATCCCCGCAGAAAGTGGCTTACTTTGATCAGGATGATCGTGATAAGAGGCAGGGCGGCTTTACTGTCTTCAAAAATTGTCACGATACGGGGGATAACGACTGTCAGCAGGAAGATCATGACGCCCCCCCCGACAAAAACCATCAGGATCGGATAGGCCAGCGCGGATGTGACCTTGCTGCGCACCTGCTCTTGCTCCTCCAGAAAATCCGCCAGCCGCTCCAGCACGACATCGAGAGCGCCTCCAGCCTCACCGGCCGCCACCATGCTGACATAACTTTCACCGAAGATGCCCGGCTCGGCGGCAAGAGCACGTGACAGGGAAGCCCCTTCGGCGATGCGTTCCTTTACGCGGACCAGAGCCTGGCGAAGAGGACCGTTTTCTTCCTGTTCGCAGAGCGATCCCATCGCTTCGAACAGGGGTATCGATGATGCGACCAGCGTGGCAAGACGGCGGGTGAAGAGAGACAGATCCTCGGCCGAAACAGTGCGACGGAAGGAGAACGATCCGGCCCGGCCTGCAGTACCTCCCTCTTCGAGTACCTCACGCGGCAGCAGCGCCTTGTCTTTGAGCTGCTGCATCGCCTGCCGCTCGGAATCGGCCTCAAGTGTCCCGGAAACCGAAGAGCCGGTTGCGCTGTATGCCTTATAGCGGAACGTCGGCATAATCGTCCTGGGTAACGCGCAGAACCTCTTCAATGGTGGTTATTCCCGCGGCGGCACGGGCAATACCGTCATCGCGCAGCGTCTTCATGCCGTGCGCAACCGCATATTCCTTGATTTCACCGGCGTGGGCACGGCGAATAATCATCGAGCAGAGCTCCTGGTCAATCGGCATGATTTCATAGATCGCGGTACGGCCGAGGGTACCGAGCCCGAAGCAGGCATCGCAACCCCTCCCGCGGTAAAGTTTTTCAGGGAGGACTACTCCGGCATACTGTTCCACCGGGCGGTACTCTTCGCGGCAGTGCGGACAGATAACCCGCACCAGGCGCTGGGCAACAACGGCTGACAGAGATGACGCGATCATGAACGGCTCAATACCCATATCCACCAGGCGGGTCACGGCGGTGGCGGCATCGTTCGTATGCAGTGTCGAAAGGACAAGATGCCCGGTCAAACTGGCCTGGATGGCGATTTCGGCCGTTTCGGCATCGCGGATCTCGCCGACCATGATGATGTCCGGGTCCTGGCGCAGAATCGAACGGAGACCGGCCGCGAAAGTAAGATCGATCTTGGAATTGACCTGGATCTGGCCGATGCCGCGAATCTGGTATTCGATCGGGTCTTCGATCGTGATGATGTTCTTTTCGCTGGTATTGACGCGGTTCAGAGCGGCGTAGAGCGTCGTTGATTTACCGCTGCCGGTCGGTCCGGTCACCAGAATGATGCCGCTCGTCCGGGTCAGCATCCGCTCCAGCGTGCGTACGCCATGTTCCCCCAGGCCGATGTCGGCCAGCGACAGGATTCCCTTCTTCTTGTCCAGCAGACGGAGTACGCCGCGCTCGCCGTAGTAGGTCGGGATAATCGAGACACGGATATCAACATCTCGACCGGCGACACGTACGCGGATGCGTCCATCCTGCGGCAGGCGCTTCTCGGCGATGTTGAGGCCGGCCATGATCTTGATGCGCGAGAGCAGAGCGTCCTGGATGATCTTGGGTGGGGAGAGTTTTTCATAGAGAATGCCGTCGATGCGGAAGCGCACCAGAAGATCCCGTTCATACGGCTCGATATGGATGTCACTGACCCGCTCTTTGACCGCTTCCGAGAGAATCGAGTTCAGCAGGCGGATGACCGGCGCTTCATCGGTCAGATCCAGCAGGTCAGTGGGGTTGTTCAGTTCAGTGGCAACGGTAGAGAGATCTTCCCCCTGCAGCTCCTGCAACACATCAAGGGCTGTTCCGGAGGCACCGGCGTAGACATGGTTGATAACGTCCGCCAGATGCGGTGCAGGCACCAGCACCGCTTCGATCTGCTTGCCGAACAGCAGGCGGAGTTCGTCAAGCTGCAGCATTCCGGCAGGGCTGGAGACGGCAACCGTGACGACACCATCAACTTCACGCAGCGGCAGAATGGAGTTTGAACGGGCGAATGTCAGGGGGAGAGTATTGAGAAGCCCGGCATCTACCTCTTCCGCCTTGATTTCAGCCTGGCAGTTTATTCCCAGCCTGTCGGCAACGGCCATCAAATCATCAGGAATGGTTACGTTGTCGGCACTCATTTGCCCGATATCTCTTTTTGCACATCAACCGGCTCGAGATTTTTTGAAGATGTCCCGAACAGCGTACGCTGGCTTTGCGTCATTTCTGCAAGATCGGTCGCGTCTTTGATGATGTGAGGTGTCAGCAGGATCATCAGGTTGGTTTTCTTGCGCGTCTTCGATTTGGTCTTGAATGCCCATCCAAGCAGCGGAATATCCCCGAGGATAGGTATCTTGGTGATTGTTTCCTCTTCGGTGTCCTGAATCAGCCCGCCGATAACAACGGTCTCTTTATCCTTGACAACAACGCTGGTCTTGGCCGAGCGCTTGGTCGTAACCAGATCGATCGCCTGCCCTTTGCTGTCCTTTACCGCTGAGATTTCCTGATTGATATCCATGCGAACATAGTCACCTTCGCTGATCTGCGGCTTGATCTTCAGATTGATGCCGATATCCTTGCGTTCAACAGACTGTGTTGTGCCGTACGTGCTCTGTGTGGCAGACCCCTGGAACGGCACGTTCTCGCCGACATTAATCTCCGCCTCTATATTGTCCGAAGTCAGGATGTTGGGGGTAGAGAGTATGTGCAGCAGTCCCTTTTTATCGAGTGCCTTGAGTACTGCTGTAATATTGATAGGGCTGGCGATAAAGCTGGTCGCGCCAAGAGTGCTGAGAGAGGTTAGAGCGGTGCCAAGTGTGCCAAGTGTGCCAAGTGGATCATACATGCCTGCCACGGTTGTGTTGCTGCTCGGCGAGCCTGCTCCAAGAACCCCGGTTTGCAGCCCTATGTCTTTCGATTTGTCAAGTGTGACTTCGGCAATCAGCACCTGCACAAAAACCTGCTTGCTGCGCCGGTCAAGCTTTTTTATGACCTGGACCAGGTTGCTGTAATCGGTGGCGGAGGCCATAATGACGAGCGAATTGGAACCCTTGTCAGGAGTGATGGTGACTTTGCCGCTTTCGAAAGGGGATGCCTGCGGTGCGCCGGCGCCCGGCTGTGCGGTTGCTGTCTGGGCAGAGATCCCCTTGACAACGCCGTCCAGAACTTTCGCCATCTCGGTCGCGTCGGTGTTTTCAAGATAATAGACGTTGACTTTGCTGCTTGCTTCAGGAGCGATGACATCAAGTTTTTCCACCAGCTCGCGAATCGCTTTCTTGGTTGTTTCGTTACCGAAGATCAGCAGTGCATTCAGACGCTGATCAGCCATAACGCTTGTCGTAGTACCCCCACCGGAAGCAGCGGACGGCATACCGGCAGCCGGCTGCCCGCCGGTCTTTCCGTCAGGGCCGTTCAGCCATTGCTGCACCGTTTTCGCCGTATTTTCGGCCGAGGCATTTTTCAGATAAACGATCTCAAGACCTTCGCGGGAGCGCTCGGTGTCGATCGTCTGCAGAAGTGCGTGCAGCTTGCGAATATTGAGGGACGAGTCAACCATCAGAAGCAGATTCCCCGGGCCAAAGGCCGATATGTGGCCATCCTTGGAAACCATCGGCTGCAGAAAAGTCAGCGCTTCCTGGGCCGTGATATAGTTCAGCTTGGTCACCTGGGCGACATAGTTCTCGTTGACCGGTGCCGGTGTCCCCGCCGGCAGCAGCTTGAAACCTGACTGCTTGGCAGTTGAAGACGGGACTATCTTGGCAACCCTACCGCTCTGAACAACGGTGAATCCTTTCAGCTCCAATACGGACGTAAAAACATTATACGCCTCTTCGATCGAGAGTTTGGAGGGAGAGTAAACCGATATTTTCCCTTTGACCCGGTCATCAAGAATGAAATTTTTACCGGTAAGGTCACTGATGAACTTCACCATCGTGGAGATATCCACTTCGTTGAAATTCAGAACGACCCCTTTGCCGCCGGCTGCAAAAACCGGCGTAGCCAGCAGCAATGCCGCCAGCAGCAGGAAAGGGAATACATACAGCCTGAGTCGTTTCACGTATGCCTCCATTAATTATTCACGAAAATTAATTAATTTGAGTAAAATTACTATATTACCGTATATCGTAATTGAACGTCTGTGGCTGCCCGTCGCGAATAAGGTCCAGTTTCAGCCGGTTCTGCCCCTTAAGGGAGATGAATGACTGCAGCGCCTTGTCAGGAGAATCCATCGGAAAATCATTCAGCCGGAGCAGTACATCGCCATTTTTAATGCCGATAAGGGCAAAAACCCCGCTCGGCTTGACTTCCGATGCCTTGAACCCCTCAACCTTGCC
This sequence comes from Desulfuromonadaceae bacterium, assembly GCA_028686055.1. GTDB lineage: Bacteria > Desulfobacterota > Desulfuromonadia > Geobacterales > Pseudopelobacteraceae > JACRCG01. The sequence continues at coordinate 8,123 of JAQUCU010000067.1, forward strand.
ATCCTTCTGGCTGGGAAGCAGCCGGGCGTCACTCATCGCCTGAGCCGGATTATCAAGTGCGGCATTAAGAGCGCGCTGATCGATAACATAACTGCCAGCTCCAGTGTTGGACACCGCTGTGCCCTTAGTAGCTGTTCCGGATGCCGGTTGACCGGTCGGGGTGGCCGCAGGTGGTGTCATCGGGGTCAGCAGTTCGACTTTCTTGTTGTTGATGACGATGAACGCCCTTTCCTTGCCAACCTGTACCAGACGCCCGGCATCAAAGACCATATCGCCCAGCCGGAACACCCGTTCTTCCTGTTTTGTCATGTTCCGAACCAGGGCAAAGGTCTCGCGAAATGACCCGACAGCTGTGCCAAGGAGCATCAGGTCGGCCGGTGCGGTGGCAGGTGCGGCCTGTGCCGACGCCGTACTATTTGTGATCGGCGTAAGCTGGCCCTGGGCGGCCTTGCCAAAAAGTCCGCCCGTCAGAATCGGGGCATAAAAAGAAAGGTCTTCGGTACGCGCAGGCGCGGCAACGGGGGCAGCGGCATCGCCCCCTTTGGACAGAAACGCTCTGCCGAGACGTGAGGAGAGACGCTCTGTAGTTATCCCGGCCAGCAGAGCGATGATAACGATTCCCAGAAGAATATTTATAATGTTAATAGTACGTGGCATATTACCTACAATGTTGAATGTTGGATTATGGATTTTGAATTAAATTCAACATTTGAAATTCAACATTCAAAATTGATTCTCTATTTCTCCATTGAACACCTCTACCGCCGGGCCGGTCATGTAGATGTTGCCGTCCTCAGCCCATTCCATCTCAAGATCGCCGCCGGACAGATGGTTGAGGATTTTTTTCTCCGTCAGTCCGTTCAGCACGCAGGCCGCCGTCACTGCGCTGGAACCTGTCCCGCAGGCCAGAGTTTCACCGGCGCCCCGTTCCCAGGTGCGCTGACGTATTTCAGTACGGGAAATAATCTGAATGAACTCCACGTTGGTGCGATTCGGAAACATTCCGTTATTTTCGATCAGCGGCCCATAGGTTGCAACCGGAAAAGTGGCAACATCATCAACAAAGATGACACAGTGCGGGTTACCCATTGAAGCACAGGTAATCTTAAAGGTGCGGTCCAGAACGGTCAGCTCTTCAGCGACCACTTTTGCCCCGGGGTCTCCTGTCATCGGGATTTCAGCACGGGTCAGACGCGGTGCCCCCATATTGACCCGGACCTTTTCAATCTTTCCGTCGGCTCCTGGAACAAGCTGAAGCGTCAGGATCCCGGCGCCGGTCTCGGCAGTTATCTCAAGCTTTGCGACAATACCGTGGTCGTAGGCGTACTTGGCAACACAGCGAATCCCGTTGCCGCACATCTCCGACTCGGAGCCATCCGAGTTGAACATCCGCATCCGGACATCGGCAACTTCGGACGGCATGATAAGGATCAACCCGTCCGAACCGATCCCGAAATTGCGATTGGAAACCTGTATCGCAGTCCGCTGCGGATCGCTTACAGCCTCTTCAAAACAGTTCACATAGACGTAGTCATTTCCCGCGCCCTGCATCTTGGTGAATTTCATCGTATCCCCTTGTTTGTTAAAAATCGAGAGTGCAACATAGCAAAAACAGAGCGCGGCAACAAGAAGTTTAATCTTCTTTTTCCAGTAGAAACAGCACGATTGCCAAGTCATTGTCGAGCGGCTATACTCCGACGCGCTGTTATCATCAATTTCGGGAGATTACGACCATGATCAAAGCTTTTCAAGGCACCAACCCCGCCATCGATCCGACCGCCTTTGTCGCCGAAACCGCCGTGATCATCGGCGATGTCGAGATCGGGGCCGAGTCCAGCATCTGGTACAACTGCGTTGTTCGCGGCGATGTCAACCATATCCGCATCGGCGCCCGCAGCAACGTCCAGGACCTCTCCATGCTTCACGTCACCCACAAGAAACACTCCGACGACCCTGGTGCGCCGCTGGTCATTGGTGATGACGTTACTATCGGCCACAGCGTAACCCTGCATGGCTGTACCCTGCAGAACGGCTGTTTCATCGGTATGCAGGCTATGGTGATGGATCATGCCGTCGTCGGTGAAGGGGCACTGATAGGGGCGCGGGCACTGGTGACCGAAGGGACGATTATCCCGCCCCGCACCCTCTGGGTCGGTGCACCGGCCAAATACAGGCGTGACCTTACACCTGATGAAGTGGCATGGCTGAAAAAGTCGCCCGGTAACTACGTTAAATACTCATTACAGTACCTGGATAACGGGATAGAAGCGGCAGAATTGAAACCGTGAACTGGTTTTCCCACATCGGCAGACATGCCTCTCGCCTGGCCTCAATGGAGCTGTTCCGTTATATCGGGCCCGGCTTCTTTGTTACGGTCGGCTTTATTGACCCGGGCAACTGGGTCACCAACGTGGCGGCGGGTTCGCAATTCGGCTACAGTTTGCTCTGGGTCGTGTCACTCTCCACGGTCATCCTGATCGTCGTCCAGCATAATGCCGCTCATCTCGGGATCGTCACCGGACTCTGCCTGTCCGAGGCCGCCTCGAAATTTTTCAAACCCTGGCTGAGGACTCTCATGCTCGGAAGCGCAATGATCGCCTGTGTGGCCACAGCCCTGGCGGAACTTCTGGGGGCGGCGATCGGCCTCAAAATGCTTACCGGACTGCCGTTGATAGCCGGCGCTATATTCTCTGCCGCCTTCTCCGCCTGGATGCTGCTTTCAAAAAACTATCAGCGCCTGGAAAAATGGATCATGGGTTTTGTCTCCCTGATCGGCCTCGCCTTCGTCTTTGAAATATGGCTTGCCGACGTATCATGGGTACAGACAGCGGTCGGCTGGGTGACACCGGCCTTTCCTCCCGGTGCACTGCCGGTGATCATGGGGGTATTGGGAGCTGTCGTCATGCCGCACAACATCTTCCTGCATTCGGAGGTGATTCAGAGCCGTCAGTGGAATACACTGGGTGATGACGTCATACAGAAACAGCTTAAATATGAGTTCCTGGACACCCTGACCGGAATGGGAGCCGGATGGGCCATCAACAGTGCCATGATCATTATGGCCGCAGCGGTATTCTATAAAAACGGCATCGTTGTAAACGATCTGCCTCAGGTCACCCTGACGCTGGAGCCGATCTTCGGCAAGGCTTCAGCCGTTGTCTTTGCGCTGGGACTGCTTTTTGCCGGGCTTTCATCGTCCGTCACAGCTGCCATGGCCGGCGGCAGCGTTTTTGCCGGCATCTTTATCGAGCCCTTTGACATCAACGACCCTCATTCCCGCATCGGACTCGGCATCACGCTGATCGGAGCAGTGGCGGCCATTATGCTGCTGTCAGATCCATTCAAAGGGATCCTCTGGAGCCAAATTGCACTCTCCCTGCAGCTCCCATTGACCATTATTCCACTGATCATTCTTACCTCTTCAAAAAAAGTCATGGGAGAATACGCCAACCGGCACCTGGGAGTTGCCGTGCTCTGGATCGTCGGCCTCGTTGTTATCGGGCTGAATATCGCCTTACTGGTTGATCTGGCGCGTTAAAGACTCCATCTTTTCTGACAGGACAGGCCATGAACCATCTTGCCTGCATGGTCTGATTCTGTTATTTTCGGGCAAATCTACAAGAAAGTTGGCCGGCATGAAGATCACGATTTTGGGATGCGGCACCTCAACCGGGGTTCCGATGGTTGGCTGTAAATGCCCCGTCTGCAGTTCGGATGACCCACGGGATAATCGTACGCGGGCATCACTTCTGATCTGCTATAACGGCCATACCGTTCTGGTAGACACATCAACCGACTTGAGGGAGCAGGCGCTGCGGCAGCGTATCGACCGCATCGATGCCGTGCTTTTCAGCCATACCCACGCCGACCACGTCAACGGCATAGATGATCTGCGCGGATTTCATTTTATCCACAAGAAAATTATCCCCTGCTTTGCCTCCCGGGCAACCCTCGATACACTGCAGAACGGGTTCAGTTATATTTTCGATGAGAATCAAAGCTCCGGCTACACCCCTTTACTGTCCCCAAACGAAATCAGTTCACCTTTTGAACTGTTCGGACAGATTATAACACCTATCCCTCTGCAGCACGGCAGGACCATCTCTTTCGGCTATCGAATCGGAAATTTTGCCTATCTGACCGACTGCAGCGCCATTCCGGAACCATCACTGGAGCTGCTTCAGGGACTTGAACTGCTGGTGATTGATGGCCTGCGCTGGACGGAACATCCGTTTCATTTCAACATTACAGGAGCAATTGCTGCAGCAAGGATGATGCATTCCCCACACACGATACTTACCCATCTCACCCATCAGATTGCGTATTCCGAAAGAAACAAGCTGCCTCCAGGTTTTGAACTGGCATATGACGGCATGGAGTTCGACCTGTCGTAACCTGATTATTTCCTTCTTGACCTGATGCTCCCCCCAAGCTACATTTATGCTGAGTAGATTTAATACTCAAGCGAGTACAGATTCAGTTTCGCCAGCGAAAAAATTACCTGAATTCTGCAGGAGTCATCATGCCGGCCGCAGCCAGTCTCAATAACTTTTGCAATGCCATTGTCGCCTACGGCAAGGAAAATCTCGGGGAACTGCTGTATGCTCTGGCTGAGAACGCCAAGCAACTGTCCGGAAGCGAACAGGTCCGCATCTACCTGGAGGACCTGACACGCGGTACGCTTACCTGTGTCCATGCCACCGGACCGCTTTCCAAAGATCTGGTCGAGACAACCTTTCCGATAGTTTCTCAGGAAACGGTCGTTTCCCGAGTCTTCGTCAACCAGATTCCGGAAGAGTGCAAACTCTCCGTGGAGAGCAGCAGCTCCATTGATTTCAAATTCGCCGCTCGTTTCAACTTCCGCTCCAGCTATATCATTCCGGTTGTCAGCCTGTCTAAGTCTATCGGAATACTCTGCATCGATCAGAACGCTCCGGGTGAAGCGCTGAGCGGCCAGGTAAAAAAACAGATGGCAGATCTGGCCGCTATTGTCGCCGACCCCCTTGACCAGGCCAGGATTTATCACCAGCAGGTCCATCTCGCCCGACGCCTTGAAGGGCTCAAAGTTCGGGAAGCGGCCGGAATGATGGTCAGATCGGCAGTCAGACTCATCGAAAAGGTTTCTCTGGCAGCAGTGCTGGTGCCGGTTCTTCAGGAGGGTGTTGCAGGCACTCTGGAAAATCTTGCCAGCTACTCGTCGGATGAAAACCTGAAGAAAGAATATGACCAGCTTGGGACTCTTGACCTCCGCAAGGGGATGTCGCTGATTTCCAACTTTATTAACGATCAGGGGCTTATTACCGATGAACGCCTGTTGAAACCGCTTTTCATACCTGACCTGACACAGCATAACCTGCAGAAGCGCGCACTGACCGAATCAATGGATCTCCGTTCC
>JAQUCU010000270.1 GCA_028686055.1 Desulfuromonadaceae bacterium
TCCCTTTCGCTCCATTGCGATTACAGCAACTTCTTCACTACTACAAATTCATCCCCGCCATTTACCGGACCTTCCCGACTTATTTCCGCTTGGGTGACGTGGCACCCTACTCAAACAATGCTGTTGTACGAGCCTTAATTGTGTAAACAGAACCATCGTCGTAAGTTATTTCTATGTTGTCGAAATAACAGATAGCGGCATTTTTATTTGTAAATACATTTTTCCAATGTCTACCCAATCCACCGATTTCGCTAGGTTCAATTGGACCTGGCAGCAATAAAGCTGCATAGGTTGATCCGCTATCTGTCGAAGATAGAATGTTTTTGTCTTGATCAAGAATGATTATTTTTATTGTTATGCTGTTTATTGTCTTTGGTGAATTATTTCTAAAGTCAATATCAAATGTTATTGAACCCGTTTCATTTACTGTCCATGAAAAATCTGAAATAGAACCAATATTCTCTTTAATGTATTCTGCGGTATCAGATGGTGCTATTGAACTTGCCAAATTTGTTGAGTATGGAATTTTTGTTGTTTCACTTGGTGACTGGTTTGTAGAATTCGAGGTTGTATGGCGAGTCGTATTCGACGCTGCATAGCTAGTAGCGGTTGAGGTCGAATAGACTCTAGATCCTGAAAATAAACTTGATACGATTAAGCCAACAGCAATGGCAACAATCATAATTAGAAAGATCGCTAGTGGAATAGAAAAATATTCAAATGCATTGCCTTCTTTCTTTGTGGCAACTTTTGCTTTGCTTACATTCGGATCTGAAGAATGCCCCGTCTCCTTTTTCTCTGCGGTATGATCCGGATTGCTTTTTGAAGTCTGATCTGGTTCGGGTTTTGAATAGCTCGAAGTGTTAGATCGATTCGTTTGCGATTGATCTGTATATTTGATGTGCTGATTTCTATATTTATTATCATACAAGGTTCTTTTGTATGTATCTGTTAATACTGATCGGGCCTCGTTTATCAACGTCATCTTTATGTTATAGAACTCACGTTTGGAGGTATCATTCAGATCAGGATGATATTTTTTGGCAATCGCTTTGTAAGCCAGTTCAATGACTTCGCGAGAAGCACGAGGGCTTACTTCAAGACCCACATTCCGCACCCTTAAGAATGAACTTTTGGCGCAATTATTGTTGGCGTGCTGGATGAATCAGTAAACACAGAATCATCCAGACCTAGGGCTATGAGGAATTGAGCCTGCCGATCATTGGGCGGTGTTTTCAGCAAGCGCAGGTGGTTTAGGACCAGCACCTGAATATGCATCACAGTGCAGGTCATTGCGTAAAAAGTCGGTTTCTTAGTTTTCACATTATTCAGACCGCTGACAGTTTTTCCATGAATTTCAAGGTAGCGACGCATGTGCACTTCCATGAGCCGCGCGACGAGCAAAGCGATGACAAGAACCACGCCCAGTGCATCAATGCGCGCCGGTGTTTTCAGAAACAGGTCGTTGACAATCAAGGGATCTTTGAGGAAGGCAAAATCATTTTCGACGCCGTATTGGCCCTTGTAAGTTCGTAAGACACCTAAGCTGTCCAGTGCGTCAGGCCCAGTTTGCGGTATGTTGGTGATCAGGACGAAACAGCCGGCTTGCTTGATCAATTCTTCGATGGCCGACTTGTTTTCATCAATCGTCCAGGTCACGCGATACCTTGTCGCTGTAGGTGCAGACTGATTTTTAGGAGGCCGTCCCGGCCGCCGAGTTTCATACTCTTGGATGTCGCCACGGATGACATGCAGGCCACCTTTGTTGTTTTTACGGGCATCTTCCACGGCACTCCGGGCATCCGCCTCGCAGAAATACTCTGTGCGTAGTTTTTTGATCACTTTTTCTAAGGCTGTTCGGGATGACGCCAGCTGGCGCTCTACCTTTTTCTGGCGACGTTTATCGTGGGCGCTGGAATGAATGACCACCGCTCGGTAAATACTGCCATCGATTTCAACGGTTGTCTCATAGGCTTTGTATTGCGCCGGCGGGCGGCTGGGAGAAGAAGAGATCTCCTGAAGGATCTGCGGCTCGCTCCACGCATCTCGAGCGATGGCTTCCTGAATCGCCAGATCACAGGCGCTGAAAGTGGCCGGAAGGCGCGAAATGAAGCGATTATCTCCCAAGAGCGCCAGATTGTCCTGGGTGACCATGGCCGAATCCGCCACATAGACAAAAGCGCCTGGTCCCAGACCGTGCGCTTTCATGAGCTTGCCAATGCGTTGCAGCATCTCGTTATTCAGATTTTTGTCCGAAGCGTTGCCGTCCACAACCCGACTGAAGATGGGTACACCCCGGTCAACACAAAGCAACTCGGTCATGAACTGTTTAAGCTGAGGTTGTTGATCCTTGCTGTGTCCGAGGGTAACGTTGGGCCCCGCTTCTTGTTCGTCTCTTTCGTATTCTCCCCAAACGCTGGTGGAGGTGGTGTCAAAGCTGACGGCGGACGTGTCCAGTTGAAACTGCTGGACGGCCTTGATGCCCAGCTCTGTCACGATCCGACCCGTGCCACAGGCAGCAATTGCGTCCAGTGAACGGGCCAGGGTGTAGTCGCTGAAGCGTTCCGGGTCCAGGTCTTCACCCAGCAGTAGTTCAATATCCTGACCAGCCAGAAAGTCTTTGACATGATACAGCGGACTGCGTCCGGACAGTACATCCAGCACCATGGCGGTCACCGCCTGACCAGGCGACAACTGCATCTCCGATGCTGCCAGTGTATCGATGGTCTGTGCAATTTGCAGATGTCGGCAGTACGCCGCAGCCATAGGCAAATGACCGTGGGAATAAACATTGACATCCTTGAGTGAAGCGAGCAATTGACTGTTGTCCTGATCAGTTATCGTCATACGCGCCCTCTTTCATGAGTTCCAGATTGATTTGGGTGATCTCCTGGAGAATTTCCTCAACGATTTGATTGTGTTTAAGACCACGCAAGGTTAAGTCCTTGTGTTCAAGGCGAATGTAATGCTGTCGTTGTTTTCCGCTTTCCATAACGGCTAGATGGAAGCGCGGCCCGTGCTTCTCACCTCTGTGACATTTGCAATTCGGGCGGGAACAGACTGTGTAGCGTTCTACCCAGGTGCCGTGTAAAAGGCCAGCGTGATGAGTCAGCTCTTCTGTGAGCTGATTTCGCCGCTCGATTAAGTTTTTTACAGCATCGTTTGACATATTGATATTATACCACTATTATTAGTGATGTACAA
>JAQUCU010000271.1 GCA_028686055.1 Desulfuromonadaceae bacterium
ATGATGCGATTACGGCAAGATAAAAGAGGTCAGTTCAATAGTACTCTTCCTGATATGAGGGGACTTCATCCAGAAAACCGGCCCGCACTTCGGCATGTTTAAGGGCCAAATCTACATCAGTGATCAGCCGCTCACGATCTTTAGGATAGCTTCCGGACAGATCGAGGAAGTTTGAGACGTGATTCGAGCGGAGAATGGTCCTGGCGGGGTGGAGATACAGGAGCATTTCGCGTGCCTCCAGCATCAGTTCACGACGGGTACATTGCTGGAGTGAACGGACAAAGTCATCATTATGCCGGTTGAACATCGTCAATAGAGAGAAGTATTCCGGTTGTACCCTATTGACCCACTCCGCGGTTGCCCGTGCATGCTGCAGGCTTCTATCGCGCCCCGCCAAACCGAGAATTGCTGTAGCCGAAAGCTTAATGCCGGCGTTACGTGCCAGAAGAGACAGTTCTGCCATTCGATCAGATTTGAAGCCCTTATGTACCGCAAGCAACGTTGCATCATCACCAGACTCAAGACCAAAGTAAAGAATTTTCAGACGCTTCGCACGCAGCTTTACCAACTGTTCTGCGCTCTTTGTAGTAAGGCTGTTGGGAGAGGCATAGGATGAAACACGCATCATCCCCGGAAATGTTGCTGCCAGTGCATCGAGAATTGCACACAGGGCATCGAACGGATAAACCAGAGCATCGCCGTCGGCTAGAAAAACGCGGCTTATACGAGGACGATACTGTGCCGGGATCCCGGCAATTTCCTCCAGAATATCCCGAAGCGGCCGGACCTGAAAGGTTTTATCTTTATACATTCCGCAAAAGCGACACTGGTTATGAGAGCATCCGAGTGTAATCTGAAAAATAAGGCTTCCCGCTTCACTGGGAGGACGAAACAGTGGTTCGATGTAGCGCGGCATGGCCGGATACCCTTTTATATTCAGAATTTTATATCCACCCCAATGCCAATAGATTGAGGAGCTGTTCTTGAATCACCGTGCGGCTGTTCAGGGGACAATGAGAGGTATTTGTAGTCCAGCTTCAAAGTAGAACCTTCACCGAGGAGATAGGTGAAGCCGATCTGGGCCGCCACCCCTGTTTTAAGGTTTGTTATGTCACCCGTTCTGGCATCCGGCTGGTATTTATACGCCAGACCTGTCCCCATATACGGCATAAAGTCTTGTGCTATTTTAAATCCATATTTAGCTGTCACAACGCCAGGTTCTGGCGCCTTGGCATCGGATGGGGCCATGGTCAGACTGTCCCCCCCCAGCGAAAATTGCCGATAAAGTTCCTCGGCAGATGCAGATGAAGCGCGCAGATACATTACGAAACAGAGTAACAGGAGCGCTGGTATTTTTGTTCGTGAATTCTTCATTTTGAGAGCACCGGCACATTTTCAAGAAGGGGCAACAGATGTTCAGGACGGTAGTGATTTTCTGGCCAAAGTACGTTCGAATAAAATCCGGGCATAATCAATCTCACGCATGACACCCTTCACATCAACCGGACTGTCGCTCTGTTCAAAAAATCCGGTGAGCTTCGAAGCAGCTGTGAGCTTACCGCTCGCATACAGTTTCCAAATTTCCCTACCGTAATCTGTGCTCATAAGTTCGGGAGCGAAACGGCCGAAATAGGCCGTCAGGTTCTCAACATCACGCTCGAGCATAGTGCGGGCATTGTTATTGCCGGCGGCATTGACCGCCTGCGGCAGATCGATAATTACCAGACCGTCACGACCGACAAGCACATTGTACTCGGACAGGTCGCCATGAATAATCCCTGCGCACAGCATGAGAACAATATTCTGTATCAGTTCACGATAATATTCACGAGCAACTGATCCGGTCAACCGGAGGTCATTAAGCCGGGGGGCTGCGCTGCCATCGGAATCAACGACAAATTCCATCAGTAAAACACCATCGACATAGTCATAGACCTGCGGAACCCGGACCCCCGCCTCTGCAAGCGTCCTCAACGCGTCCACCTCAGCATTTTTCCATGCCGATTCAGTCTCCTTGCGACCGTATCTGCTATTTTTTTGCATGGCTCGTGCCTGACGGGTGTTGCGCCCTTTACGCCCCTCCTGATACTGAGCCAACTGACTAAAGCTGCGGGTGCGCGCTTCTTTATACACCTTCGCACAGCAAAGCTTACCCTTTGACTGAACGACATACACATCAGCTTCCTTGCCGCTCATCAACCTGGATACGACTTCATCCACCAAACCGTTGCGAACCAGTTCATCAAAACATTCCGGAGCTTTCATATCTGAACAACCAAAGATAAAACATGATCAAACTGGTACATTTACAATTCCTTTATATGGTGGTCCTGCGACCTATGCTAAACAAACAGTTTTAGTTCTCTATTCTATCATTACTGCACTGATAACGGAAGCCGATAAGTACATCTCAAGTGTTTACTGTGGGTTTACAGTATGTTCAGAGATCTCTGCCTTCAGTCATACATCTAATCACAGCTCATCTTACTGCTAAGTATAAACACCGTAACTCCCTTCCTGATTATTTTCTGTATAAAAATACGAAAGGCCCGGCGTGAATGAACCGGGCCTTTCGTATTGATGTTTATTACGTACCGTTTCTAGGCGCTTGCTGCCATAGCCTTCTCAAAACCGATACTGAATGCCTTCTTGTTCAGTTCAATAAATGCCTCTGGAACACTTGAAAGAACCGCTTTTTCAGCATTTTCACGACTTACCTGACCGGTCAATGCAACCATTGCCCCAAGAGCAACTATGTTTGCTACAATCTCACGACCGACATCGTTTTTGGCGGTATTGATGATCGGGAAAGAAACAACCTTAAAATTCCCTTTCGGAAGGCTTGTTACGAGATCGGAATCAACCAAAAGAATACCGCCCTCTTTCAGATCGTGCGTATACTTGTCGCACGCTTGCTGTGTCATAGCCAGTAATGCATCTACAGTTGTTGCCTTAGGATAGTCGATGGGGCCATCTGAAATAATAACTTCAGATTTTGACGCACCACCACGAGCTTCAGGACCGTAGCTCTGTGACTGAACAGCCTGTTTCCCTTCGTAAATCGAAGCGGCTTTGGCCATGATGATCCCGGCGGTGATCAGACCCTGTCCACCTGCACCGGAAAACCTTAGTTCATATCTTGACATGAATATACCCTTCCTTTTCCTGTAATTATTTCTTACCAGCCTTGGCACGCTC
>JAQUCU010000068.1 GCA_028686055.1 Desulfuromonadaceae bacterium
TGGTGCGCCTGGAGCGATTCGAACGCCCGACCTACGGATTCGTAGTCCGTTGCTCTATCCAGCTGAGCTACAAGCGCATTGGAATTGACTTTATAACCTACCACGCAGAATATTTCAACCGTTTTTTTGCATATTATCAAACATACTCACCCATAGCATATAATTTTATCCTACCACTATTGACACATTTTCGGATATCCTAAACTGTTGCCTATGTCATATGTTTTTTTAAAGGTTAATTATGGATCACTTTATACTTGAAATCAGCGAAGCGGATATCAAACGGGAACGGGAAAAATCAAGGGAACTTCGCAAGAGTCGCTGGTGGAAAAACCGCCTTGCCCTGGGGCGTTGCCACTACTGTGATGGAAATTTCACTCCGGATGAGTTGACTATGGATCATCTGGTCCCTGTATCGCGTGGCGGAAAGGCGTCCCGCAATAATGTTGTTCCGGCATGCAAGGAGTGTAACAGCCGCAAGAAATACCTGCTGCCTATTGAATGGGAAGAATATTTAGACGGGCATAAAAGTCCAAAATCGGAGCCGATTAGTGAATGAATTAAAAAGCCGCTACAAAGTCGTCATCTATGACTGTGACGGCGTGATCCTTGATTCAATCGAATCAAATTATGTATTTTACAACCGCGTCATGGAGTTTTTGGGAAGGCCGGAAATTGACAGGGAGAACAGCGACGCCAGAAGGGTTCTGCACACCTATTCTTTTAATGCTGTTATGGAGTATTTTTTTACCGGGGACGCCCGGCGTGAGGATGCCTTCAACTTTGCCAAAACCATCCATTATCGCGACCTGATGCCGTACATGCGACTGGAGGACGGTTTCATAAGCGCCCTCAACCGGTTAAAGGGGCACACATCCCTGGCGATCTGCACCAACCGGGCGACATCTATGGACATGATCATTGAGGATTTTGAGCTGACCGGTTACTTCGAATTCGTCATGACAGCGTCACAGGTTACCAACCCGAAACCGCATCCCGAGCCGCTCCTGAAGGTGTTGGATTATTTTGGCGCCAGACCGGAAGAGGCCCTCTTCATCGGCGATGGCGAGGTAGATATGCAGGCCGCCAAGGGCGCCGGCGTCCCCTTCATCTCCTATAAATCCCACCTGCCGGGACTGGCTCGTATTGAGCACCACGCCGAGATTGTTCAACATGTGTTTGCAGCAGTTTAGCGTTACCCTTTATCTCACCAGCTTCGAAAGTTTTTTGAATTCTTCCGTCCCGGCCACCTTAAGCAGCTGAAACAGTGCCGATTCGGTACAGGTCGGGACCGCTCCGGCAAGGGTCATCGCCTGGATGGCGGTTCGCCAGTTCTGTTTGCTGCGGCTCATTACCGCATCTTTCACTACATGAACGTTCAAACCGGCTTCCAGCAGTTCGATCACCGTCTGCAGCACGCAGACATGGGTTTCCATGCCGGTGATTATCACCTGCGTCCTCCCGGTTGCCTTCAGGGCATCGACAAATTCCGTGCTGCCGCAGCAACTGAAGGCCATCTTTTCATGGCACGAAGCTGCCGCAGCTTTTTCCTTCAGCTCCGGCAGAGTCGCCCCAAGCCCCCTGACATACTGTTCGGTCACCAGCACCGGAATATTCAATTCGGCAGCGCTCTCAAGCAGAATACCGATATTTTTAACAAGCGCCTTCAACACTGTTTCATCCATCGCAACGCACAACTTTTCCTGCACATCGATCACCACCAGCACAGCTTTATCGCGTTCCAGAAAAAAACTATCCTTGATTGACATTTTCACCTCCCGGTTATTTCGTGATGTTCGAGACAGCAGGTAATGGTTGGAAACATGATCCTGTTGTTGAAGATGAGTGAAGGAGAGCCACGTGGTTCATGACGCTCCGAATGGAGCGTCATGCCGGGCAGACGTTTTTTACAGTAATGCCTTTGCAACTGCAATAGCAGCGTCGTAATCCGGCTCGCCTGTGGTTTCAGGAACAATCTGAATGTAACGGATGGTGTTTGCAGCATCAACGACGAATACGGCACGGGCCAGCAGCATCAATTCCTTGATCAGCACCCCGTATCCAAGCCCGAAGGAACGCTCGCGATAGTCCGAAAGCGTGACAACCCTGTCGATGCCTGCGGCTCCGCACCACCGTTTCTGGGCAAAGGGAAGATCCAGACTGACGGTCAGCACCACAACTTCCCCCGGCAGCGAAGCGGCTTCCTGGTTAAAACGACGGGTTTCCGTGTCACAAACCGGCGTGTCGAGGGATGGCACCGTCGTGAGGATCTTGACTTTGCCGTCATAGCTGGAGAGCGTCACGACGGCAAGTCCGTTGTCAACGGCAGCAAAATCCGGAGCGGCGTCACCCACCTTAAGCTCGGGGCCCAGCAGAGTCATCGGGTTTCCTTTAAAAGTAATAATTCCTGTTTTTTCATTCATGATCATCCCCCTCGTCGAATTCTACCATCTTCAGGTAGTTACAGAATTATTCACCGGAACATCGGTAATCCTCCAGAATACACATAAATTGCATGACCAGTCGATACGTAATCCCCCACAGCAACGGTTTATCATCTACCGGCAGCCTGATTGCCGGCATTTCAAAACGCCTTTCATCGAAAGCGACACTGCTCTGCAGATGACGGCCCGGGTCGCGCAGGTCGGAAAGAGAAACCCAGAACAGATCCCGTACCTCTCCGTTCAGTACCGGGCTGCAGCTGGTACGGTCCAGGCCGAACAGGCAGCAGGAAACCCTTACCGGCAGATTGGCTCCGGTCACATCGGCAAGTCGTCCGAGATAACGGGCCTGCCCCAGATCAATCCCAACCTCTTCATGCGTTTCCCGAAGGGCCGCCTGACATTCCAGTTCCCCCTCCTCCAGCTTGCCGCCAGGAAACGCTATATGACCTGACCAAGGGTCAAGGTCATGGGTGGCACGCTGGATAAACAGAATTTCCAGATCATCGGCGGCCTGGTGCAGTATCATGGCGACTGAAGCGCGTGTGCGTCCGCCATGATCTGCCGCATAATCGCTATTGCGCGTGGCAAGCAACTCCTCAATACGGTTAAATGTACAGCCCTGCTGTTTTGGTAAGCCTCTCATAGCTCCGTTTATTCCTGTATGGATTATTTCATATACTTACCGTATCATTCAGTACCGTCAAGCAAAATTATACCAGGATACCAATCTATGCCACAACAGCACACAATTCCAATGCCGCAGGTCTCAATCCTCATGCCGGTCCGCAATGAAGAACGTTACCTGCAGGCAACGCTGGACTCACTCTACTGCCAGACATTTACCGACTGGGAGTTGGTTGTGGTTGATGACGGTTCAAGCGACTCGACGCCACTCATCCTCGCTGCCGCAGCCGGGCAGGATAGTAGAGTACATGTCATCAGGAGCGAAGGCTGCGGGTTGGTAGTTGCCCTCAATTCCGGTTTAAAAGCCTGTCGAGGCCCGCTGTTGGCCCGTATGGACGGTGATGACATCTGCCACCAGCGGCGCCTTCAGCTGCAGGCGGCCTATCTGGAATCGCATCCTGACACCGGACTGGTGGCCTGCAATTTTCGCCATTTCCCACGCTCCGGCATCAAACAGGGAATGCTCGACTATGAATCCTGGCAAAACAGCCTGACAGATCATTCTCTGGCCATCAGGGATCTGTTCGTAGAATCGCCCTTTATCCATCCGAGCATCATGACGCGTAGAACGATTCTTGAAGAGCTTGATGGATACCACGACAACGGCTGGCCGGAGGACTACGATCTCTGGCTGCGCATGGCTGCAGCCGGTGTACACTTTGCCCGCCTGCCGCAATCACTCCTGTTCTGGCGTGACCATCCGGAACGCGCCACCCGCACCATGGATGAATACGCTTCGCAGTCTTTCCGCGCGTGCAAATGCCACCATCTTCTGCACGGTTTTTTGAAGGGTTGTCACGACGTCGTAATCTCCGGTGCGGGGCTGGAAGCACGTGCATGGGGGCGTCTGCTGGCTGCTGCAGATGTGACGGTTTCGACCTGGCTGGACGTCGACCCGAAAAAGATCGGGCGGGTTCTGCACAATGCGCCGGTAATCCCCCCGGCAGAACTTAATCTGAACGGTAGGAAAATGATCGTAGCCATCGGAGTACGTGGAGCACGCGAGCAGTTTAGAACTGTTGCGGAAAAGCTTGGCTGGCAGGAAGGCATGGACTTTGTGTGCGTCGCGTGATAAAAAATGTGGCGCCGAAAACGGCAAATATGGCAGAAGAATGTAAAAGAAAGGAGTTGCGATGTTACCAAGCAAAGAAGAAATGGCCCTTACGATTGATGAAGCCGACTGGAGCTGCCTGCGGGCCCATCTGGGCCGTGGCGGACTGATTCTGGTTGATGATTCACTTGATCTGGCAGATACCGCCATTAAAGTCGCTTCCGATGACGTCGCGATTATCCAGCAGCTGGTAGAAGACGGCATGATCGGAAAACCATCTGACTCGCAGATCCGTTCCTGGGAGGAGGATATACATAAGAAGTTCTCAATGCTGATTGTCAGCCCCTATGTACTGTTCCAGGAAAAGATGCCGACATTTCACTGATACAAAAAGAGGAGCATGAGTGGACATAACACTGGGCGATATTGAAGTACGTGTTCTGGGCAGCCTGATGGAAAAAGAGCTGACTACACCGGAGTATTACCCGCTGTCGCTCAATTCCCTCACCAACGCCTGCAACCAGAAGTCCAACCGTGACCCTGTAACAGCCTTGACAGAGGAAGAGATCGTGCGGGCCTTGGATTCACTCCGTTTCAAACAACTGGTGGTGCTTTCAGCAGACGGCGGCCGAGTGCCGAAGTATCGCCATCTGCTGGCTGAAAAAACGGGGTTGATGCCTGCTGAACTGGCAATCATCTGTGAACTGCTGCTGCGTGGTCCGCAGACCGTTGGCGAACTGCGGACCAGGGGAGAGCGGATGCACCCGTTTGGCGACCTGGCCGCAGTCGAAGAGGTTCTGCAGGAGCTGGTTCAGCGCGAAGAGCCGCTGATTACGCTGCTGCCCCGCCAGCCCGGGAGGAAAGAAGGGCGCTACGCACAGCTTTTTTCCGGCATTTCGGAGTGCCCTGAAGAAAATCACGAAGCACGCCCTGAAGCTGCCCGACAGCGGGTAGTGGCGGAGAATGAGCGAATTGTCAGGCTTGAGGAAGAGGTTGCCGCTCTGCGGGGCGAAGTTGTCGAGCTAAAGCAGATTTGGGCCGGATTCAAGGCGCAGTTTGAATAAAACCTTCATCTTCCGGCCAGAATCTTCTCTGCAGTTCATCCATCAGAGGCTTGAGGCTCTTGCGGTCGCGTGCCGATACCGTGACGCTGTTCTGGGTTCGGGCAGACTGGCGGACGCGTAGAAACGCAACCATATCCTTCTTCCTCATATCATCCAGCAGATCAGCCTTGTTGTACACCAGCAGCTCCTGCTTGTCCCCCAGCTCCAGCTCCGCCAGAATAGTCCGTACCTGGGCAATCTGATCCTTAAAACGGGGGTGGGATGCGTCCACCACGTGCAGCAGCAGGTCGGCATCACGCATCTCTTCCAGCGTCGCCTTGAACGCTCCCAGCAGGGATTTCGGCAGAGAACGGATGAAACCGACAGTGTCGGTGATGATCACCTCGCGCTCACGCGGAAAGCGGAGGCGGCGGCTTGACGTGTCAAGCGTCGCAAAAAGCAGGTCCTCGGTAAAAACATCACTCTTCGTAAGGGCGTTCAACAGGGTCGATTTTCCGGCATTGGTATAGCCAACAATCGATATGATCGGCACCCCCGCCTTGGCCCGCTGTTTTCGCCGCTGGTCTCGCCCCTGGGAAAGCTCTTTCAGTTCACGCTCAAGGCTGGCAATACGGTCACGGATACGGCGCCGGTCGGTCTCCAGCTTGGTTTCACCCGGTCCCCTGCCGCCGATCCCTCCCATAAGGCGCGACATCTGCACCCCACGCCCGGTCAGGCGCGGCAGCAGGTACTTGAGCTGGGCCAGCTCCACCTGCACCTTGCCGTCCAGCGTTTTCGCCCGCCTTGCAAAAATATCCAGTATCAGCTGGCTGCGGTCGATAACCTTCAGCTCCGTCATCGCAGAGATGCAACGGATCTGGGCCGGAGTCAGTTCCTGGTCGAAGATCAGCATGCTGGCGCCGCGCTGCATAGCCCTGATGACCACGTCACGCATCATCCCTTCCCCCATCAGAAAGCGGGGATTAAGTTTCTTGGGCCTCTGGATGAATTCGTCCAGTGCCTCCACCCGGGCGGTCCGCGCCAACTCGCGCAGCTCAGCCATTGAATCTTCAGCTTCCTGGCGTGTTCCGGAAGTCGTTACAGAGATCAGGATAGCCCGTTCAAGAACATCTTTCTCTTTAGACATACTGCGGGCCGCTTTTTCGAGGTCGGCTTCGAGCTCCGAAATCGCGTGACTGCAATCCAGTTCAATATGTTCAAGGAGCGCAACCGGATCTACGGTCGTGCTTGCGCCTCTCTGGTCCGGAGTCAACCAGGCCAACTGGGCGTAAATCTGGTTTTTACCAGGTGTGTACAGCAGAGCGGCGAGCAGGTCAAAGCGCAGCAGGGAGAGGTCGGTCAAGTCGTCTTCGGATACCGGCTCGTTTTTCAGGTGGGTGTGGATCAGGCGCAGACCGCGCAGAACTCTTTTGCCGAGAGGGTAATCACGCAGTTCGGGGATCACCACCCCCTTTTCATCGCCGACAATAACATATTCCACATTGCCGGTGCGATTAACGAGGATCCCAATCTGGCGGCGCAGGTCGCCGGAGAGCTCGATGAGGCGGACAGCCAGATCATGTGAGCAGAATTCTGCAACCGGAACCCGCCTCCGGTAAAGACGTTCCAGAGACTGGATCTGGCTTGATTTCAAGCCTGCAAGATTGCCAAATATTTCTTTAATGGGGCGACTCCAGAACTAAAGACCTATAATATTGTACCCGCCGTCAACATAATGAATCTCTCCGCTGACGCCGCTGGCCATGTCACTGCAGAGGTAAATTGCCGCCTTGGCAACGTCTTCCTGGGTGATGGTTCGCCGCAGCGGAGCTTTGGACTCGACGTGGTTGAGAATATTGTGGAAACCATTGACCCCGGCTGAAGCCAGGGTGCGGATCGGGCCGGCAGAAATTGCATTTACCCGGATACCATCGGGGCCGAACGCATCAGAAAGATAGCGCACAGATGCCTCAAGCGCTGCCTTGGCGACACCCATGACGTTATAGCTCGGGAAGACCTTCATCGCGCCATAATACGTGAGTGCCAGGGCGGAACCGCCCCTCCCCTGCATCATCGGCTGGGCAGCTTTCATGATTGCCAGAAAGGAGTAAGCGCTGATATCCATGGCGGTGGCAAAGCCTTCACGGGTGGTATTTAAAATGGTACCTTTCAGCTCATCCTTGTTCGCAAAGGCAACGGCATGAACGACAATGTCAACACCGTCCCAGACCTTGCCAAGCTCGCTGAAAACCGATGCAATCTCATCATCACTGGCGACATTACAGGGGAGTATAGCCGCGGCATCTATCGACTCTGCCAGCGGCCGGACACGCTTTTCCTGGGCATCTCCAGCGTATGTTATCGCCAGTTCAGCACCCTGCTCATGGAAAAACCTGGCAATCGCCCAGGCGATACTCTTATCGTTTGCAACCCCGAAAATTACAGCTTTTTTTCCGCATAACAGCATTTTTACAATCCTCCAGATATCTAAACTGCGGTTGACGCTTCAGGACCTTTTTTCTCATCAGCATATTCTGCCGCTGTCACCACATCTCCAGGCGGATGTTCATTCGACGATCCCCCAGATGATCCGGGCAGCTTCGATCCCGGTTCAAGAGGCTTAAGCGCTGATTCAAGAGCCGTCAGCCGCTTCTCTATCGCTTCAAGAACCTCCAGCGTCCGGTCCTGCTTGCCTTTGATCGCAAATACTACAAATGGCATAACCAACCAGACAACCGCCAGAAAAAGGCTGAGGATACTCATCATCACCATGAAACCGCCAAAAATTTCCATGTCACCCTCCCGCAAATATGAGTTTGGCTTATAACACAACAACATCACATAACTAAAGTGCTAATTACAGTATGCCGCAGAGGAATGCTGCATGATTGGAGCCGAACTGCGGCGGATCATTCCTCACTATCGCGGCTATGGCCGGGTGACGCTTGAATTCACGTTCCAGAAAGCGGCGCACCTTTTTACGGTCCCATTCGCCTGGGTGTCGAAAGGCGGTGTAGAGCGAAAGATCCCCCTCGTAGAACGGCTCATTTCCGTATTCCTGCGCCTCGTCTCCATACAGAGGCATATTGAATACCGCCAGATTGAGAAACCTGATTGCACAGTGATGAGCGGCGACAAACTCAAGGGTACGGCGGGCCTCCACTACGGTTTCTCCCGGCGTCCCGAACAGCAGATAGCAGTAAACAGGAATCCCGGCCCGGCGGAGACTGTTCAGTACCCGTGAGGCCAAGCCGAGACTGATCCCCTTGCACATCCGGTCCAGCACACCCTGATCACCTGACTCAAGTCCCAGTTTGAGCAGCGCACAGCCGGAACGCTTAAGGGCCCGACAGAACTCCGGATCGGCCAGATGCTCGTCAATCCGCGCAAAACCGTACCATGGAACCCCCGGTGGATTATCAGCAAGGGCATGCAGCAGAGCCGGGCTGATGGCGTTATCCAGCAGGTGGATCAGAACCGGCTTCGTTTGTTCGGTCAAATGGCTCAGGTCTGACAGCACACGGGAGGGCGGCACGGGACGGTATCTGTTCCGTTCGGCCTGTTCGGGACAGAACGAACAACGGTTCCAGTAGCAGCCACTGCCGGCGCTGTAAGGGAGGATCAAACCGGGTGAAAAATACTTCGTTAGGGGCAGTCCTGTATAATCGGGGGGAACGTGTTTTTTCGGGGTTGCAGTACTCCCGAGGAGTGCCAGCAACGGTTCTTCTCCCGGTCCGGTAATCAGGCTGTCCACCAAATTTCCGAAGGGGTTGATCCATTCAGGACGCTGCATCCATGAGGTCACCAGACCGCCGCCGAGGATGATTTTCAGGCTCGGATACCGTTTCCTGACGTAGCCGATCATGGCAAAGGTGCAGAGAGCCTGGCTGAGATAGTTGAGCGAGAAACCTACGGTGCCGACACCGGCCAGAAACTCCGGCAGCCGCCGGCTGAAATAGCGGAAAAAGGGATTACTCTCCGGATCCAGAGCCGCAGCCACAAGGTCGGCACTTCGTAATGGCGAGAGAATTTTGTGCTGGTAGTCAGCGAACCCAATCGTCACACCATTTTCAGCAGCTGAATGCGACAGGATACGGTTAAGATCACTGACAGCACGTCGATAGCGGTCAGGAGCCCGATAGACGGCGCTATCACGCAATGCGGCCAGATTGCCTTCCCTTCCCTTGGACGCCCGGCGACTCCAGGTATCGGCGGCGGCCTGCGGCTGATCGAGCAGCCATAGCTGCCCTTCCAGATTGGCATCGAGCAGACGGCACTGCACACCATGAGCATTCAATGAGGCTGCCAGAGCAGCTATGCCGGGCGGCGGTTCGCACGCTTTGGCGAGTGGCGGGAATATGAGCAGCATGAAGTACCGGTTCCGGCCGGCTACTGGTACTGGATATAGAGCGGCTTCGGATCAAGCTTCAGCACTTCGTGCGGAGTCAGCAGCGGATCACCCTTTTTGGTGTCGTTGTGGTAAAAAAGCTTGAACCCGGTGTACTGCACCGGCTCGGCAACAACATACTCCTTATACGAATTGCGTTTCAACCAAGGGGCTCCCCAGCCGTCCATGTGCATCACAATCTGCACTTCGGGGCGCAACACGATGTTTTTTGAATTCGTTACGCCGTTGCGGGTAAATCTGTGCACGGCAAACACCTTTGGCGGCAGATTATATTTTTTAACAAGTCCCTTAAGATAGCCGGAAACGTAGTTTATATCCGCTGCATCGTAGGTACCTATCTTAGTCCCCGGTTTTTTGCCGCTTTTTATCAGGTTAAATTCCGGATCGATCCCCAGATGCACGTCAGGGTTCTTCAAAATCCACTCGAAGCGCGGCAGCAAAGATCGTATATCGTCGTGTCCGCTCTGAATATCGATAAACATGACCGCACCAGCTTCTTTAGCCCAGCCATATACCTGGTTAATTATTTTATCCGGCATAACCATACGGTATTTGCCGTCATTGCCGGGCGCTCCCTGTGCCACCACCGCGATCAGATGCAGGGCAGGTTGAACCGGAGTGGCCGGATCAGCCTTCTGCCATCTGGCCACTTCGACCTTAAGACGACGCAGCATATCGTCCTTGGGGAATTCACCCAGCGCCCCCATCTTCTTCGAAAGAGGATTACCGTAGTAGGCGACGATACGTCTGGAGGGGAGAATTGAGCCGGGCAGTGGTGCGGGGCATTTTACCGGCCAGCCGCACTGTTTGGCATACTCCGGACTCTCACCGGTATTGTGTTTTACCTTGGGAGCTGATTTACGGGCGGCACTGGTCTGTGCGGCAAAAGCCGCGGCCTTCCTGGTTGCAGTGGTCGTCGCCGCAAAAGCCGCTTCAGAAGCCTTCAGAGCGGCTTCCTTCTGCACTTTGCCTGGTTCACGGTCGATGCCGTTGCTGCCTGTACACGCCGCAAAAACGAGTACTGCTATAGTCATTAATGGTGCAATGAATGCTTTACGCTGGTATTTCAACGGTTGTACCCCTTCGGTTTTATGGACTACTCAAGTGTGGAGCAGAGCCGGACACTGCTAATCCAGGTTTTCAATCAGAAAATCCTCAATATTTATAACATTTTTCACCTTAAGCATAAGTGAGTCAGGCCACTCATTGCTCGGAATCCTGGTCAGGATTTTAGACTCCTCAAACGTCAAATCCACGTCATACGGCAGCCTGTCTGCAAGCTCACCGGCCCAGCGTGTTTCATGTGCCGTCAACGGTGCCTGCAGCAATTCACTTTTTGGAATTCCCATATATTTCCTCACTATTTATGCGGTTTTTATAACTTTTAAGAATACAGGTTAAATAGATCCCGGACAAGCTCTATTTTGAGATACCATTTGACAAACGGGGCGAAAATATGTCACCAGAACAGGCATTGAGCATACTGACAAATCATTCCTGCAAAATGAAGTAACGAAAATTCTTTCCGATTACCAAGGAGAACCAACCATGACCTTATGTCCGTGCGGAAGCGGCAATCCCTACTCCGAGTGCTGTGAACAGATCATATCAGGCAGTCGAGCCGCAGATACGGCCGAGCAGCTCATGCGCGCCCGCTATTCGGCCTACGTCTTCGCCAAGATGGATTTCATCTTTGAAAGCACCCACCCTGACCACCGCCAGGGCTATGATCACACCGGCACAAAAGAGTGGGCCGAAACGGCCGAATGGCAGGGACTTGAAATCATCGGCACAAAAAGAGGCGAAGCTGACGACTCCGTCGGAGAAGTGGAGTTCATTGCCCGCTTCACCGAGAAAGGCGACAAGCGTGAACATCATGAAGCCGGACAATTCAAACGGAAAGATGGCCGCTGGTATTTTACCGAGGGCAGCATGGTTCGCCCAAAGCCTCTGATAGTAACCAGAATCGGTCGTAATGACCCGTGTACATGTGGAAGCGGTCTCAAATACAAAAAGTGCTGTGGGAAATAGCAGCACCAGGAAAACATGGAATACAGGTTCAGCGGTTACGGTAAACGCTGTTCCTTAAGTACAATTTCATGACTTTGGCGGGTTTCCAAAAGAACCACATGGGATTCAATACCCTGCTCCAGGCAATCAGGAGCGTGCCCAAGTGGAGTCAGAGTAAATGCTTGCCGCTGTCGATACAGGTCTCATTTTTTTCTTCCAACTGCCCCTCCTTGAACTTTATATCAGTCAATACTACCGATACTAACTAATATCCCATTTTTAGTTCTAGCTTGCTAACTCTCGGAAAAAAACTATTGACAGCATCGTACAAACAATATAGTTTTATATTAAATCATTCGATATTAATATAAATTACACGGCTGTATAGAAAGATTAACAATGAAGCCCATAGAAAACCAAACATACCGAGCCCTGAGTACCTATACTAAGCTGATGAGGGCAGCTGGATCAGTCACCAGCAGGGTACATCGAGTGCTGTCGACACCCAAACTTACTATAAGTCAATTTGGTGTACTGGAGGCTTTATTCCATAAAGGTCCACTGTGCCAGAAGGACATCGCCGAAAAGATCCTCAAGAGTACTGGTAACATCACCTTGGTAATTGATAACCTTGAAAAGCAATCTCTGGTACGGCGAGAGCGTGACAGTGAAGACCGACGCTACTTAACGGTCCACCTCACTGAAGCAGGGACTGAATTGATAGCCAGGGTTTTTGCTGACGTAGAGTCAGCTATCGTTGCTGAAATGAACATACTTTCCGAAAATGAGCAGGAACAGCTGGGAATACTGTGCAAAAAACTTGGAATGAAAGGAGGAGGGAGCTAACAGAGATATCGCACAAAAATTATTGGCTAAGCAATGAATATTTCTATCATCATACGACTACAAAAGGAGAAATACCATGAAACGGATTATCGCATCTATCAGCACAATCATCGCCCTGGCTCTTCCGGCACTTGCTCTTGCATCCACCTGGACCATTGATCCGGACCATTCAAATATCGGTTTTAAGGTTAAACACCTTATGGTGTCTAACGTAAAGGGCAACTTTGACAAACACACCGGAGTCGTTGAAATAAACGACAAAGATATTACCAAATCGAAGGTCCAAGTCACCATAGACACCAAATCAATAAACACGAACGTGCAAAAAAGGGACGAACACCTGCGGAGCGCTGACTTCTTTGATGTGGCAAAATATCCTACGATGACCTTTGTGTCCACTAAAGTAACCAAGGTAGGCAAGAACAAGTTAAAAGTCACGGGTAATCTAACTCTACACGGCGTAACCAAACAGGTCGTGCTTGACGTAGACGGGCCAACCAAGGAGAGCAAAGACCCTTGGGGTAACATCCGTAAAGGTGCCACTGCCACCACTAAAATCAATCGCAAGGACTTCGGCCTTGTCTGGAATGCAGCTCTTGAAACCGGTGGGGTGATGGTGGGCGATGAGATAACAATCACCCTGGAAATAGAGATGATCAAGAAGTAACAAAAACTTACTTTAGAGTCTGTGACTGAAACTTTTGAGATAGTTAATTTACTGATATTACAGTACTATTACAATCTAAAAAGGCGGCTGAAAAGCCGCCTTTTTTTGTTCAAGTTCAAAAACCGCCACATACCGCTACTCTTTTTCCCCGACATAGATTGTAGCAATCCCAAAGGTAAGTTCATGGAGATGAATGTTGCAAAAACCGGTTTCGGCAAGCATACGTGAGAACTCCTCCTGTGAGGGAAATTCAAGCACAGAGTCTGGCAGGTATTTGTAGGCAT